>NZ_JAAFKF010000150.1 GCF_013299175.1 Sphaerotilus sp.
GGAGGGCGTGCAACGGGGTTTGCAGCAGGGGAGCGGACATGGGCAGGCTTCTCGAAGGCAACGGATCTTGAACGGATCGGTCCACCGATGTCGGTGGTGGTGCCCTCGCTGTCCGCTTTACCTGAGAGATTGACGCGACCCCGGTGTGGCCGGTGTCGCGCTTGCCCCTTCGGTGGACCGCGATCGCTGCTGACCTGTTGGTCGAGGCACCGCGCGGTCTCTCTCCAGTGAGGTGACGCCGCCCTGAGGGCGACGTTTGCCAGTCCTTTTGCCTGAGCGTTCGAAACCCGGTTTCAAGCGGGCCTCTGCGCCTTCGGCGGCCGGCTCTGGGCGCGGCTCTCTCCTGGCGGCGTGCAGTTTAACCGCAGTTCGGGCCTGCTGCGCTCGGTCAGGCGCCCGGTTTGCCTGCCTTGGCCGCCTGGTACGCGGCCAGGTAGGGCGCCAGCCGCTGCCCCATCTCGTCGCCCAGCGCCTGCAGTCCGCTCATCGGCCGCACCATCACCTCGAACTCGGTGATCTTGCCCTCGGCATCGAACTGGATCAGGTCCACGCCCTTGAGCGACTTGCCGTTGACGCTGGCGCTGAACTCCAGCATCACGCTGTGCCCGTCCGCGCTGGCCATCTCGCGGTGGTAGGTGAAGTCTGCGAAGACCTTGCTGACCGTGCTCAGGATCAGTTGCACCACCTGCGCGCTCGGGTAGGGCGTGTGCGCCATCGGCGAGCGGAAGACGGCCTTGCGGTGCAGGATCGCGCCGAGTTCGCTCAGGTCGCCCTGCGCCACCATGCGGTGCCAGTGCGCGAGGCTTTGCGCGACGGCGGCGGGCAGGCGCTCGGACAGCGTGGCGACCGGCGCTGCCTGCGCGCCCGCTTCGGCGGCGGCCGGATCAAAGCCCAGCGCCAGCTCGGTGCCCTGCTTGATGGCGCGCTTGGCGTCCAGCTCGGCGGCCACGTCGGCGCCGCCGATCAAGTGGACCGCGCAGCCCGCCGCCTGCAGTGCGGCTTGCAACCCGCGCTGCGGCTCCTGCCCCGCGCACAGCACCACGGTGTCCACCGCCAGCGTGATGTCGCGCTCGCCGACCGTGAGGTGCAAGCCCTCGTCGTCGATGCGGCGGTAGGTCACGCCATTGACCATCTCCACCTGCCGGTTCTTCAGCGAGGTGCGGTGAATCCAGCCCGTCGTCTTGCCCAGGCCATCGCCGACCTTGCTCGCCTTGCGCTGCAGCAGCGTCACCTTGCGCGGACTCGGCTCGATGTGCGCCGGGGTGAGGCCACCGCGGTGGGCATAGGCTGTGTCCACGCCCCATTCGGCGAAGAACTTGGCCTTGTCGAGGCTCGGGCTGGTGCCTTCGTGCAGCAGGTATTCCGCCACGTCGAAGCCGATGCCGCCCGCACCGATCAGTGCCACCTTGTGCCCCACGGCGCACTTGTCGCGCAGCACGTCGAGGTAGCCGACCACCTTGGGATGGTCGATGCCGGGGATGTCCGGCGTGCGCGGCGTGACCCCGGTGGCGAGCACGACATGGCGGAAACCGGCGTCCAGCAACTCCTGCGCGGCGACGCGGTGGTTCAGCTTCAGCGTCACGCCGGTAAGTTCGATCTGCTTGCCAAAGTAACGCAACGTTTCAAAAAACTCCTCCTTGCCCGGCACCTGCTTGGCGATGTTGAACTGACCGCCGATCTCGCTGCCGGCATCGAACAGCGTCACGTCGAACCCGCGCCGCGCCGCCGTCGTCGCGAACGCCAAGCCCGCCGGCCCGGCCCCGACCACGGCCACCCGCGCTTTCGTGGTGGCAGGACGCTCGATCAGGATCGTCTCGTGGCACGCCCGCGGGTTCACCAGACACGAGGTGATCTTGCCGCCGAAGGTGTGGTCCAGGCACGCCTGGTTGCAGCCGATGCAGGTGTTGATCTCGTCGGCGCGGCCCTCGGCGGCCTTGCGCACGAAGTCGGCGTCGGCGAGGAACGGGCGCGCCATCGACACCATGTCGGCCATGCCGTCCGCCAGGATCTGCTCGCCAATCTCGGGCGTGTTGATGCGGTTGGTGGTGATCAGCGGGATGCCGACCTTGCCCTTGAGGCCCTGCGTCACCCAGGCGAAGGCGGCGCGCGGCACCTTGGTGGCGATGGTCGGGATGCGTGCCTCGTGCCAGCCGATGCCGGTGTTCAGGATCGTCACGCCCGCGGCCTCCAGCGCCTGCGCGAGCTGCACGACCTCGGCCTGCGTCGAGCCGCCCTCGATCAGGTCGAGCATCGACAGCCGGAAGATCAGGATGAAGTTCGCCCCGACCTGTGCCCGCGTCCGCCGCACGATCTCCAGCGCGAAGCGGATGCGGTTCTCGTAGGCGCCGCCCCACTCGTCATCGCGCTGGTTGGTCTGCGCGGCGATGAACTCGTTGATCAGGTAGCCCTCGGAGCCCATGATTTCCACGCCGTCGTAGCCCGCACTCTGCGCGAGGGCGGCGGCGCGCACGTAGTCGTCGATCGTCTGCTCGATTTCCTCCCCCGTCAGCGCCCGTGGGCGGAAGGGGCTGATCGGCGCTTTCAACGCGCTGGGGGCGACCAGCTCGGGGTGGTAGGCGTAGCGGCCGAAGTGCAGGATCTGCATGGCGATCTTGCCCCCCGCCTCATGCACGGCCTGCGTCACCACACGGTGCTTGTCGGCCTCGGCCTGGGTGGTCATGCAGGCGCCACCGGGCATCGGGCGTCCCTGGTCGTTGGGTGCGATGCCCCCCGTGACGATCAGGCCGACGCCACCGCGGGCGCGCTCGGCATAGAACGCGGCCATGCGGGCGAAGCCATCCTTGGCTTCCTCCAGTCCGACGTGCATGGAACCCATGAGCACGCGGTTCTTCAGCGTCGTGAAACCGAGGTCGAGCGGGGCGAGCAGGTGGGGGTAGACGGAGACGGTCATGGGTGGAGTCCGTGCGTGGGTGGGATGTCGTGGGGTGGGCGTCATGTCTGGGATGCTGTGGCCAGCAAGCGCCCAAGCTTCGCTTTGGGGCACGCCTGCACCTGCATCAACCAGTCGTGGTCAGCGCGTCCGGTGCCGCTCGGGCCGCGCAGATCCTGCTGGATGCGGGCGAGCAGGGCTGCGGCCATCTCCGCGTCGGCCATCGCCCGGTGCGCCTGACCAGTGCGGGGCAGGCGGTGGAAATCGACCAGCGTGCCGAGCTGGTGGTTGGGGGCGTGCGGATACAGGCGCCGCGACAGCATCACCGTGCAGGCAAACGGGTGGGGCGCCGCCAGCCCGACCTGCGCCAGCTCGGCCTGCCAGAACTTGCGGTCGAAGGCGGCGTTGTGCGCCACTATCGGCGCCGTGCCGACGAAGCGCGCTGCCTCGGACATGACCTGCACGGCGGTCGGTGCGCTGCGCACCATGGCGTTGGTGATGCCCGTGAGCTGGCTGATGAAGGCCGGGATGTGGACGCCAGTGAACATCAGGCTCTGGAAGCGATCGACCACCCGGCCGTGGACCTGGTCTAGTAGCACGATGGCCACCTCGGTGGCGCGGTCGCCCATCTGGGGCGAGATGCCGGTGGTTTCGAAGTCGATGACGGCGATGCAGGAAGTCATCCGGCGATGATCGCAGATCGCGGCGCAGGGGCTGTGGCATCATCCGGCGCCCTCAACGGAACCCCTGAACATGGACCTGAAACTGCCCATCGCCATCATCGACGAACTGTCCGACGGCCTCATCAAGTCCACCGGACTGCTGGACATGGCCAGTGGCGAGATCGGTAACGTCCGCTACGAGGACCACGATCTGGACACCGATGGCTTCCCGGCGCACGACGAGGATTACGAGTTCACGTCGGGTCTGCTGACGAACGGCAAGAAGGATGTCGAGTTCAGCATCACGGTCGATGTGATGGCGGCGCGCTACTCGGTGACGCCGACCGAACTGCTCGAAATCAAGAGCCGCGCTGCCAAGCTGTTCACCGCCGCGCCGGAGTCCGCCATCCCGGAAAAACCCGCGCCCAAGGCCAAGGCTGGCGGACGCCGCCCGGCGCGCTGAACCAGGAGCAGACCATGCGGCTGGTGGCTCGGTCGGGTCTGTGGGCTGTGTGGCTGGTCGCGGCGGCACTGCTGGGCGCATGCGCGGGTTCGCCTGCTGCGTCGAACAAGGCCGCGAGCCGGGTCTACCTCAACGAGGCGTTCGCCTCGACCGAGACCTTTTCGCGCGTGTTCACCTCGGGTGTCTCGGCCACCTGCGAAGCGGCCCGGCGTGCCTTGCTCAGCCAAGGCTACGTCATCACCTCGGCGGTACGTCCAGACGCCGTGAATGGCCGCAAGAGCTTCCAGCCCGAGGCGGAAGTGCATGTCCAGATCGAGTTCCACATCGTCTGCGTACCGGAGGTGACGGCCGCGTCGGCTGCGGCGAGCGATCCGCCTTCGACGATCGCCTTCGTCAATGCGGTGCAGGACCGCTACTCGCTCAAGAAGAACCCCAACTCCGCCAGCCTGGGGGTGAGCGCGATCGGGTCGCTGTCGCTGCCGGTGTCGTCGAGCGATGACTCCTTGGTCAAGGTGGCCAGCGAGACCATCCCGGCTGGGGTGTTCTATGACCGGTTCTTTGGCCTGATCGAGCGGTACCTCGACGCACCTTAGGGACGTGCCTAGGTCAGCTGGGCATGAATGGTGCTATGGTCCCCCAACGACTGGAGAGCACCATGACCGGTTCACGGCACCCGACCGCCCAGGTGGGCAGGGACGATCAACCGCCACCGCCACATCTGGAGGTGCTGCGGTCGGCATTGCTGCCAACAGTCGAGTTCCTGGGCAGGCGCCGTGCAGACCTGATCGATACATCGCTCATCGAGGATTACGTGGCCTTGAACTGGCTGGAGTGGCACGGTGGCAGCCTGCGTCTGACCGTCACGGGGCGCAATGTCTGTGCGCAGTTGGTGCACCGCTCTAAGTGAGTGAAGAGGCTGTCCAGCCGGTCAATTTGGCAAGACGGCCCCGCAAGAGTAAACTGGACAAACGCGCTGTAAAGTCGTCCGGACTTTGCAGCTGTTTTGTTTTTGCGTCACGCTTGCACTCCTTTTCTCCAAAAGATCTGTGTAGCGGCGCTCTCCATGCGCTCTTCGCTGGACTCGCATCACGTCCATTTCACAGGAGGCCCATTTGGCCAAAGAAGAACTGATCGCCATGAATGGCAGCGTCACCGAGGTGCTCCCTGACTCGCGTTTTCGCGTGACGCTGGAGAACGGCCATCAACTGATCGCCTACACCTCCGGCAAGATGCGCAAACACCACATCCGCATCCTCGCCGGGGATGCCGTGTCGCTGGAGCTGTCGCCCTACGACATGACCAAGGGCCGGATCACCTTCCGCCACATCGAGCGCCGTGGCCCTGCGCCGACACACGGTGGCGGCGCACGCCGCTGAACGCTGCGCTGCGGGAATTCTGTGTGAATTTTCCACATCAGGTCGCCTCGTCGGTCGAAAAGTGTGTGGAAGTCCCTGACTGAGGGGGTGTAGAGCGGGCAGGCAATGCCTAGGCTTGGGGGTATCAGTACGGTCTGTTTGATCAGATTGTTCAAATTAACCCAAATTGCACCCACTCATGCCCGCTTATCACCACCCTCTCAAGTCCCTTGCGTTGGCACTGGCGATGCTGCCGTTGTCTGGGTATGTCCACGCGGCTGGATCGTCATTTGCAGATGGTCTGGACAGCCAAGATCTGGGCCGCTGGGTCCGCTCGAACGATGTGTTCGCGGGTGGACCCGTGGACAACGACTGGCGGGCTGACCATGTCGCCTATGCCGGTGGCCAGATGGAGTTGCGTCTGAACACCTCGCCCTGTGCTTGGGCGCCGGAGCAGTGTGGTGGGCGCTCGTCCACCTCGGGGCAGTTGGTCAGCACCGACACCTATGGGATGGGCCGCTACACCGCCGTGCTGAAAGCGGCCAGTGGTCAGGGCGTGGTCACGGATTTCATGAAGTACACCGGCGCACTGGTCGGCACACCCACCGACCTGGTCGGGATGCACATCCAGGGCCAAGACCCGACCCGGATGCAAGTCAGCTATTACCAAGCAGATGTGGGAGCACAGTACCGCACGGTCAATCTGGGTTTTGATGCCTCTGCAGGGCTGCACACCTATGCATTCGATGCCAGCGGCGATGCGCTGCGCTGGTACGTGGACAGCAGCGAAGTCTTCAGCGTGGTGGGTGGTGCATTGCCTGTCGCACAAGGCCGTATCGTGAGCGATGTCTGGGCCGCGAATCCCACGACGGCTCCTCTGTTCGGGGCCTATACCGGGACCGCCACCCGCGCCTATTTCGACAGCATTTCGTTCCAGGCCGCTGTGGCGCCTGTGCCAGAGCCTGCCTCGGCGCTGATGTTCGTCTCAGGTGCGGGCCTGCTCGCGTGGCGTCGCCGCCGTGCAGATGTTGCTGCCGGTGTACAGAGGGGGTAATCAGGTTGGTGCCATGAAAAAAGCCCTAGAGCGTTGATTCTCAAGGGCTTTTTCTGGTTTGTCGGACCTTGGCGGACCGTCTGAATCGTTGTGGTGGTGG
>NZ_JAAFKF010000151.1 GCF_013299175.1 Sphaerotilus sp.
GAGGTCGGCCTGCAGGCGCGGCTGTTCGTCCGGCCGGAACGCCACGCCCTCGTAGCCGTGGTACGCCAGCGAGGCCAGCACGAAGGTGCTCTGCTGCGAGATCGGCAGCACGCCGCATTGCTGCGCAGCGACGGCCACGCCCGCCCGCGTGTGGGTGTGCAGCACGCACTGCGCATCGTCCCGCACGGCATGGACCGCACTGTGGATCGTGAAGCCGGCCGGGTTGACCGGGAAGGGGCTGTCCTGCAGCTTGTGGCCCGCCTGGTCGATGCGGATCAACGATGACGCGGTGATCTCCTCGAACATCAGCCCGTAGGGGTTGATCAGGAAGTGGTGGTCAGGGCCGGGCAGGCGGGCGCTGATGTGGGTGAAGACCAGATCGCTCCAGCCATGGAGGGCGACCAGCCGGTAGGCCGCCGCGAGGTCGCAGCGCAGTTGCCATTCTTCGGGACTGACCTGGTCTTGCAGGCAGGGGATGTGCATGGTGGTTACTCCATCGGTGCGGGTGCGGCCATGGGGGCGAGTGCCGCCTTGTAGAGCGACTGCTTCGGTTGCGCGAACACGCGCCGCAGCATCGGCTCGAAGGTGCTGATCGGCAGGGTCTCGGCGTCGGCGTCGAAGGCGGGGTTGTCGTAGAGGGCGACGAACTCGGCGGTGTGCGCGGCGTGCGGGTGGTCGCGGAAGCGGTCGCGCAGGTTGCGGTCCAGGCCGATGTGGTGGAAGAAGTGGTAGCCCTGGAAGATGGCGTGGTGCTGCACCATCCAGTGGTTGGCCTCACCGACGAAGGGCTGGACGATCGCGGCGGCCACGTCCGCGTGGTTGAAGCTGCCCAGCGTGTCGCCGATGTCGTGCAGCAGCGCACAGACCACGTACTCCTCGTCGCGCCCGTCGCGCAGCGCCCGGGTGGCGGTCTGCAGGCAGTGGGTCCAGCGATCGACCGGGAAACCGCCGTAGTCGCCCTCCAGCAGGCGCAGGTGCGCGATCAGCCGGTCGGGCAGGGTGCGGGCGAAGCGCAGGTACTCGCCACCGATGAGCTGCCAGTCGGCGGCGGTGCTGTCTTCCATGCGGGTGAAGGTGGCGCGGGCGGTCATGGCGAGGTCTCCTGTGCGGGGTTCGGCAGGTGACTATCCGACGATCTGCTCGCCGCCGGGCGACACACGGGCGACACTGCGGGAAACTACCGTCGCCTGAACCCATGCCTCTGATCCCTTTCCAAGCCGCCATCGTCGATCTCGACGGCACCATGGTGGATACCCTCGGCGATTTCGTGGCCGTGCTGCGCCTGACGCTGACCGAACTTGGCCTTCCCGTCGTGGACCGCGCTTTCGTCGAGCACACCGTCGGCCAGGGCAGCGAGCACCTGATCCGCTCGACGCTGGCGCATGTCGGCGCGGATGCCGGGCGGTATGACGCAGCGTGGGCGGCCTACCAGCGGCATTACCTGGTGCTCAACGGCCAGCATTCGGACGTGTACCCCGGTGTCGTCGAAGGCTTGCAGCGCCTGCGCGACGCGGGTTTGCGGCTGGCCTGCCTGACGAACAAGCCGGTGGCGTTTGCCCGGCCGCTGCTCGCGAGCAAGGGACTGGACGGGTTCTTCGAGTTCGTCTTCGGCGGCGACAGCTTTGCCCGGAAGAAACCCGATCCGCTGCCGCTGCTGGAAACCTGCAAGGCACTGGGCACGCTGCCGGCGCAGACGCTGATGGTCGGCGACTCCCGCAACGACGCGCAGGCCGGGCACGCGGCCGGCTGTCCGGTCGTGCTGGTGACCTATGGCTACAACCACGGCGAGCCGATCCGGGCGGTGCCGGCGCTGGCGCATGTCGATCGGCTGGATGCGCTGCTACACTGACCGCACCATGTTTTTCTCGCGCAAACACCACAGCATCGGCCGCACCGCCGGGTCGCAAGACCGGGGAGCCTGGCCCTGGCGTCGCTGAAGCCGACGCCTGACCCGATCTGCTGATGTCTGTCGCCGCGTGTCCCCGGACCGCGCCGCACCCCCCGATCAAACCAGGCCCGCGGCACGCACGCGATCCCCTGAAGTCGTTTCGACACGCGAGCATGCCGGTGGGCCGATGGAGCGCACACCGTGATCACCGAACTCGAATTCAAGCGCCTGGCCGAACAGGGCTACAACCGCATCCCGCTCGTCAGCGAAGCCTTCGCCGACCTGGAAACCCCGCTGTCGCTCTACCTGAAGCTCGCCGGGGGCCAGCCGCACAGCTTCCTGCTGGAGTCCGTCGTCGGCGGCGAGCGGTTCGGGCGCTACTCCTTCATCGGCCTGCCGGCGCGCACGCTGCTGCGCACGACACTCGGCATCACCGAAGTGGTCACCGACGGCCAGGTCGTCGAGCGCCACGACGGCAACCCGCTCGACTTCATCGAGGCGTACCAGCAGCGGTTCAAGGTGGCGCTGCGGCCGGGTTTGCCACGCTTCTGCGGCGGGCTGGCGGGGTACTTTGGCTACGACGCTGTGCGCTACATGGAGCCGCGGCTGGCCAAGGTGCAGAAAACCGGCGGACTCGACACGCCCGACATCCTGCTGCTGCAGACCGAGGAGCTGGCGGTGATCGACAGCCTGTCGGGCCGGCTCTACCTGATCGTCTACGCCGACCCGCAGCAGCCCGACGCCTATGCCCGCGCACAAGCCCGGCTGGTGGCGCTGAACGAGCGGCTGCGCCAGTCGGTCGTCGCCCCGGTGGTGGAGCGCACGCCGCCGCAGCCGGTCGAGCGGCCCTTCGCCCAGGCCGACTACCTCGCCGCCGTCCACCGCAGCAAGGAATACATCGCGGCGGGCGACCTGATGCAGGTGCAGATCGGCCAGCGCCTGAGCAAGCGGTACACCGCTTCGCCGCTGTCGCTCTACCGGGCCTTGCGCACGCTCAACCCGTCGCCGTACATGTACTTCTACGACATGGGCGATTTCCAGATCGTCGGCGCCTCGCCCGAAATCCTCGTTCGCCACGAGCACACGCTGGACGGCGACAAGGTGACGATCCGCCCGCTGGCCGGCACGCGGCCACGCGGCACCAGCCCCGAGCACGACAAGGTCACCGAGGCCGAGCTGCTCGCCGACCCGAAGGAACGCGCCGAGCACCTGATGCTGATCGACCTGGCCCGCAACGACATCGGCCGCATCGCCAAAACAGGCAGCGTCAAGGTCACCGAAGCCTTCGTCGTCGAGCGGTACTCGCACGTCATGCACATCGTCAGCAACGTCGAGGGGCTGCTGAAGGACGGCACCAGCAACATGGACGTGCTGCGCGCCACCTTCCCGGCCGGCACGCTGACCGGGGCACCCAAGATCCGGGCGATGGAGCTGATCGACGAGCTGGAGCCGGTCAAGCGCGGGATCTACGGCGGCGCCTGCGGCTACCTCAGCTTCGCGGGGGACATGGACGTGGCGATCGCCATCCGCACCGGCATCGTGCAGAACGGCACCCTGTACGTGCAGGCGGCGGCGGGGGTGGTGGCCGATTCGGTGGCCGAGATGGAGTGGAGAGAGACCGAGCACAAGGCGCGGGCGCTGATCCGCGCCGCCGAACTGGTCGAAGAAGGTTTCTGAGGCGAAGAAGGAGAACCCCCATGCTGCTGATGATCGACAACTACGACTCCTTCACCTTCAACCTCGTCCAGTATTTCGCCGAACTCGGCGAGGACGTGCGGGTGCACCGCAACGACGAGATTTCCATCGCCGAGATCGAGGCGCTGAAGCCCGATCGGCTGGTGCTGTCGCCGGGGCCGTGCTCGCCTGCGGAGGCCGGTATCTGCATCGAGTCGATCCGCCACTTCGCCGGCCGGCTGCCGATCCTCGGCGTGTGCCTGGGCCACCAGAGCATCGGCGCGGCGTTCGGCGGGAACATCGTGCGGGCGCAGGTGCAGATGCACGGCAAGTCCGACACGATCACGACCGACCAGCGCGGCGTCTTCGCCGGCCTGCCCGAGCAGTTCAGCGTCGTGCGCTACCACTCGCTGGCGATCGAGCGCGCCACGCTGCCCCCTGAACTGCTCGTCACCGCCACCAGCGCGGACGGCGAGATCATGGGCGTGCGCCACCGCGAACTGGCCATCGAAGGCGTCCAGTTCCACCCCGAATCCATCCTCAGCGAGCACGGCCACGCGATGCTCAAGAATTTCCTGGAGTCCGCCCGATGAGTGCCGTCCGTTCCCTGATCACCGACGCCGAAGCCCTCGGCCGCGTCATCGACCACCGCGAGATCTTCCACGACGAGATGCTGACGCTGATGCGCCGCATCATGGGGGGCGAGATGTCGCCGGTGATGATGTCGGCGCTGCTGGTCGGCCTGCGCGTCAAGAAGGAGACGATCGGCGAGATCACCGCCGCCGCGCAGGTCATGCGCGAGTTCGCCGTCAAGGTCCATGTCGCCGACCGCACGCACCTCGTGGACATCGTCGGCACCGGTGGTGACGGTTCGCACACGTTCAACATCTCGACCTGCTCGATGTTCGTCGCCGCCGCGGCGGGGGCGCGGGTGAGCAAGCACGGCAACCGCGGCGTCTCCAGCAAGTCCGGCAGCGCCGACGTGCTCGAAGCCCTGGGCGTGCCGATGACGCTGTCCCCGCAGGCGGTCGCGCAGTGCATCGCCGACACCGGCATCGGCTTCATGTTCGCCCCCAACCACCACCCGGCGATGAAGAACGTCGGCCCGGTGCGGCGCGAACTCGGCGTGCGCACGATCTTCAACATCCTCGGCCCGCTGACCAACCCGGCCGATGCGCCGAACATCCTGATGGGCGTGTTCCACCCCGATCTGGTCGGCATCCAGGTCCGGGCGCTGCAGCGGCTCGGCGCCGAGCACGCGCTGGTGGTCTATGGCCGCGACGGCATGGACGAGGTGTCGCTGGGGGCCGGGACGCTGGTGGGCGAACTGCGCAACGGCGAGATCCGCGAGTACGAGGTCCACCCCGAGGACTTCGGCCTGACGATGGCCAGCAACCGCTCGCTCAAGGTCGAGACGCCTGCGCAGTCGCGTGCCTTGCTGCAAGCGGTGCTGGACAACGAACCCGGTCCGGCGCGCGACATCGTCATGCTCAATGCCGGTGTGGCGCTGTACGCAGCCAATGTCGCCCCGACCATGGCCGAGGGCATCGAGCGCGCCCGCGAGGTGCTGGCCAATGGCCAGGCCGCCGAGCGCCTGAAGCAGTTCGTCACCCGCACGCAGGAATTGGCCGCAGCATGAGCCGAACCCTTCCCCCCGGTGTCCCCGACATCCTCGCCCGCATCGTCGTCACCAAGCACGAGGAGATGGCTGCCGCCCGTGCGCGGCGCCCGCTGCCCTCCCTGCGTGACGAGGCAGAGGCACGCACCGACGTGCGCGATTTCGAGGCCGCCTTGCGCACGAAGATCGCCGCGGCGCAGCCCGCCGTCATCGCCGAGATCAAGAAGGCCAGCCCGAGCAAGGGCGTGATCCGCCCCGACTTCCGCCCGGCCGAGATCGCGCAGAGCTACGAGCGCCATGGCGCTGCGTGCCTGAGCGTGCTGACCGATGTCCAGTATTTTCAGGGCGCCGTGGTCTACCTGGAACAGGCGCGGGCGGCGTGCGCACTGCCGGTGCTGCGCAAGGACTTCATGGTGGACGAGTACCAGGTCCATGAAGCGCGGGCGATGGGCGCGGACTGCATCCTGCTGATCGCGGCGTGTCTCGATGATGCGCAGATGGCCGATCTGGAGGCGGTGGCGCTGGCGCACAGGATGAGCGTGCTGGTCGAGGTCCACGACGGCGAGGAGCTACACCGCGCGCTGCGGCTGAAGACGCCGCTGGTGGGCATCAACAACCGCGATCTGCGCAGCTTCGACGTGACGCTGGACACCACGCTGGGCCTGCTGGCCGAGGTGCCGGAAGACCGGTTGCTCGTGACCGAATCCGGCATCCTCGGGCCGCAGGACGTGGCACGGATGCGGGCGGCGGACGTGCATGCCTTCCTCGTCGGCGAGGTGTTCATGCGCGCGGCTGATCCGGGTCTGGCACTGGCCGAGTTGTTCCGCCGATGATCGACAACCGCTTGACGCGGCCGCTGGCCGAGGCGCTGGTGGACGTGGCGCCGGGCTGGGATGACCTGGTGGCGGCATTTGTGGCCAGTCCACGCGGCGAGGCGCTGTGCCGGGCGGTTGATGCACGGGTGGCCGCTGGGGCCGAGGTGTACCCGGCGCGGCCACTGCGGGCGCTGGAGGCGCTGACACCGCAGCAGGTGAGGGTGGTGATCCTTGGCCAGGATCCGTACCACGGGCCGGGCGAGGCCGAGGGGTTGGCGTTCTCGGTGGCCGACGGGGTGAAGATTCCGCCGAGCCTGCGCAACATCCGGCAGGAACTGGCGGCGGACCTGGGGCTGGGCTTGCCGGTGTCGGGGAGCCTGCGGGCGTGGGCGGGGCAGGGCGTGTTGCTGTTGAACACTTGCCTGACCGTCG
>NZ_JAAFKF010000152.1 GCF_013299175.1 Sphaerotilus sp.
TGCCCTCTTCTTCGAGCCGCTGGGCGAACGCCGCGTTCTCGGACAGGAAGCCGTAGCCGGGATGGACGGCCTGCGCCCCCGTGGCCTTGCACGCGGCGATGATCTTGTCGGCGACGAGGTAGGACTCGCGCGACGGCGCCGGGCCGATCAGCACCGCTTCGTCCGCGAGTTCGACGTGGCGCGCTTCCTTGTCAGCCTCGGAGTAGACGGCGACAGTCTTGATGCCCATCTTGCGGGCGGTCTGGATGACGCGGCAGGCGATTTCGCCGCGGTTGGCGATCAGGATCTTGGTGAACATCTGGTTTTCTCCTTGCCGACCCATCACAGCGGGATGTTCCCGTGCTTGCGCCACGGGTTGTCGAGCTTCTTGTCCTTGAGCATCACGAGCGAGCGGCAGATGCGCTTGCGCGTTTCGTGCGGCTGGATCACGTCGTCGATGAAGCCGCGGGCGCCGGCCACGAACGGGTTGGCGAAGCGGGCCTTGTATTCGGCTTCCTTGGCGGCGAGCTTGGCCGGGTCGCCCTTGTCCTCGCGGAAGATGATTTCCACCGCGCCCTTGGCCCCCATCACCGCGATCTCGGCGTTCGGCCACGCGAAGTTCACGTCGCCGCGCAGGTGCTTGGACGACATCACGTCATACGCGCCGCCATACGCCTTGCGGGTGATGACCGTGACCTTCGGCACCGTGCATTCGGCATACGCATAGAGCAGCTTGGCGCCGTGCTTGATGATGCCGCTCCACTCCTGCGAGGTGCCGGGCATGAAACCGGGCACGTCCACGAACGTCACCACCGGGATGTTGAACGCATCGCAGAACCGCACGAAGCGCGCCGCCTTGATCGACGACTTGATGTCGAGGCAGCCGGCCAGCACCTGCGGGTTGTTGGCGACGATGCCGATCGTCTGGCCTTCCATGCGGGCGAAGCCGATGACGATGTTCTTGGCGTAGTCGGGCTGCAGCTCGAAGAAATCGCCGTCGTCCACGACCTTGAGGATCAGCTCCTTCATGTCGTAGGGCTTGTTGGCGTTCTCGGGCACCAGCGTGTCGAGCGAGTGGTCCAGCCGCGCCGCCGGATCACCGCTCGGGCGCACGGGCGGCTTCTCGCGGTTGTTCAGCGGCAGGTAGTTGAAGAAGCGCCGCAGCATCAGCAGCGCCTCCACGTCGTTGTCGAAGGCCACGTCCGCCACGCCGCTCTTGGTCGTGTGCGTGATCGCGCCGCCCAGCTCTTCGGCGGTGACTTCCTCGTGCGTCACGGTCTTCACGACTTCGGGGCCGGTGACGAACATGTACGACGAGTCCTTCACCATGAAGATGAAGTCGGTCATCGACGGCGAGTACACCGCCCCGCCCGCGCACGGCCCCATGATCATGCTGATCTGCGGCACGACACCCGAGGCCATCACGTTGCGCTGGAACACCTCGGCATAGCCGCCCAGGGACGCCACGCCTTCCTGGATGCGCGCGCCGCCCGAGTCGTTCAGGCCGATCACCGGGGCGCCGACCTTCATCGCCTGGTCCATCACCTTGCAGATCTTCTCGGCGTGGGCTTCCGAGAGCGCGCCGCCGAAGACGGTGAAGTCCTGGCTGAAGGCGAAGGCGAGGCGGCCGTTGATCATGCCGTAGCCGGTGACGACGCCGTCGCCGGGAATCTTGTTGTCGGCCATGCCGAAGTCCGAGCAGCGGTGCTCGACGAACATGTCCCATTCCTCGAAGGTGCCTTCGTCGAACAGCAGTTCGAGCCGCTCGCGGGCGGTCAGCTTGCCCTTGCGGTGCTGGGCGTCGATGCGCTTTTGCCCACCGCCGAGGCGGGCCTTGGCGCGCTGGGCTTCGAGCATCTGTTGGATGTCATGCATGGAGGGTCTCCTCGGGGTCGATTCAGGGGATTCGGGGGATTCAGAAAAACGGTGTGTTCAGTTCAGCAGATCGAGCAGCCGCCGCGCCGCCACCGACGCCGCGAGCCGCCCGCCGCGCACCTGCTCGGTGGTCTCGGCGAGCTGGCCGCGCACGGCGGCGTGGTCGCGGAACCGGGTGCGCAAACCGGCCTCGATGCGCTCCCACATCCACGCCAGGCTCTGCTGCTGGCGGCGCTGGTCGAGCCGGCCGCTGGCGGATTGCAAGCCGCGGAAACGGCTGACCGCCGCCCAGAACTCGTCCAGCCCGGCGCCCTTGAGCGCACTGAGCTGCAGCACCTGGGGTTGCCACAGCAGGTCGCCGCCGTGGCCGTGCGGATCGCCGTGGGCGCCGTGGCCGCCACCGTGGTACTGGTGCATGCCGAGCAGCCGCAGCGCGCTGGTGATCTGGGCGCGGGCACGGGTGGCGGCGTTCGGGTCGAGGTCGGCCTTGTTGATGACCACCAGGTCGGCCAGCTCCATCACGCCCTTCTTGATCGCCTGCAGGTCGTCGCCCGCGTTGGGCAGTTGCAGCAGGCAGAACAGGTCCGTCATGCCCGACACCGCCGTCTCGCTCTGGCCGACGCCGACCGTCTCGACGATGACCACGTCGTAGCCGGCCGCTTCGGCGATCAGCATCGCCTCGCGGGTCTTCTCGGCCACGCCGCCCAGCGTGCCCGACGCCGGACTGGGGCGGATGTAGGCGCTCGGGTGGACCGAGAGGTGTTCCATGCGCGTCTTGTCACCGAGGATCGAGCCGCCGGAAACACTCGACGACGGATCGACCGCCAGCACCGCGACCCGGTGCCCCTGCGCGATCAGGAACAGCCCCAGCGCCTCGATGAAGGTGGACTTGCCCACGCCCGGCACGCCCGAGATGCCAAGCCGGAACGAGCGACCGGTGTGCGGCAGCAGGGCGTTCAGCAGCGCGTCGGCGCGCAGGCGGTGGTCCGACCGGGTCGATTCCAGCAGCGTGATCGCCTTGGCCATGGCACGCCGCTGCACGGTGGGCGACTCGCCGACGATGCCCGCCGCCAAGGCACGCTCGGTCTCGGGCAGGCGGGCGAAGTCTTCGCCATGTTCAAGGTCTTCAGTCGGCGCCATGCAAGGTCTGTCAGCCTCGGTCGGTCAATCGGTGTCGCTCGGCGGGTGGGCCGGGCGGCGGAAGTAGAGATCCCATTCGCCCTCGGCTTCCAGGATGAAGCCGTGGCGCTGGTAGAAACGGGTCGCGTCGCTGTGCTTGAGCGCCGTGACCGACATCGGCATCGCCCCCACGTCGGCTTCCGCCAGCACCTGCCGCATCACCCAGCCGCCGATGCCTTCGCCCTGTGCGCTGGGGTGGATGTAAAGGTGGTCGAGCAGCAGGTCATGCGGCCGGGGAATCACCACCACGAAGCCCACCAGATCACCATCCCGCAGGATGTGGCGGGTGTGCGCCGGGTTGAAGCCCCGGCTCAGCCGCTCTCTGGCACGCTGCGGATCGAAGCGCCCCAGCCGCGTCAGGCTTTCGCGCATCGCGGCCATGCGCAGGGCCAGCAGGGCTTCGAAGTCGCCTTCACCAGCGGGCGTGAGTTGCAAGGTCGGTCGAGCAGCGGGCGTGGTGGTCATGGTGTCCGGTAGAGCTGAGGAAGAACCTCAGGCCACGGACACATGGGCGCGTATCTGCTCCAGAACATCCTTGGCCGAGGCCGGGATCGGCGTGCCGGGACCGTAGATCCCCTTCACGCCGGCTTCGTACAGAACATCGTAATCCTGTTGCGGAATCACCCCGCCGACGAAGACGATGATGTCGTCGGCGCCCTGCGCCTTGAGCGCGGCGATGATGGCCGGCACCAGCGTCTTGTGCCCGGCGGCCAGCGTCGAGACGCCCACGGCATGGACATCGTTCTCGATGGCTTGGCGCGCGCATTCCTCGGGGGTCTGGAACAGCGGTCCCATGTCCACGTCGAAGCCGAGGTCGGCATACGCAGTGGCGACGACCTTGGCGCCGCGGTCGTGCCCGTCCTGGCCCAGCTTGGCGATCATCACGCGGGGGCGGCGGCCGTAGGTCTCGGCGAAATCGGCGATCTCGGTCTGCAGCTTTTCCCAGCCTTCGGCCGAGTCGTAGGCCGCGGCGTAGACGCCCGTGACCTTCTGGATGTCGGCGCGGTGGCGGCCATACACGGCTTCGAGCGCGTCGCTGACCTCGCCCACCGTGGCGCGCAGCCGCACGGCCTGGATCGCCAGATCCAGCAGGTTGCCCGTGCCGGCGCGGGCGGCGTCGGTCATCGCGGCCAGCGCGGCTTGCACGGCGGCCGTGTCGCGGGTGGCGCGGATCTGCTGCAGCCGGGCGATCTGGCCATCGCGCACCATGACGTTGTCCACGTCGAGGGTGTCGATCGGGTCTTCCTTGGCGAGCTTGTACTTGTTGACGCCGACGATCACGTCCTTGCCGGAGTCGATGCGCGCCTGCTTCTCGGCGGCACTGGCTTCGATTTTCAGCTTGGCCCAGCCGGAATCGACCGCCTTGGTCATGCCGCCCATCGCCTCGACTTCCTCGATGATGGCCCACGCCTTGTCCACCATCTCCTGCGTCAGCGACTCCATCATGTAGGAGCCCGCCCACGGATCGACCACGCTGGTGATGTGGGTCTCTTCCTGGATGATGAGCTGCGTGTTGCGGGCGATGCGCGAGGAGAACGCCGTTGGCAGCGCGATGGCCTCGTCGAGCGCGTTGGTGTGCAGCGACTGCGTGCCGCCAAAGACCGCGGCCATCGCCTCGACCGTCGTGCGGACGATGTTGTTGTACGGGTCTTGTTCGGTGAGCGACCAGCCCGAGGTCTGGCAGTGCGTGCGCAGCATCAGGCTCTTGGGGTTCTTCGCGTCGAAGCCCGTCATGATCCGGCACCACAGCAGACGCGCGGCGCGCATCTTGGCGATCTCCAGATAGAAGTTCATCCCGATCGCCCAGAAGAACGACAGCCGCCCGGCGAAGGCGTCCACGTCCATGCCCTTGGCGATGGCGGTCTTGACGTATTCCTTGCCGTCGGCGAGCGTGAAGGCGAGTTCCAGCGCCTGGTTCGCGCCCGCTTCCTGCATGTGGTAGCCGGAGATCGAGATCGAGTTGAACTTCGGCATGTGCTTGGCCGTGTACTCGATGATGTCGCCGATGATCCGCATCGATGGTTCGGGACCATAGATGTAGGTGTTGCGGACCATGAACTCCTTGAGGATGTCGTTCTGGATGGTGCCGCTGAGCTGGCCCTGCGAGACGCCCTGCTCTTCCGCCGCGACGACGTAGCCCGCCAGCACCGGCAGCACCGCGCCGTTCATGGTCATCGAGACCGACACCTTGTCGAGCGGGATCTGGTCGAACAGGATCTTCATGTCCTCGACCGAATCGATCGCCACACCCGCCTTGCCCACGTCGCCCGTCACCCGCGGGTGGTCGGAGTCATAGCCGCGGTGCGTCGCCAGGTCGAATGCCACCGAGACGCCCTGCCCGCCCGCCGCCAGCGCCTTGCGGTAGAAGGCGTTCGACTCTTCGGCGGTCGAGAAGCCGGCGTACTGGCGGATGGTCCACGGCCGCACGGCGTACATCGTCGCCTGCGGGCCGCGCACGAAGGGCGCGAAGCCGGGCAGCGTGTTGGTGTGCGCCAAGCCCTGCACGTCCTCGGCGGTGTAGAGCGGCTTGACCGTGATGCCGTCGGGCGTGACCCAGTTGAGGGCCTCGACCTGGCCACCGGGCGCGGACTTGGCGGCGGCCTTCTGCCATTGGGCCAGCGAGACGGGCTGGAATTCGGGCGGGTTCGCGGCTTCGTTCGACATGGTGTTGTGTTCCTGGCGCTGAGTCGCCGCATGATACATGATGCATAATTATGAATTCAATGTTGACTTCTGCCTGACAGCCTCCGTGAGCACACCTGCACTCGACAACGCACTGGCCCCCCGCGCCCTCTACCAGGAAGTGGCGGAGCGGCTGCGCGAACGGATTTTCAACCGCGAGCTGGAGCCGGGAAGCTGGATCGACGAGCAGAAGCTCACCGCCGAACTCGGCATCAGCCGCACGCCGCTGCGCGAAGCCTTGAAGGTGCTGGCGGTCGAGGGGCTGGTGACGATGAAGGTGCGGCGCGGCGCGTATGTGACGGAGATGTCCACCCACGACGTGCAGCAGGTCTACCACTTGCTCGCCTTGCTGGAGAGCGACGCCGCGGGCGATGTGGCGCGCAACGCCGCGCCCGAAGAGCTGGCGCAGTTGCGCGCCCTGCACGACCGGCTGGAGCGCGAAGTCCACCAGCGCGAGTTCTTCTTCGCCACCAACGAAGCCTTCCACGCCCAGTTGATGACCATCGCCGGCAACCGCTGGCGCCAGCAGATCGTGGCCGATCTGCGCAAGGTGATGAAGCTCAACCGCCACCATTCGCTGTTCAAGGAAGGCCGCCCGGAGGAGTCGCTCAACGAGCACCGCGCCGTGATGTACGCGCTGGAGCGGCGCGATGGTGCGTTGGCGACCCGGCTCATGCGGGCCCATTTCGACAA
>NZ_JAAFKF010000153.1 GCF_013299175.1 Sphaerotilus sp.
CGGCCGTGACGGTGATCTCGCTGCCGGGGTCGTAGCGGTGGCCGTAGAGCGCCTCGACCTTGGCGGCGACGGCTTCGCGCAGCGCCGGGATGCCGGCCATCGGCGGGTACTGGTTGTGGCCGGCGTCGAGCGCGTCCTTGACCGCCTGCATCAGCCGTGGGTCGCCGTCGAAGTCGGGAAAGCCCTGGCCGAGGTTGACCGCGCCGCACTGGGTGGCCAGCGCCGACATGACGGTGAAGATGGTGGTGCCGACCTGGGGGAGGCGGCTGGTGACGGCGGGCGTGCGGGCGGTGGCGGTCATGGGGTGGCTCGCGGGAATGGGTTCAGAGGCCGTCGCTGGCGGGCCGGTCGGCGGCGAGGCCGAGCATGGCGCGTTCGATCAGCGGGCGGGTGAGCTGGTCGGACAGCAGCTCGGCGAAGGTGTAGACGAAGTTGCGCAGGTAGGCGCCGCGCTTGAAGGCGATGCGCGCCACGTTCGGCCCGAACAGGTGGCCGACCGGACGGGCGATCAGGTCGCCGCCGGGCGCGCACAGCGGGTCGTCCGCCACCGCCATCTCGGCCACGATCCCCACGCCCAGCCCGAGCCGCACGTAGGTCTTGATCACGTCCGAGTCGATCGCCTCCAGCACGAAGCTGGGCTTGAGCTGGCGCTGCTCGAAGGCGGCGTCGATCTTGGAGCGGCCGGTGAACGACGGGTGGTAGCTGATCAGCGGCTCGGCGGCGATCTGCTCCAGCGTCAGCCGCTCGGTGCGCGCCAGCGGGTGCGCGGTCGGCACGACGACGACGTGGCGCCACTCGTAGCAGGGCAGCGTGACCAGCTCGTCGTATTGCGTCAGCCGCTCGGTGGCCATGCCGATCTCGGCCGAGTCGTCGAGGATCATCTGCGCGACCTGCTCGGGCGTACCCTGGTGCAGGCTGACCGCGACCTTGGGGTAGCGGGTGCGCAATGCGGCCACGGGGGTCGGCAGCACGTAGCGGGCCTGGGTGTGGGTCGCGGCGATGGACAGCGTGCCGGCCTCCTGGCGCGAGTAGTCTTCGCCGATGCGCCGCAGGTTGGCGACCTCGCGCATGATGATCTCGATCGAGGTCAGCACCTGCCGGCCCGGCTCGGTGACGCGGCGCAGGCGCTTGCCGTGGCGGGCGAAGATGTCCACGCCGAGTTCTTCCTCCAGCTCCAGGATGGCCTTGGAGATGCCGGGTTGCGAGGTGTGCAGCGCCTTGGCGGTCTCGGTGAGGTTGAGGTTGCGGCGCGCCGCCTCCTGCACGAAGCGGAACTGGTGCAGGTTCATGCCGGCGGGACCGGGGGCAGCGGCAGCAGCGACAGCGCCGCCCGCGCAATGGCCAGCGTCACGGCGTCGAGTTCGCCGATGGCGGCGGTCGTGGCGATCTCGGTGCCGGGAAAGTGCGCGCGGGCGCTGTCGAGCAGCAGCGGCAGGTCGCGCCGCACATGCCCGCCCGCCCCGAGGAACAGCGGCACGACCGTGACGGCGGTGCAGCCCTGCGCGACCAGTTCGGCCACACCGGCGTCGAGGTGGGGCGTCATCAGTTCCAGGAAGGCGAGCGCGACCGGCCGGCCGCCCGACTCCTGGCGCATGTGGGCGGCGATGGTGTGGAAGGGGGTGGCCCAGGCGGGGTCGCGTGCCCCGTGGGCGAAGAGCAGGATGCCGTGCATGGGGTGGTTCCTTGTTAGCGGTAGCGCACCAGCCAACTGAAGGCGCCAAGCGACATCAGCAGGTACAGCGCGCTGGGGAGGCTGGCCGCCAGCCAGGGCGTCCAGTGGTGGAGCAGGCCGAGGTGGCCGGTGACGTTGTTGAGCAGCACGAAGCTGATGCCCAGCAGGATGCCGCCGAAGACCTTCAGCGACACGCCGCCCGAGCGGGCGTGCAGGTAGGCGAAGGGCAGGGCCAGCGCCATCATCACCAGGCAGGCCAGCGGGTAGAGGGCCTTCTTCCAGAACTTGATCTCGTACCGCTGGGCCGACTGGTCGTTCTCGGCCAGGTGGGTCATGTAGGTGTAGAGCGCCGTGGTGGTCATGGTGTGCAGCGGCAGCACCGCCGAGGCCACCACCTGCCGCGTCAGCCCCGAGGCCCAGCGCAGGTGGTCCAGCGTCTGGTCCGGGCCGAGCGCGGGGGTGCTGTCGGCGGCCCACTGGGAGATGCGGACCTCGTCGAGCTGCCAGACCCCGTCTTCACCGACCACGGCGCGTGCCGCGGTGGTGCGGGTGCGCAGCTCGCCCTGGGGTCCGAACGCGAAGATGCGGATCTTCTCGACCACGCCGTCGTCGTGTGCCACGCCGATGTGCAGGGTGTAGCGGTGTTCGCCGTCGGCAGCGGGCCGGCTGTCGCGCAGCCAGACGCCGCCGGCGCCGGTGTCGATGCGGCCCTGGCGCCGCGACACCTGCAGCGTGGCCTGGGTGTCGCACCACGGCGCCACGAAGTCGCCCACGACGAAGGTGAGTGCGGCCAGCGCGAGTCCGAGCTGTGCCAGCAGCGCCAATGCCCGGCCGGGGCCGAGTCCGCCGGTGCGCAGGATGGTGAACTCGCTCGACTGCGCCAGCCGCGCCAGCGCGTAGATGGCGCCGATCAGCACCCCGATCGGCGCGAGTTCATAGACGTGGCCCGGCACCTGCAGGGCGCAGACGAGCAGCGCCTGCCCGAGCGTGTAGCCACCTTTGCCCAGCGCGTCGAGTTCGCCCACGAGGTCGATGAACAGGAACAGGCCGAGGAAGGCGAGCAGCACGAAGGCGGTGGCGCCCAGGATCTCGCGGTACAGGAGGCGTCGGACGGTGCGCAGGTGCATGGGGTGTGTGGCTCCAGGTCAGCGCGTGCGCCAGCGCAGCAGGCCGAGGGCGCCGAGCAGCAGCCCGCCGTGCAGCAGGACCAGCGCGCTGGCTGCGTCCAGCTTCCCGTTGCCGACCCACGCCTGGCTCAGGTTGATCAGGTTGAAATAAACAACAAAACCCAGCAGCGCCACCAGCAGCACCCAGTTGTTGCCGCCCCGCGGCCCGCCCGATGCCAGCCCGATGCCCCAGAGCAGCAGGTTGAAGGCGCCCAGCACCATGCCGGCGCGCCAGACCAGCTCGCCCTGTGCCCGCAGATCGGGCGAGGCGAGCAGGGCGAGCGTGTCGAGCGCCTTGGGCGGGCGTTCCTGCAGGTGCGCCAGGGCCTGCTCGCCGATGCGGATCTCGTAGCGGTCGAAGCGCGAGACGGTGCGCGTGCCGCCGGTGAGGTTCAGGTCGGTGCGGGCGCCGTGTTCGAGCACCAGGCGCCGGCCGGTATCGCTGGCCGGTTCGATCCGGCCGGCCTGCGCGGTCGTGACCGATTCGCGGCCCTCGCGCTGGTCGAGGATGAAGATGTGGTGGCCGGTGGCGCTGTCGCTGGACTGCTTGTCGAGGAAGAACACCCGGCTGCCGTCGCCCGAGGACTGGAACTGGCCCGGCGCCACCCGCGACAGGTCGGAGCGTTGCTCGTAGCGGGCGCGCAGATCGACCGTGTTGCGGTTGGACCAGGGCCACACCACCAGCATCAATCCCACGACCGCCACCAGCACCGGCGCCGCAAAGCGCAGGACCGGCCGCACGAACCGCCACAGCGACAGCCCGCTGCTGAACCAGACCGCCATCTCGCTGTCCCGGTACATCCGCGTCAGCGTGGAGACGACGGAGATGAACAGCGACAGGCTCAGCATCGTCGGCAGGTGACCCAGCGCGGTGTAGCCCAGCAGCAGCACGACATCCTGCGGCGAGACTTCACCGCCCGCCGCCATGCCGAGCACGCGGATGAGCATCATCGTCAGCACGATGGTCAGGATGACCACGAGGGTGCCGCCGAAGCTGCGGGACAGGGCTTTGCGTAGGGTGGAATCGAATAACATCAGTGCGTCTAGGAGCAGCGCGGAATTATGGACGTTCAAACACTCACGGCGGCAACGCAGGATTATTCGAAGCTGGTCACCGACGCACTGGTGGTCATCATCCCCCCGGAGACCAGCACCTGGCGCCTGCCTGCAGCGGTTCGGAAACTGATCGACGACGCCGTGGCACAGGGCGATCTGGCGCTCAAGGCGGGCCGCACCCTCTACATGCACCGCCCGTCCGGCCTGAAGGCGCCGCGGCTGGTCATTGCCGTCGCGGCGGACGGCAGCGGCAAGGCGTGGCGCAAGGCACTGGGCACCGCGTTCGTGTACCTGAAGGGCAGTGGCGCCGAGCGCGCCGCGCTGGTCTGGGCGGGGGCCGGCGAGCCGGATGCCGCGATGGCCGAAGCGGTGGCGTGTCTGGCCGAGGACGCGGTCTACGTCTACCGCCACACCAAGCCGAGTGCCGCCGAAGCACCGAAGTGGACGCAGCTCGACCTCGTGTGTGGCGAGCTGGCGCAGGCCGATGTCGCTGCGGGTCTCGCCCGTGGCCGCGCCATCGCCGCCGGCAGCACGCTGGCCCGCGAAGTCGGCAACCGCCCCGGCAACCACTGCACGCCGTCGATGCTGGCCGACCATGCCCGCGCGCTGGCCAAGGAGCAGCCGGGACTCAAGGTCGAGGTGCTGGACCGCAAGGACATCGAAAAACTCGGCATGGGCGCGTTCCTGGCCGTGGCGCAAGGCTCCGAGGAGCCGCCGCGCTTCATCGTGCTGCGCTACCAGGGGGCAGGCAAGAAGGACGCCCCGACCGTGCTGGTCGGCAAGGGCATCACCTTCGACACGGGCGGCATCTCCATCAAGCCGTCGGCCGAGATGGACGAGATGAAGTTCGACATGGGGGGGGCGGCCAGCGTGCTGGGCACCTTCCGCGCCATCGCCGAACTTAAGCCGAAGATCAACGTCGTCGGCCTGATCCCCACCTGCGAGAACATGCCCGACGGCCGCGCCATCAAGCCGGGCGACGTGGTCACGTCGATGTCGGGCAAGACCATCGAGATCCTCAACACCGATGCGGAAGGGCGGCTGATCCTGTGCGACGCGCTGACCTACGCCGAGCGGTTCAAGCCGGCAGCCGTCATCGACATCGCCACGCTGACCGGCGCCATCATCGTCGGCCTCGGTTTCCAGCACGCGGGCCTGTTCTCGCCGGACGACACCCTGGCCGATGCCCTGCTGCTGGCCGGCCGCACGTCGCACGACACCGCTTGGCGCATGCCACTGGACGAGGAGTACGACGAGGGCCTGAAGAGCCACTTCGCCGACATCCCGAACATCGGTGCGCGGGCCGGTGGCGCGATCACGGCCGCCAAGTTCCTGCAGCGTTTCACGGGCAAGTACCGCTGGGCGCATCTGGATGTCGCGGGCGTGGCCTTCCGCTCTGGCGCGGCCAAGGGTGGCACGGGCCGGCCGGTGCCGCTGCTCACGCACTACCTCCTGGGTCAGGCGGGCTGATCGGCTGGCATGGCGGCGGTTGCCTTTCATTTCAACGTGCCGGATCGGCGGGCGTACACCTGCCGGCTCCTGCGCAAGGCGTACCGGGCGGGTGCGCGGGTGGTGGTCACGGGCGAATCGGTGCAACTGGCCGAACTCGACCGGCTGCTCTGGACGTTCGAGGCGCTGGAGTTCATTCCGCACTGGCGCGGCGCGGCGGTGGAGGAGTTGCCGGCACGCCTGCAAGCCACGCCTGTGCTGCTGGCGACCGGCCACAGCGCCCGCTTCGGGCATGACGTGCTGGTCAATCTGGGGCGTGACGTGCCGCGGGATTACGCCCAGTACCAGCGGGTCATCGAGGTGGTCGGGCGCGACCCGCTGGACCGGGAGGGTGCGCGGGTCCGCTGGCGCCAGTACAGCGTGCAAGGGTGCAGCATCGAACGCCACGAGGTGTCTGCATGAGCGGCGCGCTGCGGACTCCGCCGGACGATGTGCCGACGCTGACCGAGGTGGTCCGGCCCTCCGAGCTGGTGTCCACAGACGCGCCCGATGCTGTGTTGTGGCGGGCCGACGTGCTCGATGCCGTGTTGTCCGAGGTGCAGTTGCAGTTGGACGACCGGCTGCGTGCCCGGTTGCGCGAGCGGCTGCCGGCCTTGCTCGACGCCTGCCTGGAGCCGCTGCTGGACGGGCTGGTTCAAGAGGTGCGGCAATCGCTGTCGGACGGCCTTCAGGACACTGTGCGCCAAGCCTTGTCCACCATCCAGCCCACCAACCGTTGAATCAGGACTTTCCCGATCCGAGGCCCAGCCCGCTGGAGGTGGGTGCGGATTTCGGGTAAGTTCCGCGCCTGAGTTGCCCGGCCTGTCTGGGGCGGGCGTTCCCCTTGTCTCTGAAACTGTCCTGAAACTGGAGTTCCATTCCATGAATCACAAGCTCAACGTCGTCATTGCCGCAGTCGCGTTCGCAGCGGCCACCCAGGTCAGCGCACAGGAAGTGGTCAAGATCGGCCACGTCGGCCCGACCAGCGGGGGCATCGCCCACCTGGG
>NZ_JAAFKF010000154.1 GCF_013299175.1 Sphaerotilus sp.
GCGGCCTTCGGCAAGCTCAGGGTGCGCTTAGAGCGCAGCATCACGACCCATGTGGCGCTTTTGTCCCTGGCCTGTTCCATCATCTGCCTGCGGACTCTGCGCAGGTTGTGTTAGCCGCTCTAAGTCAGTTCACCGGCAACAGCTCGCCCAGCCGGATGGACGCCAGCGCCACCCGGTTGCCCCCTCGCTGTCGGGCATCCGCCAACGCCCGCACCGCCGCCTGGCTGAGGTCGTCCAGCGTCGCTGCCGTGTGCGGAAAGCTCGCCACACCGATCGATACCTCGAAATTGAAGCCCTGCCCGCCGACCACGACCACCTCGGTGGCGCAGGCACGGCGCAGGTGCTCCATGCGTGCATGGGCCGTCGCCAGCCCGACCCCGGACAACAGAATCGCGAAGCGCCCATCGCCGAGCTGCGACAGCACATCCATCGCCCGCGTGTTCGAGCGCATCAGGTGGCCCATGGACCGCGTGATCTCCTGCACCGCAGCCTCGCCCAGCGTCTGGCGCAAGGCTTCGGTGCGGTCCAGCGCCAGCAGCACGAGGGCGAACTCGCGGTGCTCGCGCTGCGACAGGGCCGCCTCGCGGCGCAGGTGCTCCTCGAAATGCTCGCGGCGGAACAGCTCGCTGGGCCGGTCCAGCCCCTGCGCGTGCTGGCGGCGCAGGGCTTCGACCGACTGCTGCTGGCGCTCGATCTGGTCCAGCGCCGCTTGCAGGCGACCCGCGTCGCGCCGGCTCTGCGTCACGTCACGCCACAGGCACAGGAGCTGGCGCGGCCCGTCGGCAGGCACCAGGACACAGCGCACGACGCGGAACTCGCTGCGCTGGCCGGCGCGCTCGAAGCGGTGGTCCTCGACCACGGTGGGCAGTTCGGCGGCCAGGGCGCGGGCGTCTGCGGCCTGCAAGGCGTTGGCTTCGGCCTGTGGCAGCAGCTCCAGATCCGTCGCGCCCACCACCCTGCGCTGCGCATGCGAACCCAACCATGCCAGACATGCCGCATTGGCCCAGAGATAGCATCCGCTGTCAGCGTCCTTGAGCGCCAGCAGCACGCCCTCGGTCTGCAACAGGTCGAGCACACCACCGGCCAGCAATGCGGGCGGTGCCACGGGAACGGGCTGTTCGAGGAGGTTCATGCGGCCATGATAGGCAGCCAGCCAGATACCGACTGCGACCAAACTCACACGACGTAACGGGTCGTGCCACGGGCGTGAACTCCGTCACCTGGACCCCCCTGTACGGACGGGTCGGTACCAATCGCCGAACCTGCGCGCCTTCACCCCATCAGCAACTGCATGCTCTGCTCGACCTCGCGCGTGAGGCGATCCAGGAGTTCAAGCAGCGCCTCGCTGGCCGCCGCCAGCGTGACCCGCGCCGCCGGCGTCGCGCCGCTGCGCACGGCGGCGAGCATTTCCTGCCAGCGGCGGTCGGCGGCGGTAGTTGCTTCACGGATGGCAGGCGTGGACAGCGGGATGCTCTTCAGGAACGCCAGTCCGTGCGCGAAGGCTTCCGCCGTGGGCGCGAGATCGTCCGGCAGCGGCTCGTGCGGCAACAGCGCGCCCCCCTGCCGCAGCAGCGCGAGCTTGGCCAGCCGCTGCGCGAGCATGCGCTGGCGACCGGAGACGTTGATGACGTGCAGCGTCGGTGCCAGCCCGGCGTTTTCGAGCGCCTGCGTCAAGCGGTCGGACAGCTCCAGCAGCCGCTCGGCGTCCTGGTCGAGCGCGGCGATGCGCGCCACCACCGGCGCCGCGCCGAGGCTGTTCTGCACGCTTGCCCAGGTCGCCTCCACCGCGTCGATCAGGTCGCCAAACGTCGGCCGCGACAGGGTGCGGCCCAGCAGCGCCAGACTCTGGCCGATCTGCGCCCCCGAGTCGGCCAGCAGCGCCCGCGACCCCGCCACCTCCACCCCCATCGCCGCCAGCGCGTAGAGCTTGACGATGCGCTGCGACAGCATCCGCAGGCGGCCGGCGCGGTTGATGGCGTCGCCGTAGTGGGCGGAGTCGATGACCTGCTGCGAGATCTGGCCGATGCGCTGCTTGGCGTTCATCGACGCGGAGCGCAGCAGCCGGAACGCCTCGTCCTCGTTCACCTGCCGCGCCGACATCAGCAGGCCCTTGGCGCGGTCCACCAGCTTGCGCTCCTCGAAGCGGCGCTTGAGGTCGGCGAGTTCCTCACGCATCTGGCGGGTCTGGCGGTGGCGGGCGATGCTGAACTGCACGAGGGGGCGCAGCCGGCTGGGCGCGTAGCCGTTGACGATCCAGCCGTCGATGCCCACGGCCAGCGCCGCCTCCATCGTCTCGGCGCGCACGTCGCTGGTGAACACCAGCACCGGCGTCGGCACGGCTGCGTCAAGCAACCGAACCGCTTCGAACAGCGCCTCATCCGGGTGCGGTTCCCAGACCACGATCAGGTCCGGTGCATGGCGCACCGCCTCGCGCACCATCTGGGCGCAGGTGGCACGGGTGCAGACCTGCAAGCCGTTGGATTCCAGGTCGGCGACCAGCGTGGGCGCATCGGGCAGCGCAGGGGCAATGGCAAGGAGATTGATCATGTGACAACACACCAAGCAGACTTCAAGCCAGGATCGTGGCATGTTTTGTGCAGTGCAGCGTGCAGTAAAACCACATGTCCACTCACGGCCCACCCATGTCCAACTTCAAGACCTTCCTCAACTCGGGACACTGGCCCACGCTGGCCGCGTCCTTCCTCTACTTCGATTTCTGCTTCGCCATCTGGGTGCTCAACGGCGCGATGGGGCCGTTCATCAGCGAGACCTTCCACCTCACGGCGGCGCAGAAGGGTTTCATGATTTCGGTGCCGATCCTGGCCGGGGCGCTGATGCGCTTTCCGCTGGGCATCCTGGCGCAGTACATCGGCCGCAAGAACGCCGCCATGGTCGAGATGGGCCTGATCGTCTGCGCGCTGACCTTCGGCTACACGATGGTGGACACCTATGACGAGGTGCTGGCGATGGGCGTGCTGCTCGGCATCGCGGGCGCGTCGTTCGGCGTGGCGCTGTCGCTCGGCTCGGGCTGGTTCCCGCCGAAGTACAAGGGTCTGGCGATGGGCATTGCCGGCGCCGGCAACTCGGGCACCGTGCTGGCCGTGCTGTTCGCGCCGCCGCTGGCCATGAAGTACGGCTGGCAGACGGTCTACGGGCTGGCCGCCTGCACGATGCTGCTGCCGATGCTGGTGATGTGGTTCGCCGCGAAGGAGCCGCCGGACATCGAGCACCAGACCTTCCGCGAGCACATCGCCTGCCTGTTCGAGAAAGACGGCTGGGCCTTCAGCCTGATCTACGTCATCACCTTCGGCGGCTTCATCGGGCTGGCGAGCTTCCTGCCGACCTACTTCTACGACCAGTTCAAGGTCACGAAGGTCGAAGCCGGCCAGCTCACCATGCTGGCGACGCTGATGGGTTCCGGCGTGCGGGTGGTCGGCGGCTACGTGTCCGACCGCATCGGCGGCATCAACACGCTGTCGGGCGTGCTGGTGCTGGTGGCGATCACGCTGGTGCTGTGCGGCTTGGCGGGGTCTTCGCTGGTGGTGACGACGCTGCTGTTCATGCTGTGTTTTGCCGCGCTCGGCGCAGGCAACGGGGCGCTGTTCCAGTTGGTACCGCTGCGCTGGCCGCTGGCGACCGCCGTGGCGGGTTCGATGATCGGCGAGATCGGCGCACTGGGCGGTGGTTTCCTGCCGAACGCGATGGGCCTGTCCAAGCAGCACGCCGGCACCTACCTCTGGGGCTTCGTCGCCTTCGCCGTGCTGGCGCTGGTGATGCTGGCGATGCTGCGGCTGGTGCAGATCCGCTGGACGCGCACCTGGGCGGAAAAGGGTGGCCGCGCCCGCAGCGCACCGACCACGGTCGGATCGGGATCCAGCGCGGGCTCGCGCTCCTTCAGCGCGTAGGCAGGAACAGCAGCCAGATCACCAGCAGCACGTTGAACCCGAGCGAAACCAGGCACGCCGCTTTCCACAGCAGCGCCGGGTCACGCATCGCCAGTGGCGTGCTGCCCAGTGCATTCAACGGCCGCGAGGCCCCGCGTTCCAGCGCCAGCGCAAACTCCTCGGCCGTCTCGAACCGCTGCCGCGGATCACGCGCCACCGCCTTCAGCACCACATGGTCCAGCCAGATCGGCACGTCCGGCCGCATCCGCGACGGCGGCGTCGGATCGCGCCGGTAGCGGCCGGTCTGCCACGGCTCGATTTCGCCATAGGGCAGCTTGCCGGTGAGCCACTGGTACAGCGTGACGCCGAGTGCGAAGAGGTCGCTGCCCGCATCCGCCGGCTGGCCGTGGTCGCCCTGCCACTGCTCGGGGTTCATGTAGCTCGGGGTGCCGGCGTGCAGGCTGCGCGTGGCCGCCGGCTCGCGCCCCGACACCGCCACGCCCAAGTCCAGCACACGCCACTGTCCGTCGTCACCCAAGTGCAGGTTGCCGGGCTTGATGTCGCGGTGAACCACACCAAGTCGGTGCATCCGACCCAGCGCCCGGCAAAACGCCAACCCGCCCTGCACCACATCGGGGACTTCGCTGCGGTGGTTGGGCTGGGCGAGCTGCTGCTCCAGCGTGTGGCCGCTGTGCCAGTCGAACACCGTGTAGAACGCGCTCGGGTCGCGCACCTCGCGCACGCGGACAAAACCCTGCCCCTCCCGCTCGGTCACGCGCAGGCCGAGCCAAGCCTCGTGCGCCAGCATCGCCTGCTCTTCGCGGTCGCTGGCGCGGGACTCGTGCAGCGTCTTGATCGCCACCAGCGCGCGGGTGGCCGTCTCGCGGGCTTGGTAGAGCCGGTGGACACCCGTGTCCGCAACCATCGCCGTGATGGTGTACCCGTCCAGCGCGTCGCCCACCTTCAGCCGCCCCGGCACGGGCAGTTGCCGCGCCCGCACCTGGGTGTCTTCCAGTCGCAGCGGGTCCAGGCCCATAACTTGCATTACCACTGCCGTGACGTTGTCCTGACTGCCCGCAGCCAGTGCCGCCTCCACCAGCGCCTCACTGGCGGTCTGGGCCGAAGCGGTGGTGGTCGTGGGCGTGGTCAGCAAGGCGCGCAGCCGGTCCGGTTTGAGCACCCCATGCACACCATCGCAGGTGAGCAAGAAGGTGTCCCCGGCGTGCAGCTCGCCCTGCAAGTAGTCCACGCGCACCGTGAGGTCAAGGCCGACCGCACGGGTGAGCTGGCTGCGGAAGTCGGGATGGTCGAGCGCGTGGTCCTGGGTGAGCAGTTGCAGCTCGCCGCCGCGCAGCAACCAGGCACGGGTGTCGCCAACGTGGGCGACGGTCCAGGTCTGGCCTTGCAGCGCCAGGGCCGTGAGGGTGGTGAGCGCCGCGCGGCGGTCATTGCCCGCACCGCTGCGGCGGCGGTTGTGGTCGGCGAGCCAGGCGTTCTGGGCGCCGATGAGGCGGTCAAGGACGACCGTGGTTTCCCAGGTGGGCGGTGCGGCGTGGAAGTCCTGCACCAGGCTCATCACCGTGGTCTGCGCGGCTTCGCGACCCAGCCCGCCCGCCGACACGCCGTCGGCCACCGCGGCGATCAGTCCCCTCCCCGCCTCGTGCGCATCGGCGCGCACGACGGCCGCGAAATCCTCGTTGTGCTCGCGCACCCCCGTGGCACTCGTGTACCCAATGTTGACTTCGAAGCTCATTGTTCGCCATCGTGGTAACAAAAGCAGCTATTTAACAGTAATTCTTGAAATTCCCAAGGAGTCCGCGATGAAGAAGATGAAACTCGTGATGGTCGGCAACGGCATGGCCGGTGTGCGCACGCTGGAAGAGCTGCTCAAGATCGCCCCGGACCACTACGACATCACCGTGTTCGGCGCCGAGCCGCACCCGAACTACAACCGCATCCTGCTGTCGCCCGTGCTGGCCGGCGAGCAGACCCTCGACGAGATCATCCTCAACCCGCTGAGCTGGTACGCGGAGAACGGCATCACGCTGCACCTGGGCACCAAGGTGACGGACGTGAACCGCGCCCGCCGCCTCGTCACCGCCGTCAATGCGCAAGGTGAAACGGTCGAGGCCGAATACGACCGCCTGCTGATCGCCACCGGCTCGAACCCGTTCATCCTGCCGGTGCCGGGCAAGGATCTGGACGGCGTGATCGCCTACCGCGACATCGCCGACACGAACACCATGATCGAGACGGCCAAGACGCACAAGCACGCCGTCGTCATCGGCGGCGGCCTGCTGGGGCTGGAAGCGGCCAACGGGCTGATGCTGCGCGGGATGCAGGTCACGGTGGTCCACATTTCCGGCTGGCTGATGGAGCGCCAGCTCGACGACGTGGCCGGCAAGCTGCTGCAGAA
>NZ_JAAFKF010000155.1 GCF_013299175.1 Sphaerotilus sp.
CCTTCTTGCCGTTGGCGGCGGCGATGGCGGTTTCCACGCCGACGGCGCCGATCTTGGCCAGCATCTGGGCGGCGTTGGCTTGCTGCCAGCCGTCCTTCATCATGTCCAGGCCGCCGGGCGAGCCGTCGAAGCCGGCGATCTTGACCGAGCCGGGCTTCAGACCCGCCGACAGCATCGCGGCCTTGGCACCGAGCGCGCCGCCGTCCCAGGCGCAGGCGATGACCTTGGCGCCGGGGTTGGTGCGCAGCGCGGCCTCGACGCCGTTCTGGGCCATCGTCTGGTCCCACGTCGTCGCCACATCGACGACCTTGACGTTCTTGCGCTTGGCGTTCAGCCCTTGCAGGAAGCCGTCGCGGCGCTCGCGGCCGGTGGACTGGCCCTGGTCGCCGGTCACGTAGATGACGGTGTCGCCGTCGTTGACTTGGTCAGCGGCCCACGAACCCTGGACATTCGCGGCCTTGATGTTGTCGGTGGCGACGTAGCTGGTGATCTTGGCGCCGGTGATGCCGGTGTCCACCGCGACGACGTGGATGCCGGCGGCCATGGCCTTGTTGATCGCGGGGGCGATGCCGGCGCTATCGACCGGGGCGATGGCGATGGCGTTGACCTTGCGGGTGATCATGTCTTCCACGATCGCCAGTTGCTTCGACAACTCGCCCTTCTCGGCGGCCAGCTCGATGAACTTCACGCCCGCCTTCTTCGCCGCATCCTTGGCGCCGCCGTTGATCAGCGTCCAGCCTTCGTTGGTGTTGCCGTTGGTGATGTAGGCGATGGTCTGCGCCTGCGCGGCCGACATCAGCAGGCCGGCGGTGAACATGACTGCCGCCAGACGGCCCAGGGTGCGATGGAAGGACATGGTTTGTCTCCAGGAATGGAATCTAGGAATCGAGGGTGGGGTGTCCAGCAGGTCCGGCTCGGCGGCCGCGTCAGGGTCAACCTGTGGTGCCTTGCATTGGATGCGCCTTGGTCTTATAAGTAAACCTAGGTGATTTACTAATGCATTGCCTGGGGGGCTGGGGCATCCTCGGCGCCATCCTCCCTGACTGTCAAGGACGCCCCTGCCATGGCCCTTTCCACGAACACTCCGCGGCCCGTGCTGGAGATCAGCGGCCTGACCAAGCACTACGGCGGCGTCAAGGCGCTGACGGATGCGCAGTTCTCGCTCGCTTCCGGTGAACACGCCGCGATCGTTGGTGACAACGGCGCCGGCAAGAGCACCTTCGTGCGCCTGATCACCGGCGTGGAGCAGCCCAACAGCGGCACCATCGCGCTCGATGGTCAGGTGGTGAGCTTCGATTCGCCGCTGGATGCCCGCGAGCAGGGCATCGAGACCGTCTACCAGACGCTCGCGCTGGCCGAGGATCTGGACGTGCCGGCCAACATTTTCCTGGGGCGCGAGATCACGCGGCTGTCGCTGGGGCCGCTGTCCATCCTGAACCACAAGGCGATGCGGGCGCAGTCGGTCGAGATGCTGGCCACCACGGGCGTGAAGATCCAGGACCTGAGCGAGAGCCTGCGCGGCATGTCGGGCGGTCAGCGGCAGTGCGTGGCGATCGCGCGGGCGGCCGGGTTTGCCAAGAAACTCATCATCCTCGACGAGCCGACCGCCGCCCTCGGCGTGCAGGAAACGGCCCGCGTCGAGCAGATCATCAAGGGCCTGAAATCCCGCGGCGTTCCGCTGATCATCATCAGCCACAACCTGCGGCAGGTCTTCGATCTCGTGGACCGCATCTGGGTTTTCCGCCAAGGGCGCATCATCGCGAATCTGGAGACGCGCCACACCCACCCCGAGCAGATCGTCGGCCTCATCACCGGGGCGATCGATCCGGCCCGGCTGCTGCGGGAGTCCGCGGCCACCGCCTGACCCTTGTCCTGTTCCTGATGCACCCGCAACCGCACCCGATGACCCCGACCTTCGAAGCCGATGAACGGGCCGTGCGCGGCTCCAACCACACCGGCATGCGCCAGTTCAACGAGCGCATCGTGCTGCAGGCGATCCGCCTGCACGGCGCGATCCCCAAGGCCGATCTCGCCCGCCTGACGCAGCTCTCCTCGCAGACGGTTTCGGTCATCGTCAGCCGGCTGCTCGACGACGGGCTGCTCATCAAGCAGGAGCGCATCCGCGGCAAGATCGGCCAGCCCTCGGTGCCGCTGTCGCTCGATCCGGACGGGGCGATCAGCCTGGGCGTGCAGGTGGGGCGGCGCAGTCTGGAAGTGCTGGCCTGCGACTTCGTGGGGCAGGTGCGTTACCGGCATGAGTTCCACTACGCCTACCCCGATCCCGCACAGGTGCTGCCCTGCATCCAGCAGGGGCTGGACGCGCTGCAAACCCAGCTCGGCCCCCTGTGGGGCCGCGTGGTCGGCCTCGGGCTGACCTCGCCGCTGTCGATGGACAAGTGGGCGAGCCTGCTCGGCTCGCAGGCGCACAACGCGCTGGCCGGCTGGCAGCACATGGACCTCAAGCACGAGGTCGAGGCGATGACCCACCTGCCGGTGAGCTTCGCCAAGGACACGACCGCCGCCTGCGTGGCCGAGCTGCTGCAGGGCCACGGCCAGAACGTGCGCAGCTTCCTCTACGTCTTCGTCGGCACCTTCGTCGGCGGCGGGCTGGTGCTGTCGGGCCACATCGACATCGGCCACCGCGGCAACGCGGGCGCCATCGGCTCGCTGCCCGTCGGCGTGGCGCGGGACGGGATGGCGCCGCCGCAGTTGCTCGAAGTCGCCTCGGGCTGGCAGCTCGAACAGGCACTGCTCAAGGCCGGACTCGACCCGCTGCTGGTGCAACACGACACGATCATGGACGCCACCTACGCGGGCTACACCGGGCCGTGGCTGGAGCAGGCCGGACTGGCGCTGGCGATGACGGTGGCCAGCGGCGCGGCGATGCTCGACCTCGACGCGGTGGTCATCGACGGCTCGCTCGCCCGCCCGCTGATCGACGCCTTGCTGCAGCGGACCCGCGAGCGGCTGGCCGCCTACAAGTTCGACGGCATGCACCAGCCGGCGCTGCTGGCCGGCCGCGTCGGCGCACACGCGCGGGCGCTGGGCGGCTCGCTGCTGCCGCTGCACACGCAGTTCTTTCCGGACAAGGACATCTTCCTCAAGCCGTCGATGGCGTGAGCCTCGGGGCGCTCAGGCTCAGCGTGCGCCGGCTCGCAAACCGCCGCGCCTCCCCCGTCACCGGGTCCGTGAACGCGATCTCCCGCGCCAGCAGCCGCAACGGCTCCGCGTAGTCCGGCTCGGCGCCCGGCGCGAGGTCCGGTTGCAGCACCGGGTAGATCCGGTCCCCGACGATCGGCACGCCCAGCGCGTTCAGGTGAACCCGCAACTGGTGCTTCTGCCCCGTCTGCGGCGTCAGCCGGTAGCGGGCGAGGGTGCCACACCGTTCGATCAGCGCGATGCGCGTCACGGCGTTCGGCTCGCCCGGCACCTCGTGCATCTGCATGAACGCCTCCTCGCGCTCGGCCAGCCGGCTGCGGCGCTCCAGCGGCAGCGTGGCCGCCAGTGCATCGGACCACGGCGCCACCGCCTCGTAGACCTTGTGGATCACCCGGTCCCGGAACATCGACTGGTACGCGTGCCGCGTCTCCGGCCGCACCGAGAACAGCACCACCCCCGCCGTTTCCCGGTCCAGCCGGTGCATCGGCACCAGCGTCTCGATCCCCGTCAGCCGCTTCAGGCGCACCAGCAGCGTCTCCTGCACGTAGCGGCCCTTGGGCGTCATGGGCAGGAAATGCGGCTTGTCCACAGCCAGCAGCCACCGGTCCTGGTGCAGCACCTCGACCTCGAACGGGATGCGCGGCTCGGGGGCATCCAGCGTGCGCCAGTACCACAGCGTGCCGTGGACCACACAAGGCGTGTCCGCCGTCACCGGCTGCCCCTGCGCACCGAGCACGTCGCCGCGGCCCAGCCGCTCGCGCCAGCCCGTCTCCGAGACTGTGGATAACCTGTGGACAAGAAAGTCCAGCACCGTGTGCCACGGACCCGGCACCACGGCCACCCGGCTGGCGCTCACGCCGTCGCGCATCGGCGGCGACCAGTCCGGGCGGGCGCGGCTCATCCGCCGGTCGCCGTGTCGAGCCGGCGGGCGCGGGCGAGCCGCCACGCTTCGTCGGGCTGCGCCGCGTCGTAGACCTGTTCGGCCGTGGTGGTGGTTTCCTGCAGCCGCGTGTCGAGAGCGATGCGGTTGTCGAACACGAAACACTCGCCGCGCCACGGGTCGTCGGCCGCGTGGCGGTCCGTGGGTTCCGCGGTGGTCTGCTGCAGGTAGTTCAGGATGCCGCCGTCGAGCTGGAACACCTCCAGGCCCAGTGCCTCGCGCATCCACACCCCCGTTTTCTCGCAGCGGATGCCGCCAGTGCAGTACATCGCCACACGTTGTCCACAGGATTTCCACAGGGGCGCCTGGATGCGAACCCGATCGGCGAAGTCGCGAAAGTTATCCACACCCGGATCGGCCGCCCCTTGAAAATGCCCCAACCGCCACTCGAAGCGGTTGCGGTTGTCGAGCACCACCACGTCCTCGCCCCCTGTGAGCAACTTCTTCCAGGCGGCCGCGCCGAGGTGGGTGGCGACGCGCTGTTCCGGGGTTTCGCCGAGTCCGCTGATGCCGGGCAGGCCGAGGGCGACGATCTCCGGCTTGACGTGGACCGCCATCCGGGCGAACGGCGCCGTGGTGCAGGCGCTGCGCTTGAACGGCAGCGCGGTGAAGGCGCCGCCGAAGACCGGATCTCCCGTCAGCACCGCCTCGAACGCCGCGACCGCCGCCGCCGATCCTGCGACCACGCCGCTGAGTCCTTCGGTCGCGACGACGAGGCTGCCCAGCACACCGGTGTCGCGGCTGCGTGTGCGCAGGGCGTCGGCGATGGCGGCGGGGTCGTCCAGCCGGGTGAAGCGGTAGAAGGCGCTGTGGATCACTTCCGTGTTCGTGTGGCAGGTCATGGCTTGGCCGCCCGCGTCGGAATCACCAGATCGGCCACCACCGGCCGGTGCTCCGAGCCACTGCGCCAGCCGACCCAGGCGTCCCGCACGCCGATCTCCGGGCTGACGAGGATGTGGTCGATGCGCAGGAAACTCAGGCCCGGCTTGAAGGAGTGGCCATGCGTGAAACCCCAGCCGAACCCGCCCGCCGAGAACGCATCGCGCAGCCCGAGGTCCAGCCACTGGCGCACGACGACCGAGTGCTCGGGGGCGTTGAGGTCGCCGGCCAAGAGGGTGGGGCGCTTCAGCGGGGCCATGGCAGTGGCGATGCGCTCGGCCTGCGACAGGCGGTCAGCGAAGTTGGTGCGCCACTCGGCCAGCCCGCCGAGCCGCTCCTCGCGGGTGGCGTTGAGTCCCTCGCGCGGGGTGAGCAGGTGGGCGGTGACGAGGTCGATGCGGGTGCCGTCGATGTCCACGGTGCAGCGCACGTACTCCTGTTTCTCCTGCTGGAGCGAGATGTCCGCGGGTGCGCAGCCACTGAGGGGGAAGCGGCTGGCGATCGCGTATTGCCCGTAGGTGTAGACCGTGTGCTGGGGCAGTGCGGCACGCATGCCGCGCGGCAGATCGCCCCGGCGCGCCACTTCGTGGGCGTCCTGCATGACAAGGATATCGGGCTGCTGCCGGGCGATTTCCTCGTTCAGCAGCGCAAAGCCGTCGTGGCGGAACACGGCGCGGTAGGACTTGATGTTGTAGGTCATGAAGCGCACGGTGCGGGTGCCGGGCGTGTCGGGGGGTAAGTCGCTGCGGCCACGGCCGAGCGAGAGGTCCATCACCGACACCAGCACCAGCCCGAGCGCCCCCGCCGCCCCCAGCCGCCACGCCCAGCCCAGCGTGAACGACAGCCCGAACGCGACCACCACCGGCACGAGGTAGACCAGAAACGGCAGGTAGCGCAGCAGCTCGACCCAGCCGGTGCGCGCCGGGCCGTGGTGGAAGAGCCAGGACAGGCCCACCGCGCACAGCAGCGACAGCACGACGGCGCTGCGGGCGAGCCATTGGAGGGCAGGGGGTGCGGTGGACACGGGCAAGGCTCCTGGACACAAGGCGGTGGCGCGCATTGTGTCCCGGACGAAGCGACAAGCCCCGGGGTTCAGCCCGGGGTCGAGCGTTCAAGCCGGAACGGCTTGTCAAGCGACATGTATGGAAATACAGTTGTCGGATGGAAGCCGTGAAGACCCTCAAG
>NZ_JAAFKF010000156.1 GCF_013299175.1 Sphaerotilus sp.
CAAGGCGCCGAAGAAATTCGACGTGCTGTTCACCGGCAACATGTTCGGCGACATCCTCTCGGACGCGGCGGCGATGCTGACCGGCTCGATCGGGATGCTGCCGTCGGCGTCGCTGAATTCGAAGGGGCAGGGGCTGTACGAACCCAGCCACGGCAGCGCGCCGGACATCGCCGGCAAGGGCGTGGCCAATCCTCTGGCTACAATCCTGTCCGCTGCCATGATGCTTCGCTACTCCCTCCAACAACCAGAAGCCGCCGACCGCATCGAGTCGGGGGTTCAGGCCGTGCTCGCCGCTGGCTTGCGCACGCCCGACATCTGGTCGGAGGGAACGAAGCGCGTCGGCACGCGCGAGATGGGGGATGCGGTCGTGGCCGCCATCACCCAGGGCACGAAGGCCATCAAAGGCATTACCAAGAGCTGATCGGCTCCGCCTCGTCTCGCCCAGACCTCTCAACCCCGGCGATGCGAGTCGGCGGGGAAGGTCGAATACCGGAAAGGGCATCACATGAAACTCGTAGGATTGGTCGGATGGCGCGGCATGGTCGGCTCCGTGCTGATGGACCGCATGCAGGCCGAGGGCGATTTCGGCCTCATCGAGCCGCTGTTCTTCTCGACGTCCAACGCTGGCGGCACCGCCCCGGCGATGGCGAAGAACGAGACCAAACTCCAGAACGCCTATGACCTCGACGCGCTCAAGCGTTGCGAGGTCATCATCACGGCGCAGGGCGGCGATTACACCAGCGAGGTGTTCCCGAAGCTGCGCGCGGCGGGCTGGAACGGCCACTGGATCGACGCGGCCTCGACGCTGCGCATGAACGGTGACGCGGTCATCATCCTCGACCCGGTCAACATGCCGGTGATCAAGGACGCGCTGGCCAAGGGCGGCAAGAACTGGGTCGGCGGCAACTGCACCGTGAGCTGCATGCTGATGGGCGTGGGTGCGCTCTACAAGGCCGGTCTGGTCGAGTGGATGAGTACCCAGACGTATCAGGCGGCTTCCGGCGGCGGTGCGCAGCACATGCGCGAACTGCTGACGCAGTACGGCACGCTCAACGCCGAAGTGCGCGCATTGCTGGACGACCCGAAGAGCGCGATCCTGGAGATCGACCGCAAGGTCATCGCCAAGCAGCGGGCGCTGACCTCGGCCGAGACCGCGAACTTCGGCGTGCCGCTGGGTGGCTCGCTGATCCCGTGGATCGACAAGGATCTTGGCAATGGCATGTCCAAGGAAGAGTGGAAGGGCATGGCCGAGACCAACAAGATCCTCGGGTTGGGCGAGGGCTTCGGCTCGGACGCGATCCCGGTGGATGGTTTCTGCGTGCGGGTGGGTGCGATGCGCTGCCACAGCCAGGCGCTGACCTTCAAGCTCAAGAAGGACGTGCCGGTGGCGGACCTGGAAGCCATGATCGCGGCCGACAACGAGTGGGTGAAGCTGGTGCCGAATACCCGCGAAGCCACTGTCCGTGACCTGACCCCGGTGGCAGTGACCGGCACGATGACGATCCCGGTCGGCCGGGTGCGCAAGCTGGCGATGGGTCCGGAGTATGTCGGTGCCTTCACCATCGGTGACCAACTGCTCTGGGGCGCGGCCGAACCGCTGCGCCGCATGTTGCGCATCCTGCTGGACGCGTGACCTGCATGAAACAATGCCCGTTGCCGACCGGCAACGGGCATATTTTCAGTGCCGGCAATCGTGCGAGATGCTCGGAATGTCAGGCAGAGCATGAGCTTGTCTTTGTATCTGCTTGATGCTATTGTCTTTTCGGACATTTTGAGTCCTTGCTGAGCACTCGTTGCTCATATTGACTGGTGCGAAAAAACGGAATGGTTCCATGATTCGCAGCTTGGGAGACGCCTTGAATACCCAGACGAAGCGCACGGGGCGTTTGGCTCTGAGAGAAGTGGCGGCCGTGGTCGCCGTGGTCGCAGCCTTGGGTGCTGCACCGTCGGCATGGTCCTTGAGCCTTGGCCGCTTGAGCGTGCAATCCGCCTTGGGCGAATCGCTGCGGGCCGAGATCGACGTCACCAGCCTCACGCCGGACGAATCCGCCAATCTGCGGGTGCGGGTTGCGCCGCCGGATGCCTACCGCATTGCCGGTGTCGATTACAACGCGGTGCTGCCCTCCACGGCAGTATCGTTGCAGCGGCGTGCCGATGGCTCGCCCTACCTGCGCATCAGCAGCGACCGTTCGGTGCAGGAGCCGTTCGTCGATGTGATTCTGGAGCTGTCCTGGTCCAGCGGTCGGCTGTTGCGCGAGTACACGCTGCTGTTCGATCCGCCGTCGGTCGCGCGTGCGCCGGCTGCACCCGCCACGCCTGCCGTGGTGGCCGCGCCTGTCCGCCAGAGCAAGGCCGACATGGCCGCGTCCGCTGCCGTGGCAGAGGCCGCGGCCCGCACCGATGGGGTGAAGCGTCCGGCTTCCGCGCCCGTGCCTGCACCCATGCTGACCGAGGCTGCGGAGCCGGCGCCGCTGGCCAAGCCGCCCGCTCGCCGTGCCGCTGCACCCTCGCCCACGCCGCCAGCGCCCCATGCTGCGGATGCGGCTGCCGGCGCCGAATACCGCGTCAAGCCTGGAGACACGCTGTCGAACGTGGCCAGCAAGCTGCAGGTCGAAGGGTTCTCGCTGGACCAGATGCTGGTCGGCCTGTACCAGGGCAACACGCAGGCGTTCATCGGCAACAACATGAACCGGCTGCGCTCGGGATCGGTCCTGAACGTGCCGTCGGCCCAGAAACTGGGCAGCGTGGACACCCGCGAGGCCCGCCGCCTGGTGCAAGCGCAGAGTGCGAATTTCAATGCCTACCGGCAGCGCCTGGCCGGTGCCGTTCCCGAGCAGACCAAACCTGCCGAGCCGACCCGCAAATCCGGTGGACAAGTCCGTACCGAGGTGGTCGAGAGTGGATCGGCCGGTGCTGCCAAGCCGGATCGCCTGCAGATCGACAAGCCCAAGACCGCCGGCAAGGGGCAGTCCACCACGCCGGAAGAGGCGGTGGTCAAGCAGCGTGCCGACAAGGAAGCTGGCTCGCGCGTCAATGAACTGGCGCGTAACCTGGACGAATTGAAGAAGCTGCAGGCTGCGTCGGGTGCGGCTGTGGCGGGGTCTGGAAAGGCTGCCTCGACCGCCGGCCCGGTGGTCATGGCAGGCAAGACGCCAGACAAGCCGATGGACATCCCATCGGCACCCGCACCGGTGAAGCCCGTGGCTGCCTCCGCACCTGTGGTGGCGCAAGCGGCATCCGCCAAGGCGCCGCTGCCGGTCGTGGCGTCCGCGCCGACTGCCGCCAGTGCGCCTGTGGTGCCGCCTGCGCCGGTCGTGGCCGCCGCATCCCGTCCAGTCGCACCGATGGACACCACGCCGGTCGAAGAGCCGTCGCTGATCGAGTCGCTGTCCGAGAACCCGATGCTGCTGCCGGGTGCTGGCCTGATCCTGGCCATCCTTGCGGGCTTGGGGTACTACCGCTTGCGGGGCAAGAACAAGGACGAGGCGGGCGTCACGTCCTTCCTGGAAAGCCGTCTCCAGCCGGATTCGTTCTTCGGTGCCAGTGGCGGCCAGCGCGTGGACACCCGCGATGCTGCGGGCACGCCGTCTTCGATGAGCTACTCGCTCAGCCAGATCGACGCGATTGGCGATGTGGATCCCGTTGCCGAAGCGGATGTCTACCTTGCGTATGGCCGTGACCTGCAGGCCGAGGAAATCCTCAAGGAAGCGATGCGTGCCAATCCGGAGCGCCTCGCCATCCGCACCAAGCTGCTGGAGGTCTATGCCAAGCGCCGTGACACCAAGGGCTACGAACTGCTGGCGGGCGAGCTGTACGGCCTGACCGGGGGGCAGGGCGAAGACTGGGTTCGTGCGCAGGAACTGGGCCGCTCGATCGACCCGGAAAACCCGATGTACGAGCAAGGTGGCCAACCCCACTCGGGCTACGCCAGCGAATCCGGTGGTGGCGAGATGCTGGGCGCCAGCACCATGCCGCAATCGGTGGTGCCATCGCCGTCCCGGTTCGAGAACAGCGCGATTCCCGATTTCGACCTGGGTGGCGATACGCCGTCGGGCAGTTCGGCCTCCATTGACCTCGACATTTCGGTGCCGGGTCCGATGGATTCGCTGCCACCGGTGTCGAATGCGTTCTCGACTGGCCGCGGGGCACTGGGTGGACTGGGTGTGGCGGCGGCTCTGCCCGCTTCACTGGATGTGCCCTCCGATTCGGGACACAGCAGCCTGGACTTCGAACTCCATGACCTGCCCGAGATCAGCGAGCCGATCACCGAAGCGGGTGATCTGCAGAAGATCGACATGGCCGGTCTGTCATTCGACTTCGATCTGCAGCCGACCACCGCGTCCGGTGACATCGATGCCTACCCGATGCTCGGGGATGGCGAAGACGGCGACCCGCTGGCCCGCAAGATCGAGCTGGCCAAGGAGTTCCTCGATTTCGGCGATGCCGAGTCTGCACGCGACATGCTGCAGGAAGTGATCGAGAAGTCCGATGGCGATCTGCGCGCCAAGGCGCAGGCCATGCTGAGCAAGTTGGTGTGATGCGCTGGCAGACGGTGTCGCTTCGGGTAGGTGAATTGCCTTGCGCCTCGCGCTAGGCATCACCTACCGTGGCACCGCCTACCACGGCTGGCAAAGCCAACCAGACGGCTGCACGGTTCAGGACCATCTGCAAAAGGCGCTCTCGCGATTCGCGGTGGTGCCGATCCAGACCGTGTGCGCCGGCCGCACCGACACCGGTGTCCATGGCCTCAACCAGGTCGTCCACTTCGACACCGACCTCATCCGCGATCCCTTCTCCTGGGTCCGCGGCCCCAACCGCTACCTGCCGGGTGACATCGCCGTCCAATGGTGCGTGCCGGTCGCCGATGATTTCCACGCCCGTAACCTCGCCCGTGGTCGCCGCTATGCCTACGTCGTGCTCGAATCGCCCGTCAAGCCGTCGATCGACCGCGGTTCGATCGGCTGGATCTTCCGCCCGCTCGACGCCGAGGCCATGCGCCGTGCCGCCGCCCACCTGATCGGTGAGCACGATTTTTCGGCGTTCCGCTCGTCGGATTGCCAGGCACTGTCCCCGGTCAAGCTGATGCGCGAGATCACCATCACCCGCCACGGCGCGTACTGGCGCTTCGATTTCGAGGCGGTGGCCTTCCTGCACCACATGATCCGCAACCTCATGGGCTGTCTGCTCGCGGTCGGCACCGGCACGCGCCCGAGCGACTGGATGGCCGAGGTGCTCGCCTCGCGCAAGCGTGAACGTGCGGCGCCTACCTTTGCCCCCGATGGTTTGTATTTTCTCGGCCCCCGCTACGATGCACACCACGGCCTGCCGACCCGCACGGCCGCGTTCGATTGGCTACCGGGTTCGGGTGATTGCTGATGCATGTTGTTTCGATGGACCTGACGCGGCCGGTTTCAGCGGCCGCACGCACCCGCATCAAGATTTGCGGCCTGACCCGCGAGCGGGATGTGGAGGACGCCGTGGCGGCGGGCGCCGACGCGATCGGGCTGGTGTTCTACCCCCGCAGTCCGCGCCATGTCACGGTGGAGGTGGCGCGGCGGCTGGTGGCGTGCTTGCCCCCCTTCGTCACCCCGGTCGGCCTGTTCGTCAACGCCGATCCTGCACAGATCGCCGATGCCTGCGCGGCCATCCCGACGCTGCTGCTGCAGTTCCACGGAGATGAAACTCTCGCACAGTGCGAAGCTGCCGGTCGTCCCTATCTGCGCGCTGCCCGCATGGCGCCGGACTTCGATTTGTTAAACTTTGCACAGTCTTACTCCAGTGCCCAGGCCATCTTGCTCGACGCCCACGTCGAAGGGTATGGCGGCGGCGGAAAGGTTTTCGATTGGTCGCTCATTCCATCAGGCGTACACCGTCCGGTCGTTTTGTCTGGTGGGTTGAATGCTGCCAATGTGACCGATGGCGTGCTTCGCGTGCGGCCGTGTGCCGTGGACGTGAGTTCCGGCGTTGAAGTCGGCAAGGGTGTCAAGGACGCCGTGCTGATGCGCCAATTCTGCGAAGCCGTCCGCGAAGCCGACGCCCGACGGGCCGACGCCGACAGCGGATACTGAATTT
>NZ_JAAFKF010000157.1 GCF_013299175.1 Sphaerotilus sp.
CGTCATCCATGTCATCAAACCCCGTCGATGACTTCGGCGCAGGGGCCGGTGCCGGGCGTGGCGCGGGCGCCCGCGGCGGGGCGGCGGGCGGACGGGGTGCTGCCGCACGCGGAGCCGGTGCTGGCGAATAGCCACCACCGCCACCACCCATGTCATCGCCATACTCGGAGCTGCCGCCACCGCTGCTGCGGCCACCGCCACCGCTGTCTTCTCGCCCGCCCAGCAGTTGCATCGTCTCGCCGACGATCTCGGTGGTGTAGCGGTCGTTGCCGTCCTTGTCCTGCCACTTGCGGGTCTTCAGGCGGCCTTCGATGTAGACCGGGCGGCCCTTCTTCAGGTACTCGCCCGCGATCTCGGCCTGGCGGTCGTACATGACCACCGAGTGCCATTCGGTTTCTTCGACGCGCTCGCCGCTGTCCTTGTTCTTCCAGTTGCGCGTGGTGGCCACACGCAGGCTGCAGATGGCCGAGCCACTGGGGGTGTAGCGCATCTCCGGGTCGCGCCCGAGATTGCCGAGGATGATGACTTTGTTGACGGAGGCCATGGCCGCTCGCTCCTTTGAAAACGTGTGAGATTGTGCCAGTGCTGCAGACGCGGGCAGATCCCCCCGGAGAGGGATCGAAGCCCACCGCCCACCCGGCTACCATCGCGCCCCGTATGCACACCGCCACCCCCACCCCTGCCGCCATCTCCGCCACCGCCGCCACCGCCGCCCGCGAGGTGCTGGCCGATGTCTTCGGCTATCCCGCCTTCCGCGGCCAGCAGCAGGCCATCGTTGACCAGCTCATCGGCGGCGGCGACGCGCTGGTGCTCATGCCGACCGGCGGGGGAAAAAGCCTGTGCTACCAGATCCCCGCCATCGTCCGCCACCGCGCGGGGCGGGGCGTGGCGGTGGTCGTCAGCCCGCTGATCGCGCTGATGCAGGACCAGGTGGGTGCGCTCGACGAGGTGGGCGTCGAGGCGGCGTTCCTCAACTCGACGCTCACCCCGCAGCAGGCCGCCTCGGTCGAGCAGGGGCTGCTGTCGGGCCGGCTGACCATGCTCTACGCCGCGCCCGAGCGGCTGCTGACCCCGCGTTTCCTCGCCATGCTGGAGTCGCTGCACGCCCGCGGCCAGCTCTCGCTCTTCGCCATCGACGAGGCGCACTGCGTCAGCCAGTGGGGCCACGATTTCCGCGAGGAATACCTCGGGCTGTCGGCGCTGCACGAGCGTTTCCCCGACGTGCCGCGCATCGCCCTGACCGCGACCGCCGACGACCACACCCGCGCCGACATCATCGAGCGGCTGCAGTTGCAGGACGCCAGGCTGTTCATCAGCAGCTTCGACCGCCCGAACATCCGCTACACCATCGTCGAGCGCGACAACGCCCGCACGCAACTGCTGCGCTTCCTGCGCGACGAGCACGAAGGCAATGCCGGTGTCGTCTACTGTGGCAGCCGCAAGAAGGTGGAAGAAACGGCGGCGTGGCTGCAGGACGAGGGCATCCCGGCGCTCCCGTACCACGCCGGGCTGGATGCGGGCGTGCGCAAGCGGCACCAGGACCGCTTCTTGCGCGAGGAGGGGCTGGTGATGGTGGCGACGATCGCCTTCGGCATGGGCATCGACAAGCCGGACGTGCGCTTCGTTGCCCACCTCGACCTGCCCAAGAACATCGAGGGCTATTACCAGGAAACCGGCCGCGGTGGACGTGACGGGGCGCCGGCCGATGCGTGGATGACCTACGGGCTGGCCGACGTGGTGAACCAGCGCCGCATGATCGACGAGAGTCCGGCTGCGGACGATTTCAAGCGGGTGCAGCGCGGCAAGCTCGACGCGCTGCTGGCGCTGGCCGAGGCGCACGACTGCCGGCGCGTGCGGCTGCTGGCCTATTTCGGCGAGGACAGCCAGCCCTGCGGCAACTGCGACAACTGCCTGCACCCGCCTGTCACCTGGGACAGCACCGACGCCGCCCGCAAGGCCCTGTCCTGCATCTACCGCTTCGTGCAGCATGGCCGCGAGGCGCACGGGGCGCGCAGCTTCGGCGTGGCCTACCTGATCGACGTGCTGCGCGGCAAGCGCACCGAGAAGGTCGATCAGTACGGCCATGCGTCCCTGAGCACCTTCGGTATCGGCGCCGACCTGAGCGAGCAGCAGTGGCGCGCGGTGCTGCGGCAACTGGTGGCGCTGGGCCACGTCGTGGCCGAGGGCGACTACGGCACGCTGTCGCTGACCGACACGGCACGCACGGTGTTGCGCGGCGAGGTCCGTCTGCGGATGCGGACACCGGCCGAAGCACCGCGCCGCAGCCGCTCGCGGACCCGCGGTGGCGTGGCCGACAGCACCGCGCCGCGTGGCCAGAAAGTGGCGCCGGCCGATCTCGACGCGCCGCAGATCGCCCGCTTCGAGGCGCTGCGCCAGTGGCGTGCCGACGTGGCACGGGCGCACAGTCTGCCGGCCTACGTCATCTTCCACGACGCCACGCTGGCCGAGATGGCGCGCCGCCAGCCCACCTCGCTGGCTGAACTCGGCCACATCAGCGGTGTTGGCGCGAAGAAGCTGGACGCCTATGGGCAGGATTTGCTGCGGGTGCTGGAGGCCGGTGCGGCTGGTTCGTGATTTTTTGATGGCACTGCTTCCTTGGGGGCCGGGTTCCGCGTGTGCCGTGTGTGTCAATTGTTTCATTTACGGTAAAAGAGGGGCTGTTTTCATGTGACCGCAAGGTCTGTTGTCGCGCATGTCCAGCCGTACTGACCCGTTGCTCCTTCCCGCCGTGGTGCTGTCCTGCCAAGGAGCACCTGAAGCCGATCTCAACTTGGTGCGTGCCCTTGGCGAGCAAGGGGTTCCAGTCATCGTGGTGGCCGAGGAAGCGCAGCCGCCATCCCGCCATTCCCGGTACTGCGTGGCCTTCCACCACCTGCCCGACTTCACGCGCGACCCGGCGCGCCTGCTGGTCTTGTTGCGCGGGCTGCAGGCGGAGCACCAGGCGCTGCTGCCAGTGTTCCCCTCCGCCGATCCCGATCTGGCCGCGCTGCTGGCGCTGGAACTCCCGCTCGCCACCGTCTGCCGCAGCGTCACGGCGCTGCCCGACGTGGCACGTCTGTTGATGGACAAGCGAGCCTTCGGCGTGGTGGCGGAGCAGCTTGGCCTGCCCGTGCCGCGCACCTTCAGCCCACGCACGATGGAGGCCGCCGCCGCGTTGAGCCACACGGTGGACTATCCCGTCATCGTCAAGCCCACCCACCCCGTGGCCTGGAAACACCCGGGACTCGATCCGGCCGTGGCGCGTGCCAAGGCGCTGCTGGTGGACGATCCTGCGGAGCTGATGCGGCTGTGCGGCCTGCTGGCGCCCCATGGGCTGGAGGTGCTGGTGCAGGAGTACATCCCCGGCCTGGACGAAGAACACTACAGCGTGCATGTCTACGTCGATCCCGAGGGCTGCGCACAGGCGAGCTACACCGCACGCAAGTGGCGCACCTTCCCGATCCATGCCGGCAGCGGGTGCCATGTCGAGAGCGTGCATTGGCCGGCGCTGGAGTCCGAGGCGGTCGAGATCCTGCAGACGCTGGGCTTTCGCGGCATCGCCAACATGAACTTCAAGCGCCACGCCCGCACCGGGCGTGCCATGCTCATCGAGATCAACCCGCGCACCAGCCAGACCAGCATCCTGGCGGCCCGTGCCGGGGTGAACCTGGCGTGGCTGGCGTACCGCGCCACCTGTGCCTTGCCGCGGCTGCCCGCGGCGCCACGGCGTTTCGGGCTGCGCTACCTCAACGCCGGACTGGATTTCCACGCCTTCCGTGCGTACCGGCGCGTCGGCGAGTGGGGGTGGGGTGGCTACCTGTCGACAGTGCTGCGGCCAGGGCTGGTGTACCAGTACGCCAGTCTGCGTGACCCCAAACCGCTGTGGCATCTGGTGCGGTCCCTGCTGGTGCGGCGCTTTGGCGCGCCAGCAGCGGCTTCGGTACCGCGCAGCGGCACCATGCCCGACGGGTCGCACCAGGCCGGCCCCGTCGCCGACCTGCCCAGCATCATCGACCGTCCGGGCTGAGGGTCAGCGCACCACGCGGGTGATCTCGCGGGCCTGTACCTCGATGACATCGTCCGATGCGGTGGTGCGGCTGCGTGGGGTGGCTCGGGCGCCCATGCCACCGGTCCAGCCACTGCGGCCGTGTCCGCGCTGGAAGCGCAGGATATCCTGCAGCGTCGGGCGCCGGCCGCGCAGCAGGCTCCACAGCGTGTAGGCCCCCGCGACGACGACGCCGGCCACCAGCAGGCTCATGAAGAACACCGCGCCCGCCGCGAGCAAGGACAGGCGCACCACCAGGCGGAGCAGGCCGCCAAAACCGTCAGAGAGGACATGCATGGGCGGTTCGATTCGGTTGGTGCTGAACAAGTTCCGGGGACTGGGGTGTCTTCAGGCGTTGGCCACCGGGCGCAGCAGCCCGACCTGACCAAAGCGTTGCCGCACCGAGGCTTCGATGCCCGCTGCGTCCAGCCCGCACTGCGCGAGCAGGAAGGCCGGGTCGCCGTGTTCGATGAAGCGGTCGGGCAGACCGAGGTGCAGCATCGGCACGGTGATGCCGGCGGCGTTGAGGTGTTCGGCGACCGCGGAGCCGGCGCCGCCCATGGTGCAGCCTTCTTCCACCGTGACCAGCGCGTCGTGCGTGCGGGCCAGTTCCTCGACCAGCGCGCCGTCCAGCGGCTTGACGAAGCGCATGTTGGCGACGGTGGCATCCAGCGTTTCACCCGCGGTGAGCGCCGGGTAGAGCAGGCTGCCGAAGGCGAGGAGGGCGATGCGCGGGCTGCCCGGTCGGCCGGCGACGAGGCTGGCGGTGCGGCGCACTTCGCCACGGCCCCACGGCAGCGTCTCGAAGCTGTTGCCCGTGGCCGCGACCGTGCCGACGCCGCTGCCACGCGGGTAGCGCACGGCGACCGGGCCGTCGTGGCGGTAGGCGGTGGTCAGCGACTGGCGCAGCTCGGCCTCGTCGGCGGGGGTCAGCATCGCCATGTTCGGGATGCAGCGCACGAAGGCGATGTCATACGCGCCGGCGTGCGTCGCACCGTCCGCACCGACCAGACCGGCACGGTCGAGGGCGAACACCATCGGCAGGTTCTGCAGCGCCACGTCGTGGATGAGCTGGTCGTAGGCGCGCTGCAGGAAGGTCGAGTAGATGGCGACCACCGGGCGCGTGCCCTCGCAGGACAACCCCGCGGCGAAGGTCACGGCGTGCTGTTCGGCGATGCCCACGTCGAAGTAGCGGTCCGGGAACCGCTTGTGGAACTCGACCATGCCCGAGCCTTCGCGCATCGCGGGCGTGATGGCGACGAGCTTGGGGTCGGCCGCCGCCATGTCGCACAGCCAGTTGCCGAAGACCTGCGTGAAAGTCGGCTTCGGGGGCGTGGCGGGCTTGACCAGGCCGATGGCGGGGTCGAACTTGCCGGGGCCGTGGTAGGCGATGGGGTCGGCTTCGGCCAGCCTGTAGCCGTAGCCCTTCTTGGTGACGACGTGCAGGAACTGTGCGCCCTTGCGGTCGCGCAGGTTCTCCAGCGTCGGGATCAGTGCGTCGAGGTCGTGGCCGTCGATCGGGCCGACGTAGTTGAAGCCGAATTCCTCGAAGATCGTGCCGGGCACGACCATGCCCTTGGCGTGTTCCTCGAAGCGGCGGGCCAGCTCCAGCAGTTGGGGCGTGTTCTTCAGCACCTGCTTGGCGCCTTCGCGGGCCGAGGCGTAGAACTTGCCGCTCATCAGCCGGGCGAGGTACTTGTTGAGCGCGCCGACCGGTGGGCTGATCGACATGTCGTTGTCGTTGAGCACCACCAGCAGGTTCGGCTCCTGCCCGGCGTGGGGCATGCCGCCGTTGTTCAGTGCCTCGAAGGCCATGCCGGCGGTCATCGCACCATCGCCGATGA
>NZ_JAAFKF010000158.1 GCF_013299175.1 Sphaerotilus sp.
GCGCGTGCTGTTCCGCAAGGGTCAGTTGGGCACCTCCGGGTCGGTCGCGTGGGACTTCGACCACCTCGGCATGATCGAGGCCGAGCCGACCGACGCCAAAGCCGGCACCGACCCGGAAATGGCCGCCATCGAAGCCGGTGCGCAGGATCTGGACGCCGGCGACGAGGACGGCACGACGCTGTTCTACACGGCGCCCACCGAGCTGGACCTGGTCAGCCGCGCCCTGCCCGCCCACGGGTTCACGGTGCTGTCCACCAAGCTCGGGTACAAGCCGAAGAACCCGGTCGCGCCGGACAGCCTGAGCGCGGAGCAGTTGGAAGAGGTCGAGGCATTCCTGGCGGCGCTGGATGCCAACGAGGATGTGCAGAACGTGTTCGCGGGGCTGGGCGGATAAGCCCCACCCGCAGTTTCCGCGTGAAATGGTGCCCAGACCACTCCACCCCACTCAGAGGAAAAAATGACCGGCCGCAATCTCCTGAAATTGAATGTCTCCTCATTGATGGGCTGGATCAGCCTCGCTGTGCCGTTCATGGCGCAAGCCGAATCGGTCGAATCACCACCCCTCAAGGCCGGTGACTCGTGGGTATATCAATACACAGTCGAGACGGGTTCATCCGGATGGACCAAAACCAGAAATGAGTTGGCCGTCAATCGCGTCACCGCCGCCAACCTGTACTTGAGCACCAAGCAGAGTGGCTCCACTCAAAATGTGCGGGAATTCGTCATCGGGGCTGACTGGGGGCGGCTGCGCGCCGTCAACGGGAAGGAGACCGTTGTGGCCCGCCCGCTCAAATTCCCGATGACCATCGGGCAATCCTGGGAGCTGCAATACACGGAGCAGAAACCGCCGAACAGCAGGAACAAATATGAAACCCACAACACGAAATATGTCGTTGTCGGCCGTGAGGACGTTGAAGTTCCCGCTGGAAAATTCAGTGCGCTGAAGATCGAGGCCGAAGGCACCTGGCAGGCGGAAGCAGAGCCCGTGAGTCGTGTGGTGCAAGGGGCCGAATCCACCCAGGGAAACACAACGATGATCAGCCAGGTCCAGAATTCAGCCGGCATGGTCAGCACGGGAAGAACCTACAAGGCTTACTGGTATGTGCCAGAGGTGCGGCGATGGGTGAAATCGGTCGAGGAGTATTACACCAGCAATGGCACCAGGAACGAGCGGTACGCCGAGGAACTGGAATCCTACAAGCTCAAGGATTGAGGCTCATGGCGGCGGCGGCAGCGGGCGTGTGCGCTGCTGGTGAGCGGGCAGGAATCGGTGCTGGCTGAGCCTCGGTCCCGACGATGCGCAAGGGCCGGATGATCCGCATTGCCGCTACGTGGCGGGCGTGGTGTTCGGCTACGCGATGGCGAATGGGCAAGGCCACGCCGTGCAACCGCCCTCCGGGGCGCTGCGCACGGAGATCTGGGTGCCAGTGGCCGGTTAATCCAGCGCCCCCAGCACCCCCGCCGCCGCCGCCAGCTTCAGCCGCGCCGCGTGCCACTCGGCCAGACAGCGGATGCGTTCCTGGTGGGCGTCGGCCAGCGCGTTCTGCGTGGACAGCAGCTCCAGGATGTCGCTCACGCCCTTGTCATAGCGCCGTGCCGCGCTGCCGACCGCCGCCTGCGTGGCCTCGACCAGCGTGGCGCTGGCCTGCAGGTTGTCGAGCGCGGCGGTGGCGTCGGCGTGGGCCTTGAGCACCTCCATCGACACCTGCAGCACCACGTTCTGCAGGTTGGCGTCGCTCTGCTCGGCCTGGGCTTGCGCACCGCTGACCTTGTAGACGCGGGCGAAGCCTTCGAACAGCGGGATCGACAGCGCCAGCCCGTAGGTCGTGACGCGGCTGCGGGTGGCGCCGAAGCCCTGGCTGGGCACGCCGTTCACTTGGTCGGCGCGGCTGAACTCCAGCGTCGGCCAGCCCTCGGCGCGGGTGGCGGACACCTTGGCCAACGCGGCCTCGCGCTGCGCCCGGGCGGCACGGATGCCGGGGTGGCCGTCCTGCGCCTCGGCCAGCCAGTGCGCCAGACCCTGCACGGCCGGCGCGTCGGGCGCCTCCAGGTCGTCCGGCAGCGTCACCGGCGCCGTGCCCGGCAGGCCCATCACGTAGGCGAGCACCGACACCGCCTTCGCCTGCTCCCCCCGCGCCCGCTGGGCCGCGAGCTGCGCCCGCGCCAGCGCCGCACGGGCCTGCAGCACGTCGCTGCCCGCCGCCACCCCCCGCGCTTCCCGGCGCTCGGTCGCCTCCAGCGTCGAGCGAGCGACACGCGCCGCCTCGGCGCGGGCACGGTGCGCGGCTTGCGTGGTCACGGCCTCGAAATAGGTGTCCACCACCGCCGACATCAGCTTCTGCAGCGTCGCCTCCTGCGAGGCGATGGCCGCCCGCAGCGACTGGTTTGCCGCGTCCAGGTTGGCGCCCCGTACACCGAAGTCGTAGAGCCGCCACGTCAGGTTGACCGAGCGGTTGGTGCCGACCCGGTCGTCGTCGGGCAGTTCGCTGTCGGCGTAGACCGTGCGGCTGAACAGGCGGTTCACGCCGATGTTGAGCCTGGGCCAATACGCCGCCCGCGCCTCGCCGACCGTGCCCGCCTGCACCCGGATCGCCGCCCCGGCTGCGCGCGCCTGCGGGTTGAGACACAGCGCGGTGTGCATCGCCTGCGCCAGCGACAGCGGCCCGCCCGGTGTCAGCGCCTCGCTGCAAGGGGCGGCGACCGGCTCCGCAGCGGATTCGACCAGCCGCGGCACCGCCAGCGGGTTCTCCAGCCGCTCGGCCAGTGCCGAAGTCGCGGCAGACACCCCCGGCCCGACCAGCACCAGGGCGCACCAACCGACCACCCGCCCGGCGAGCCGCCCGAACTCACCGCTCATTGAGGCTCTCCCGGGCGTGCTGCACCAGCGGCGAGAGCACGTATTCGATCAGCCGCCGCGAGCCGGTCTTGATCTCCACGCTGCCCGACATGCCCGCCGTGATCGGCTGGTCCTGACCCTCGACCCGCAGCACCGGCCGCGCCAGCACCAGCCGGACGGCGTAGATCGGCCCGCGCTTCTCGTCCTGGATGGCGTCGCGGGAGACGTGGGCGATGGTGGCGTCCAGCGTGCCGTACTTGGTGTACTCGAAGGCGTCGATCTTGACCTGGGCGGACTGGCCTTCCTTGACGAAGCCGACATCGCGGTTCTCGATGAAGGCTTCCATCTCCACGCGGGTCTGCTTGGGCACGATCTGCATCAGCGGCTGCGCGGGCGAGACCACGCCGCCGACGGTGTGGGCCGTGAGCTGCTGCACCGTGCCATCGACCGGCGCCGTCAGCTTGAGCAGGTCACCGCGCACGCGCCCCTTGCGCACTTCCTGCTGCGCGGCGGCGGCCTGGCGGCTGGCCTCGGTGCGGGTGTCCTGCGCCGACTTGCGCAGCTCGGCGGTGAGCGCGGTCTTCTGGTGGCGCAGGTCGGCGATCTGGCCTTCGAGGTCGAGCCGGGCCTGTTCCTTCTCCATCCAGGCGTGGCGCGACACGTCGCGGGTCTGCGCCAGCTCGGCGTAGTCGCGGGCACGCTGCGCCACCAGCGGCAGCTCCTGGCCGTAGCGGCGGATCTCGCCATCGAGTCGGGCCGTGCGGGCGGTGTAGTCGCGCCACTGGTCCTGCAGGTGCTGGCGGGTCATCTGCAGGCGCTCCGGGTCGGTGTCGGCCAGCGCCGGGCCGTCGGGCAGCGTCGGCGGCTGGCCGCTGTCGAGCGCGGCCAGCAGCGCGGCCGCGCGTTCGCGCTGCAGCGTCGCGGCCTGGAACTCGCCCTGCGCCTTGTCCTGCTCGGTGTCGCTCAGGCGCGGGTCCAGCTCGATCAGCACCTCCCCGGCCCGCACCACCTGCCCCTCCTCGACGTGCAGCGCCAGCACCCGCGCCACCTCCAGCGCCCCGACCGTCTTGGTCCGGCCATTGGGGATGACCTTGCCCTGGGCGTTGACCACGATGTCGGTGCGCCCGATCACCGACCACGCCACCAGCGCCGCCACCAGCAGCATCAGCAGCCACGCCACCCCGCGCCCGGCGGGCGACACGGGTTGCGCCTGCAAGGACAGCGCGGCGGGCAGAAACTCGGCCTCCTCGCTGCGCAGGTCCGGCGGTGTCAGGGCGTCGCGCTGCCGCCAGAAATGTCCCCAGACGCGGCGGTAGCGGGTGACGAGTTCGCCCCACGCCTCGATGCGGTGCTTGAGGCTCATGCGGTCACCCCAGGGCGCTGCGGGCCTTGCTGCAGGGCGTGCAAGTGGGCGTAGATCCCCTTGGGCACGCCGAGCAGTTGCGCGTGGCTGCCGACCTCGACGATCTGCCCGCGCTCCAGCACCACGATGCGGTTGGCCTCGCGCACGGCGGACAGGCGGTGGGCGATGATGAGCACGGTGCGGCCCTGGGCGATGCGGCGCATGTTGTCCTGGATGACCTTCTCGGATTCGTAGTCGAGCGCGCTGGTCGCCTCGTCGAAGATCAGGATGCGCGGGTTGGTGATGAGGGCGCGGGCGATGGCGATGCGCTGGCGCTGGCCCCCCGACAGGCCGGTGCCGTGTTCGCCGACCACCGTGTCGTAGCCCTCGGGCAGCTCGCAGATGAACTCGTGCGCCCCGGCCAACTGCGCCGCCTGGATGACCACCTCGATGGGCAGCGCCGGGTTCGTCAAGGCAATGTTGTCGCGCACCGAGCGGTTGAAGAGCATGTTCTCCTGCAGCACCACGCCGATCTGCTGGCGCAGGCTGGGGGTGTCCACGATGGCGATGTCCTGCCCATCGACCAGCACCCGCCCGCGGTCGGGCACGTACAGCCGCTGCACCAGCTTGGTCAGCGTGCTCTTGCCCGAACCGGAGCGCCCGACGATGCCGATCACCTCGCCCGGCGCGATCTTCAGCGACACCTGGCGCAGCACGTCGGCCGCGTCCGGGCGGTAGCGGAACGACACCTGATCGAACTCGATGGCGCCTTGCAGCCGGGGCAGGCGGGTCTTCTGGCCGGCGATCTCGGTGCGGGCGTTGAGGATGTCACCCAGCCGGCGCATCGACAGGCCGACCTGCTGGAAGTCGTTCCAGAGCTGCGCCAGCCGCAGGATCGGACTCGACACCTGCCCCGCCAGCATGTTGAACGCCACCAGCTCGCCCACGGTGAGCTGCTTGTCGATCACCAGCGTCGCGCCGATCCACATGATGGCCGCCGTCACCAGCTTGCTCACCAGCGTGACGCCGCCGCCCGCGATGGTGGCGACGTTGGTGACGGACAGGCCCGAGGTGACGTAGGCGGCGAGCTGCTGGTCCCACTTCTGCACCCAGCGCGGCTCGACGGCGAGCGCCTTCACCGTGTCGATGCCGCTGATGGTCTCGACGAGGAAGGACTGGTTCTCGGCGCTCTTGTTGAACTTGTCGTCCAGCCGCGCGCGGATGACCGGCGTGAACACCACCGACAGCAGCACGTAGACGGGGATCGACGCCAGCACCACCATCGTCAGCGTCACGCTGTACCAGAGCATCACGCCGATGAACACGAACGAGAACAGCAGGTCCAGCACCAGCGTCATCACGTTGCCGGTGAGGAAGCTGCGGATGTTCTCCAGCTCGCGGATGCGCGCCACCGAGTCGCCGACGCGGCGCGACTGGAAATACGCCAGCGGCAGGTTCAGCAGGTGGCGGAACAGCCGGGCGCCGAGTTCCACGTCGATCTTGCTGCTGGTGTGCGCGAAGACCCAGGTGCGGATGCCGGACAGCAGCGCCTCGAACACCGTCGCGCAGATCAAGCCGACCGCGATGACGTTGAGCGTCTTCATCGCGTGGTTGACCAGCACCTTGTCCATCACCACCTGGAAGAACAGCGGCGTGGCCAGCCCGATGAGCTGCAGCACGAAGGAAATCAGCAGGATCTCCGCCAGCA
>NZ_JAAFKF010000159.1 GCF_013299175.1 Sphaerotilus sp.
TCTTCTGCGGCACCTCGTAGAGCGCCATGAAGTAGCCGAAGGCGTTGGAGATGCCGATCAGCAGCAGCACGACGCCCGTGGTCTTGCACGCCTTGGCGCAGGCTTTGAGGAAGTTCTTCCACGTCAGCGAGCGGTAGACGAACACGGTGATCAGCAGCGCCCAGGCCACGGCGATCGAGGCCGATTCGGTCGCCGTGAACGCGCCCGACAGGATGCCGCCGAGGATGATCACCACCACCAGCAAGCCCGGCAGCGACGCGAGGAAGGCCGTCAGCACCGCCGGCCAGCCGCCAAAGCCGCCCGGCCGCACCGGGTAGCCGCGCTTGACCGCCACCCAGTAGGCGGCGGCGAGGTTGCACAGCGTCAGGATCAGCGCCGGGATCATCCCCGCCAGCATCAGGCTGAGCACGCTGACCGAGGCGATGCCCGAGGTGGCCAGCGTGAAGATGATCATGTTGTGCGAGGTCGGCATGATCGCGCCGACCAGCGCCGCGTGCGTGGTCACGTTGACGGCGTAGTCGGCGTCGTAGCCTTCCTTCTTCATCAGCGGGATCATCACCGAACCGATCGCCGACACGTCCGCCAGCGGCGAGCCGGCGACCCCACCGAAGATGGTGCAGCCGAGCACATTGCTCATGCCCAGCCCGCCACGCACATGGCCGACCAGGCTGTTGGCGAACTTGACGATGCGGTCGGCGATGCCGCCGTAGAGCATGAGTTCGCCCGCGAAAACGAAGAAGGGGATGGCCAGGAAGCTGAAGACCTGCATCCCGCCGACCATCTTCTGGAAGACGATGGCGATGGGCAGGCCCGCCGCGACGATGGTGGCGACCGAGGACAGGCCGATCGCGAACGCCACCGGGACACCCAGCAGCAAGAGGGCGGTGAAGCTCACCGCCAGGACAGTCAGTTCCATGCTGGCACCACTTCCTCGCCGCGCAGCAGCGCGACGATGTGTTCGATCGAGAACAGCACGATCAGCACGCCGGCGATGACCACCGGCACATAGTCGATGCCGTCCGGGACCGGCAGCATCGGTTTTTTCTCGCCCCACTTGGCCGAGGCCCAGAGCCAGCCGCCCTGCGCCATCAGGAAGCCGAACAGGCCCACCAGCGCGTGGATCAGCAGCTCGACCCGGTGGCGCCAGTGGTCCGGCAGCAGCGCGACCATCGACTCCAGCCCGATGTGGCCCGCGTCGCGCACGCCCACCGCCAGCCCGAACGCGGTGACGAACAGCACCAGCAGCATCGACAGCGCCTCGGCCCAGGTCGGGGTGTCGTTGAAGATGTAGCGGCCGATCACCTGGTACTGCACGCACAGGATGACCGCGATCAGCCCGATCACCGCCAGCACGAGGCTGAGCTTGGAGACTCCGGCACAGAATTTGGTGAACATGGCCGCTCCGCCTGGTGGGTTACTTGGTGTCCTGGATCGTCTTGACCAGGCGCTTGAGGTCCGGCGTGGTCATGAACTTGTCGTAGACCGGGCCCATCACGGCCTGGAAGGACTTCTTGTCCACCTCGGCGATTTCGGCGCCGCCGGCCTTGACGGCGGCCAGCGACTTGGTTTCCTGCTCGTCCCACTTCTTGCGCTGGAAGGCCACCGATTCCTTGGCCGCCGCGCGCACCATGTCCTGCTCGGCCTTGGGCAGCTTGTCCCAGGTGATCTTGGACATCAGCAGCATCTCGGGTGCCATCGAGTGCTCGGTGCGCGAGTAGAACTTGGCCGACTCGTAGTGCTTGACGCTGTCGTAGGACGGGATGTTGTTCTCGGCGGCATCGATCAGGCCGGTCTTCAGGCCGGTGTAGACCTCGCCGAAGGGCATCGGCGTGGCGTTGCCGCCCATCGCGCCGACCAGGGCGACCCACAGGTCCGACTGCTGCACCCGGACCTTCATGCCCTTCACGTCGGCGACCGTCTTGATCGGACGCTTGGCGTACAGCGAGCGGGCGCCCGAGTCGTAGAACGCCAGGCCGATGAAGCCCTGGTCCTCGCAGGACTTCAGGATCTCCTCGCCGGCCGGGCCGTCGAGCGAGGCGCGCATGTGCTCCACCGAATGGAACAGGAAGGGCATCGTCGGCACCAGCGTCTTGGCGCAGACCGCGTTCATCGGGCTGATGTTGACGCGGGTCATCTCCAGCGCGCCGATCTTCACCTGGTCGATGGTTTCCTTCTCGGTGCCGAGCGCGCCCTTGTTGAAGACCTTGATCTTGTGCTTGCCGCCGCTGCTTTTTTCCAGAAGCTGGCTCATGTACTTGACGGCGGCCACGGTCGGGTAGTCGTCCGAGTTGTGGATGTCGGCGGAGCGGAATTCGGCGGCCTGGGCGCAGGACAGTGCGGCCGCGGACAGCAGGGCGGCCAACAGGCGGGGGGTGGTCTGGGGCATGGTGTGTCTCCTCGGAATGAAGGGCATCGGCAAACGAGATTAAACGTTTACCTTGTGAATCAGGTCAAGATTTCAAAGGTAGGTGTTAGCCCGATTCGGGTTATACGGGAGGGGTGACAAGTAAACGTTTAACTTGGTGCATGGCTACAATCCAGGGCCATGACCGATGACGCTTCCACCCGCCGCCGCAAGCCCGCCACCATCCGCGATGTCGCGCAGGCGGCGGGCGTGTCCACCGCCACGGTGTCCAAGTTCATCAACGGCGGCCAGCGGTTCACCCGCGAGGTCGAGGAGCGCGTCACGGCCGCCGTGCGCGACCTCGGCTACAGCTCCAACCCGATGGCCCGCGGCATGATCACCGGCCAGACCGGCAACGTCGGCATCGTCATCCTCGACATCTGCAACCCGCACTTCACCAGCCTGGTCAAGGGCGCCTCCCGCGTGGCGGCGCGCGCCGGGCTGAACCTGCTGTTCACCGACACCGCCGAGGGCCACACGCCGGAGCTGGCCATGCTGCAGGCGCTCAGCCGGCGGGTGGATGGCGTGATCGTCAGTGCGCGCGTGTCCGAGCCGGCGCTGGAGTGGCTGCAGCATGCCGGCCTGCCCGTCGTCTACTACGGTGGGCACCAGCCCGGCCCCGGCTGCCGCAGCGTCGGGTCGGACAACCGGGCGGCGGCGCTGATGCTGGGCCGCCACCTGCGCGACCTCGGCCACCGGCGCGTGGCGTATGCCGGGTTCAGCGGGGCGCGCTGGAGCGCCGAGCGGTGGCAGGGGCTGCAGGACGCCTTTGCCGGCTGCGACAGCGCGCTGCGGCTGTTCGATGTCGAGGCTGCGGTGGCGGAAGAGGGCGAGCGGATCGCCTCGTCGGTGCTGCTGTGCGCCGAGCCGCCGGACGCGGTGGTGGCGTACAACGACCTGATCGCGCTGGGCTTGCTGGGGCAGGCGCAGGCGCTGGGCTTGCGGGTGCCCGAGGACGTGTCGATCGCCGGATTCGACAACATCGTCTACGGCCGCTACACCAGCCCGGCCCTGACCACCGTGGACACCGCCAGCGAGCTGACCGGCGAGACGGCCATGCAGCGCCTCATCGAGCGCATCCGGGCAGGCGCCGACACCGCGCCGCTCCCCGGCGGACACGACACCTTGGTGGCCCGCGTCATCGCCCGGCGTTCCACGGGCCGCCGCGCCGCGCGGACCTGAGCCGGTGCGCCGACTTGCTACAGTCCCACGACCCCTTCCGAGCCTGTTGCCCATGACGCCTGCCCCGACCACCGCCCGCCGCCGCCCCCGCACGCTGGCCCTCGAACTGGTCGAGTCGCTCGGCGACCGCATCCGCAACGGCCAGTTCGCCCCCGGCGACAAGCTGCCCACCGAGTCGGCGATCATGGTCGAGTTCGCGGTCAGCCGCACGGTGGTGCGCGAGGCGATCTCGCGGCTGCAGGCGGCCGGGCTGGTCGAGACGCGCCACGGCATCGGCACCTTCGTGCTCGGGCTGGGCGACGGACCGGGCTTCCGCATCGCGCCGGAGCAGATGGCCACGCTGCGCGACGTGATCGCGGTGCTGGAGCTGCGCATCGGCGTGGAAACCGAGGCCGCCGCGCTCGCCGCCCAGCGCCGCACCGATGCCGATCTGCAGGCCATGCGCGCGGCGCTCGACCTGGTGGTGCAGGCGATCGCATCCGGACAGGACGCGGTGGGGGCGGATTTCCAGTTCCATCTGGAGATTGCGCGCGCCACCCGCAACGACCACTTCGCCGATCTGATGACCGCGCTCGGCAGCATGATCATTCCGCGGGCGCGGCTGGCGCAGTCCGAGGCGCTCGACCCGGAGCGGCTGCGCTACCTGCGCCGCGTCAATGCCGAGCACGAGAGCATCTTCGACGCCATCGCCAGCCAGGATCCGGATGGCGCGCGGGCGGCGATGCGGACCCACCTGGCCAACAGCCGCGAGCGGCGGCGGCGAGCGCAGACCGAGGCGGTTTAGTTCCCGGCACCCAGCCCGATGAAGTCGGCCGCATGCCCGCTGGCCGGATGCACGAGGCGGCAGTGGCCCTCGGCGCCGCGCAGCAGGGACAGCGCCTGCACGGCGTAGCCGCCGGGCAGACCGCCGTGCAGCAGCGTGCCGACGTCGGCGCAGTCCCGCACGGGCCGGCAGCGACCCGGTTCCGCCTGGTGGCCCGTCACCAGACAGCCGCCCTGGTTCAGCAGCATGGCGGTGCTGGCTGCGCCGGCCAGGTGCTGCAGCGCGACACCCTCCGCGTCGGTCTGCAGATCGGCCAGTTGCGGCAGCGCGACCGCCGAGGCGGCGCCGATCGCGAGGAGGGCGGCGATCTGCTCGATCAGTGCGAAGCCGTTGACTCGGCCGCCATTCGTTCGTTGCCGCATGGGTGTTCTCCCGTGGAAGAGGGCAGTGTGGCGCGGCCCTGCGCGGGCGGCCATCCCGCTGACGCAGGAGCGGCGCACCGCATCCGGGTGGCCGGCGGTGCGGTGGTCTGCGGTGTTGGACAATCGCGGGATGATTCCTGACCACGCTCTCCAGCAATGGCTCCCGACCGAGCAGCGCGACGCCCAGGCGCTGGTGCGGGCCGTGTGTGACCGCGCCCGCGCGCTGGGGGTGGCGCTGTCCGAGCCACCGCCCGAGCCGACCAATTGCTGCGACAGCGGCTGCATTGGGTGCGTGTGGGAGACCTATGGCGCCGAGGTGGCGTATTGGCGCGACGAGTCCATGTTGCGCTGGACGTGATCTCTGTGTGATAATCGCGAGCTTTTCGGGCAGCAAGTAAAATTGCGCCCATTTTCGTCGTTCCGGCTCCTTCAGTCCTTCACGGGTCTGGTGGATGCGGCAACAACTTAGTCAGCCCGGCCAATCGTTGTCGGGTTATTGGAGAAGAACCATGAGTCTTAGCAATCGTCTCGGATTGCTGGGCCGCAAGGTGGGCATGATGCGCATCTTCACGGACGACGGTGATACCGTGCCCGTGACCGTGCTGGACGTGTCCAACAACCGCGTTGCCCAAGTCAAAACCGTGGAAACGGACGGCTATACCGCACTGCAGATCACGTTCGGCGCCCGCAAGGCGTCCCGCGTGAACAAGCCGTCGGCCGGACACCTGGCCAAGGCCGGTGTCGAAGCCGGTGAAGTGCTGCAAGAGTTCCGCGTCACGGCTGAAGTGGCCGCTGAATTCAAGGCTGGCGCCACCCTGCCGGTCACGATGTTCGCCGCTGGCCAGACCGTTGACGTGCAAGGCACCTCGATCGGCAAGGGCTTCGCCGGCACCATCAAGCGCCACAACTTCAGCTCGCAGCGCGCGTCGCACGGCAACAGCCGTTCGCACAACGTGCCGGGCTCGATCTCCATGGCGCAGGATCCGGGCCGCGTGTTCCCGGGCA
>NZ_JAAFKF010000016.1 GCF_013299175.1 Sphaerotilus sp.
CACGGATGTCGTAGCACACGTTGGCGAGCTTGCTGGACTTGGCGACGGTCTTGAGCACGGGAGAGGTCCGATTCAAAAAGGGTTGGGGAACAGGCCGCGAAGGCGCAGAAGGGCACAAAAGGTAGAATTTACCGCATCCCGACCCCTCCCGGCATCCGTGCCGCGTGCCGTGAAACTCCAGCCCGACCGCATCGATGGCGTCAACGCCATCTTCTCCACCACGGCCGACATGGTCTCGGTGAACAACCAGACCAGCCTGCAGCACTGGCGCAGCAGCGTGATCGTGCCGTTCAAGGGCGAGGTCGTGGCCTGGGCCTGCACGCGCCACGAGGATCTGCGCCGCGAGGATTTCGATGCACTGATGGCTTACAAGCCGGAACTCGTGATCTTTGGCAGTGGCCCGAAGATCCGCTTTGTCCACCCATCGCTGATCCGCACGCTGATCGACGCCCGCATCGGCGTGGAGTGCATGGACACACTGGCCGCCTGCCGCACCTACAACGTGCTGGCCAGTGAAAACCGGCGGGTCGTGGCGGCGCTGCTGATCGGGTGAAGCCCGCATCCAGGCCCATCCCGCCGGATGGGAGAAGCTCCCCATATGGACTTATAATAGATGGCTTATCCCCGTCAGGGATCCTCAGACTCAAAGAAATTGCATGACGCCCGCTCTCAACAAACCTCTTCCGGAACTTGAAGCGAATGCAACCGGCGGCGTGAAATTCACCCCCCAGGCGTTCCTCGGCAAAACGGTGGTGCTGTATTTCTACCCGAAAGACAACACGCCCGGCTGCACCACCGAAGCCATGCAGTTTCGTGACCACCACAAGGACTTCGTGGGCGCAGGCGCCGTGGTGTTCGGTGTGTCGCGTGACAACATGGCCTCGCACGACAAGTTCAAGCAGAACATCGAACTCCCCTTCGAGCTGATCGCCGACACCGAAGAAAAGCTCTGTCACATGTTCGGCGTGGTCAAGAACAAGATCATGTATGGCAAGAAGGTCAAGGGCATCGAACGCTCGACCTTCCTGATCGATCCTGCCGGCGTGCTGCGTGCCGAATGGCGTGGCATCAAGGTGGCCGGCCATGTCGAAGAGGTGCTCAAGGCTGTGAAGGAGCTGAAAAGCCCCGCTTGAGCAGGCTTGGCGGCACGGGCTGCCTGTGCATAATGGGTTCATGCGTTTAAGACATGAACCGCATCCGCCGACCAACGAGAAGCCGCACAGCTTGCTGTGCGGCTTTTTCTTTTTCCAGTGACGCCATAGCTCATGCCTCTGCCCAAACCTCCCGCCAAGCGCGGCTCCCTCCTTGACCCCTCTGCCTTCGATGCACAGGCCGCGCCCAAACCCGCGCGCCGAACGCTGAAGGCCCCGGCCGAAGAGACCGTCACCCTGGAGCTGCAGCCGCCCCCCCCGCCGGCTGCCGCACCGCCAGTTGCCAAGCCGGTGCCGATGGGTCTGCCCATCAAGGCTGCCGTGGCACCGTCAGCCCGTCCGGCCCCCGTCGCCAAGCCGGTGCCCAAGGCATCCCGCACGCGTTCCGCCCGCACCGGCCCCGCCAAGCTGTTCGTGCTCGACACGAACGTGCTGATGCACGATCCGATGTCGCTGTTCCGCTTCGAGGAACACGACATCTACCTGCCGATGATCACGCTCGAAGAACTCGACGGCCACAAGAAGGGCATGAGCGAGGTCTCGCGCAATGTCCGACAGGTCAGCCGCGAACTTGACGCGCTCGCCGCCAGCCAGGGCGATTCGGCGAAGTTCGATCCCGCCATCGGCATCCCGCTGGCGCGCACCGGCCACAAGGACGCGGGCGGCAAGCTCTTCTTCCAGACCACCTTCGTCGATTTCAAGCTCCCCGACGGTCTGCCGCAGGGCAAGGCCGACAACCAGATCCTCGGCGTCGTGCAGGCCCTGCGCACGCAGCAGCCCGAGCGCGAGATCGTGCTGGTGTCCAAGGACATCAACATGCGGATCAAGGCGCGCGCGCTGGGCCTGCCCGCGGAGGACTACACCAACGACAAGACGCTCGAAGACGGTGACCTGCTGTACACCGGGGTAATGGCGCTGCCGGCGGACTTCTGGGAGCGCCACGGCAAGACGATGGAGAGCTGGCAGCAGGCCGGCGTCACCTTCTACCGCATCAGCGGGCCGCTCGTGCCGTCGCTGATGATCAACCAGTTCGTCTACCTGGAGAGTCCGGGCAACGCGCCGCTGTACGCCCGCGTCACCGAAATCACCGGCAAGTCGGCGGTGCTGAAGACGCTCAAGGACTACACCCACGCCAAGCAGGCCGTCTGGGGTGTCGTGGCGCGCAACCGCGAGCAGAACTTCGCGCTCAACCTGCTGATGGACCCGGACTGCGACTTCATCACGCTGACCGGCACGGCAGGCACCGGCAAGACGCTGATGACGCTGGCCGCTGCGCTCAGCCAGGTGCTCGACGAGCGGCGCTACACCGAGATCATCGTCACCCGCGTCACGGTGCCGGTGGGCGAGGACATCGGCTTCCTGCCCGGCAACGAGGAGGAGAAGATGAGCCCGTGGATGGGCGCGCTCGACGACAACCTCGAAGTGCTGGCGCGGGGTGAAACCGGCGCGGGCGAGTGGGGCCGTGCGGCGACCAACGACCTCGTGCGCAGCAAGATCAAGATCAAGAGCCTGAACTTCATGCGCGGGCGCACGTTCCTGAACAAGATCGTCATCATCGACGAGGCGCAGAACCTCACGCCCAAGCAGATGAAGACGCTGATCACGCGGGCCGGCCCGGGCACCAAGATCATCTGCCTGGGCAACCTGGCGCAGATCGACACGCCCTACCTCACCGAAGGCAGCTCGGGTCTGACGTTTGCGGTGGACCGTTTCAAGGGCTGGCCACACGCCGGGCACATCACGCTGGCGCGCGGCGAGCGGTCGCGGCTGGCGGACTTTGCCTCGGAAGTTCTTTGAGTCAATACGCTTGAAGAATTGAAAAACACCTTGAAAGCGCCACACGGCGCTTTTTTCATGTGCATTCATCCATGGTGTCGCACCAAATACGTGCCAATCGTGTCGGGAAGTCACGCATTATTCATGCGTGAACTATGCCCGTTTCTGGCATTGACCGACCCGCTGTGTTGACTATGATCGCCCGCAAACAAAAATCACAACCATTACCCGCAGCAGGAACCAGTCGAGAATGTACGGAGGCGACCACTCAGCAGCGTTCGACGCCGCCAGGCAAGCCCTGCATGGCGGTCAGGCACCGCAGGCCAGGGCATTGGCCACCGCCCTCTTGTCGCAGGCCAAGTCCGCCGGCGATCTGCTGACCCAGGCGCGCGCCTTCCACCTGCTCGCCCGCATCGAGCACCAGCACGCCGACCTCAGCGCCGCCTTGTCGCTGGCGCGGCAGTCGGCCCACCTGCTCCACGTCCTGAACATCCCGCTGGAGGAATCGGCGGCCCTGTCGCACGTCGCCCACCTGTCCACGCTGCTGGGCCTGACCGAAGAGGCGGTCGAAAGCGCCACGCTCAGCGTGCGGCTGGTCGATGCACTGCCGCCGGGGATGCACACGGTCGATGCCTACAACTACCTCGGCGTGGCGTCCATCGCGGTCGATGCGGCGCATGCGGACAAGGTGCTGTGCAAGGCGGTCGCACTGGCGCAGGATCTGCTCGCTCCCCAGGCCGCCGTGCGCCCGATGAGCAACCGGCTGTTCAACGAGCTGTACCGGCTGGAGCTGTGCCGACAGCAGGCGCTGCCGACGGTGGTGCGGCCCGTGATCCAGGAGGAACTGGCGCGCTACACGGCGCTGCTGGATGAGCGCCATGGCCTGCGCGCGGACACCACCCCATTCGGCGCCGCGATGCTCCGCGCCACCTTGCACACCGCCCGCGCCGGCCTGCTCGCCCACAGCGGTGCATTCGACGCCGCCCTGGACGCCGCCGAACAGATCGATCTGGACGCCATTCCCCTGTGGATGCAGGGCTTCGTACACTTCGTGCGCGCACGCTGCCAGCTCGCCGCCGGCCACTGGCAAGCCGCACTCGCCACGACCCACCACACGCTCGCCATCGCGGCGGCGCAAGGCCAGATTCCCTTCACCCTGCTGTCGCACTACCAGCGCATGGAAGCCTTCGAGGCGCTGGGCGACACCGGCCAGATGCTGCGGGAATTCCGCGCCTTCCGTGCCCACCAGCTCCAGCAACAGGCCGAAACCCTCATCAGCCGCGAGCGCGTGGCGGCGCTGCGGCTGGCCTGGCGCGAACAGACCCGCGCCATGGAAGTCCTGCACAGCAGCACCCGCGCCCTCGAACAGTTGACCCGCGAAGACCCGTTGACCGGACTGGCCAACCGCCGCGCACTGGAGCTGTGCCTGGACGACCTGCTCTCGCAACACCCGAACCAGCCGGCCGTGCCATGGTGCCTCGTGATGCTCGACATCGACGGCTTCAAGCAGATCAACGACCGCTACTCCCACGTCCTGGGCGACCACGTCCTGCGCCAGATGGGGCAACTGCTGCGCGAGGTGGTGCGGACGCAGGATCTGGCCGTGCGGCTGGCGGGCGACGAGTTCGTGCTGATCCTGCGCGACACAACCGAGGCGGTGGGGCAACAGGTCATCGACCGGCTGGCGACAGCGATCGACCAGCACCCCTGGATCACCCTGCAGCCCGGACTCGCCGTGCGCGTGAGCATCGGGCTGGCGCAGGCGCTGGACGGTGACACCAGCACCAGCCTGCTGCTGCGCAGCGACATGCGGATGTACGCCGACAAGGCCGACAAGCTCGCTCGCCACTTCAGCCGCACCGCCCCGCTCAGCCCGCCCGCGCCCGACTGAACGCGGCGACTGGCTGGCAGGCCACGATCCGCCCGCCCTCCAGCACCGCCACGCCATCGGCCAGCGCCGCGACCACCGCGGGGTCGTGCGTGATGCACAGCAGGGCCACCCCCGTTTCACGCTGCAAGCTGCGCAGCAGGGCCAGGAGCTGCGCCTGCGCCTGCCCGTCCAGCGACGCGGTCGGTTCGTCGCACACCAGCACCTGCGGCGCGATCACCAGCGCCCGCGCCAGCGCGCACCGCTGGAGCTGCCCGCCCGACAAGGCGTGTGGCCGCCGCCCCAGCAGTGCCTCGTCCAGCCCGACCCGCGCCACCATCGCCCGCGTGCGTCCCAGCCGCTCGGCCGCCGACCACTCGGGCCGCAGCGCCTGCAAGCCCTCCGCCAGCGACTCGGCCAGCGTCAGGCGCGGATCGAAGGCCGCCAGCGCATCCTGGAACACCATCTGCACCGACGCCCGCGCCCGCCGCAGCGCCGCGCCCCGCACCGCGTGCAAGGCCACGCCCGCGATCTCCACCACGCCCTCCACCCGCGCCCGGCCCGCCAGCAACTGCACCACCGCCTGGGCCGCCGTCGTCTTACCGCTGCCGGAGGGGCCGACCAGCGCCAGCGTGCGCCCCGGTGCGAGGCGGAACGACACGCCGTGGAGCACCTCCCGGTACGCCGGCCGCCACGCCCCACGCCAGCCAACGGACAAGGGATACGCCACGCGCAGATCCCGGACCTGCAGCACCGGTGCCGAGTCCGCGGCCTCCGCCGCCGCGGACACCGGGACAGCCGCCGACCGGGCAGGTGCCGACACGGCCACGCCCGGCATCCGCACCACCGCATCGGCGTACCGTGCCACCAGCGCCGCGTCGTGGCTGATGAGCAGCAGGCCCAGCCCCCGCTCCCGCTGCAGCCCCCGCAGCAGGTCGAGCACCCGGCCCTGCGTGGCGGTGTCGAGCGCCGAGGTCGGCTCGTCCGCGATCAGGAAATCCGGCTGACAGGCCAGCGCCAGCGCGATCGCCACCCGCTGCTGCTGCCCGCCGGAGAGCTGGTGCGCGTAGGTCCGCAGCCCGCCCGGCAGATCGGCCAGCCCCACCCGCGCCAGCCACTGCGCCGCCTGCTGGTGTGCCACGGCACCACGGGCGGTGGTGTGGGTCTCGATGGACTCCACCAGTTGCGCGCCGATCGCGCGCACGGGGTTCAGGCTGCCGCCCGCGTCCTGGAACACCAGCCCGATGCGCCGCCCCCGCACCCGCTGCAGCGCCGCCAGCGGCTCGTCCAGCAGGTCCACCCCGTCCAGCCGCACAGACCCCGCCTCGATGCGCAAGGCGGGCGGTGGCAGCCCGATGAGCGTGCGCGCCACCAGCGATTTGCCGCAGCCGGACGGCCCGACCAGCGCCACCGTCTGCCCGCGTGCCAGCCGCAGGTCCAGCCCGTCCACCACCCGCGGCTGCCCCGGCCACGCCAGACACAAGCCTTCAACGTGGAGCATGGGGGTCTCCCGCTTCACGCACGCCGTCGGCCAGCAGGTTGAGCGCCAGCACCAGCGTCACCATGCCGACGAATGCCACCGACATCGGCCACCACACCAGCGGCGTGCGCGTCCACTCGGCGCGGGCGGCGTGGACCATGCCGCCGAAGCTGTCGAAGGCCGGATCGACCCCCAGCCCCACGAAGCTCAGCACCGCCTCGTACAGCACCAGCGCCGACACGTCGAGCACCGTCGTCACCAGCACTACCGGCAGGAGCTGCGGCAGCACATGCCGGAACACCAGCCGCCACGGCCCCAGCCCCAGCCCGGTCGCGGCCTGCACGAACGCCAGCGCCGCCACCTGCCGCACCCGCGCCCGCACGAGGCGGCACAGCCCCGTCCAACCCGTGGCGCCCAGCAGCAGGCAGAGCAGGAACACCTTGGCGTCCGCCCGCTCCAGCGCGCTGGCGTAGCGGTCGGGGTCGCGGTCGATGTGGAACTGCGCCAGCAGCACGCCCGCGGCGATCAGCAGCACGTTCGGCACCGCCTGCAGCACCGCGCAGAGGTATTGCACCGCCGCGTCCACCCACCCCCGCCGCCAGCCCGCCCACAGCCCGAGTCCCAGCGCCAGCGGCAGCGTCGCCACCGACGCGAGCACGCCGATGACCCACGCCGTCCGCACGCTGCGCAGCGCCTGCACGCCCACGTCCTGCCCAGTGCGGTCGGTGCCGAGCAGGTGGTAATGCCCGCCCAGCGCGACCGCCACGCCGGCCAGCACCGCGAGCAGCGTCGCCGTCGCCCATGCAGTGCGCAGTGGCAGCGGCGGCCCGTCTCCCGGCGGCCGACCACGGCACCACCACCGCACCACCGCCGCCAGCGCCAGCATGGCCAGCAGCGCCGCACCCGCACCCGCCGCGCCCCGCCGCAGCACATCGCCCGACCACTGACGCGGTGGATCGACCAGATGCGCGCCGCCATGGAGCAGCCGCGGAAAGTCGCGCACGGGCGTGCCATCGGCGGCGACGGACACCGCTTCGCGGCCGAAACCCTGCCACGCCAGCGGCCGGGAGTAGCTCGTCTCTCGCATCGCCCGCGGTCGGGACAATGCCACCTCCAGCAGCGACTCGGTCAGCGCGTCTGTCCTGCCCCGCAGATGCACGCTGTCCAGCAGCGCGATGCCCGCCAGCCCCCCCAGCACCACCGCCGCCGCCATCGCCGACCGGGGCACCAGCGCCCGCCGACACGCCGCCCGTGCCGCGGGATGCCGCCACAGGTGCCAGACCCACACGGTCAACCCGAGCGCCAGCCCCTGCATCGCCGCGTCCGTCCACAGCCAGACGAGCTGCACGCCACTCATGGCGAGCGCCCCACCCGCGGATCGGCCCACGCGCAGGCCAGGTCCACCAGCGCGTTCGTTCCCACCACCAGCACCGCGCCCACCCACACCAGACTGCGCACCACGGCGAAATCCTGCGCCGCGATCGCGTCCACCACGTAGGCACCCAACCCCGGCAGCCCGAAGAACTGCTCCACCACCACGCTGCCCAGCACCACCGTCGGCACGCTGTTGCCCACGCTGGTGAGGATCGGCACCAGCGCCTGCCGCAGCACGCACTGCCCCATCACCCGCGCCGCCGACAGCCCCCGCGCCTGCGCCGCCCGCACCGGCGCCGAGTCGAGCGCCTCCAGCAATGCTGCCCGCTGAAACCGCACTTCACCCCCGAGCCGCGCGAGCACCGCCAGCACCACCGGCAGCACCAGGAACCGCACCCCCTCCCCGCCCGGCACGAACCCCGACGCAGGTGCCAGCCGCCACACCCCCGCCACCACCGCCTGCCCGAACACCAGCACGAACAGCGTCGAAACCGCCAGCAGCACGCCGCACAGCGCCAGTCCCCACGCCTCGGCCCGCGTGTGCCGCGCCCACGCCAGCCCCGCTGCCAGCAGCGTGCTCATCCCCAGCAGCCCCACGACCACCGGCCCCGCCAGCGCCAGACTCACCGCCATGCGCTGGCGGAGTTCGTCGCCGATGTCGCCCGCGCCCTGCGCATCCGGCGGGCCGAAATCGCCTTGCAGCAGCGAGGCCGTGCGCAGCCAGAACACGGTGTCGGTGAGCTGTGCCGCGCCGGTGCGCTGGTCGTTGTGCCAGAGCGGGCGGTCGTAGCCGCGGGCGGCCTTCCATTGCACGACCTGCACCTCGGTCAGGCGCTTGCTGCCCAGGTTCTGGCGCGCCATGTCGTCCGGCGTGTGGAGGGTGAAGAACAGCGCGAAGGTCAGCAGGTGAACCCCCGCCAGCACTGCCCCCGCATGGCCCAGCCGCCGCAGCACGAACCCGAGCATCTCAGCGTCCCGCCCGGTGCAGCGCGCGCAAGGTCTGGCGCTGCCGACGCCGCTGCCAGCGCCAGCCCGCCCACGCCAGCCCACCCGCCCCGAACACCACCAGCCCCACCGGCACGGCCCACTGCGGCGCATTCCAGTCCCGCTGCTGCGCCACCCGATCCGCCACGTCCAGCCGCAGGTAGCGCACCCCGTCGCGCACCACGCTCGACGGCTTGGCGTTGCGCACCCACCGCTGGTAGGCCCCGCCCGCAGAGGGAAAGTAGCCGAAGCTCCACGGCGCGTCCTCCTGCACGGTGCGCACCATGGCGTCGAGGCGTGCCTGCCGCGGTGGCCCGTCCGGCACCTCGCGCAGCGCCACGTAGTCGCGGTCGAAGGCGGGGCTGGCGTAGTTGCTCAGGTTCTCGCCACCGGACACCGCCTTGCCGTTCGGGCCGTGCAGCAGGGCGAGGAAGTTTTCGGCGTCGGGGTAGTCGGCCAGCCAGCCGGACCAGTAGATCTGGTGCTGCCCGCGGCGCACCTTTTCCTGGAACTGGTTGTGGTCGGTGGCGCGCACGTCCAAGCGAATGCCTAGCTTGGCGAACTGGCGGACCATCCAGTCCAGATCGGCCTTGCGCTCGGGGGTCGGAGCGCCGAAGTAGTCGTAGTGCAGCACCAGCGGGTGGCCGGTGCGGGAATCGCGGCCGCCGGGATGACCGGCCGCCACCATCAGCGCCTGCGCGTCGGCGATCGGGCGGCGCTGCGGGCCTTGGGGCGTGGCGCGGTGGGTGATGGGGTTGTGGCGGCCGGGCTGGCCTTGCGGCGAGCCGAACAGCCCCGGCGGAATCGGCGACATCGCGGTCTCGCCGGCATCGGTCGGGAAAATGCGGCTGCGCTCCTCCCAGTCGATGGCGATGGAGATGGCTTGCCGCAAGGCGCGGTGGCGGGCGCGCTCGGCGTCCGACTGGCCCCAGCCGACAACGGGATCGTCGAGGTTGAAGCCGAGGTAGTAGACGCTCAGGTCGGCGTAGCGCGGCAGTTGCAGCCCGCGGGCGGTGAAGTCGCGGCGCGTGTCGGGGTCGTCGGCCATGTCGGACTGCAGCGCCGCGCCCCACTCGTCGCGGTCCAGCAGCGGCACGTCGAGGTAGCCCTGCAGGAACTTGCCGCGCACCGCCAGCCGCTCCGGCTCGATGCGGAACTCGACACGGTCGATGAACGGCGTCGGCCGGCCACAGTCGGCGAGGCGGCCGGTGGTGCGGTCCTCGTCCGTGCCGTCGCAGGGATAGGGCACGCCGCGGTAGTGCGGATTGCGGGCCAGCACATGGCGGCGGTCCTGCTCGGACACGACGAGGTAGTACGGCCCGGTGCCGACGGGCCAGCGGTCCAGCGACAAGCCTTGCCGCGCCATGCCGGGCTGGGCGTAGAAGGCGTCGGCTTCCCACGGCACGGGGGCGAGGAAGGTGGTCGCCATCCAGTGGTCCCACTGCGGCAGGCGGCCCTTCAGGCGGATGCGCAGCCGGTGGCGGCCCGGGGCGGACACGCCCGCCAGCGGCCAGCGGCGGAAATCGAGGAAGGGCCGGTCCGCCGCGCCCGGCGGATGGCCCTGCAACAGCCGCGCATCTTCGCGGCGCACCTGCTCGGCGTAGTCCTGCATCCCCACGACGTGTTCGGTCAGCACCGCCAGGAACGGCGCCGGCACCCGCGTCGTCGCATGGCGCTTCAGGGCGTAGACGTAGTCCTCGGCGACCAGCTCGCGGGTGCCCTGATGCGGAAAATCGAGCGGACTGCGCCGTGTGGCGATCTCGGCGCGGGTGAGCTGGTGGTAGCGCAGACGGCCTTGTGCGTCGGTGGCGAAGGCGGGGTGCGGCTGGTAGCGGATGCCAGGCTGGAGCGGGATGTCGTAGACGCTTTCGGCCACCTGCACGGCGGGTGCGTCATCGGGCAGGACGTGGCCGGCGCGGTCGAGCAAGGTCGGTTTCACCAGTGCCGCGGCAGTCTTCGGGACCAGCCGGTAGGGGCGGTGCAGGTAATGCACGCCATAGAGCGGCTCGTAGACCTGGTAGGTGAAGGGACTCTCGTTGCTCCAGTAGGAGGCGGTCGGATCCAGGTGGTGGGGCGAGTGTTCGGTGAAGGCGGTGTAGAGGGTGTTCGACGCGGCGGCGGCGGGCGGGTACGGGCTGTTGCTGCAGCCGGCCAGCAGCAGCACGCCCACCCACGCCAGCCGCCACACCGTCAGTCGCCCCAGAGCATCAGGACATCGCGCCCCTGCACCACCAGCTCGATTTCCACGCCCACCGGCAACGTCACCTTGGTCGGCACATGCCCGAACGGCAGCCCGGTCAGGATGGGCGTGTCGCAGACCGAGCGCAGGTGCTGCACCATCGCCTTGAGGTTGTAGCCGCGGTCCAGCGGCGACTTCCGCCAGTTGCCGAAGTCGCCCAGCACGATGGCCTTCTGCGCACCGAGCACACCCGCCTGGTGGAGCTGCAGCAACTGGCGCTCGACGCGGTACGGGTGTTCGTTCACGTCCTCGACGAAGAGCACGCCGCCCGTCACCGTGGGCCAGTGCGGCGTGCCCAGCAGCGAGCACAGCACCGTGAGGTTGCCGCCCCAGAGCGTGCCCGTCACCTCCAGCCCGTCGAAGCCCGCTTCGGTGCGGAAGCCCACCGCCTCCAGCTCGCCGGACATGGCCTCGCAGAAACAGTCCGGCGTGATCTCGTCGAGTCCGCCGTCCGCGTCCGCCCGGCCGAAGTCGTCGCAGGCGAGCGGGCCGGCCCAGCTCGGGGTGTTCGTGTGGGCGAGCAGGCCGAGCTGCAGAGCGGTCTGGTCGCTGTAGCCCACCCAGCGCGTGCCGCGGGCGGCGGCGTCGGCGAGCAAGGGCCAGTCGATGCGGTCCAGCAGCCGGGTCAGGCCGTAGCCGCCACGGGAGGCCATCGCGACGGACGGCGCGGCACGGGCGACGCGGTGCAGCGCGGCCAGCCGCAGGTCGTCGTCGCCGGCAAAACGCTGGAACTTGGCGGTGGCGCTTTCGTCGATCTGCACGTCGAAGCCCAGCGTGCCGAGGCGCTTGGCGGCCAGCCGGATCGGCGCCACCTTGGCGAGGACGCCGGACGGGCTGTAGATCGTCAGCGTCGGGCGCTCGGCGGGGGCGTCGAGAGCGGTGGGTGCGCGCGCAAGGTCAGTCATGGGAGCAGTCCGGGTGCAGGGTCGGGGAGGATTCTTCGGTCAGCGCGTCCGCATCGTCGGCGGCCAGCTCGCACGCCTCCCCGGCGGGGATCGGCGCAGCGGGCGGCGATGGTAGCGCGGCGTCGCCGCGTTCCTCGGCACGCTCCTGCAGCCGCTGCGCCTTCTGTTCGGCGCGGCGCCGGGCGAAGAACGCACGCAGCAGGTCGCCGCACTGGTCGGCCAGCACGCCCCCTTGCAACGCCGTGTGGTGGTTCAACTGCGGCTGGGCGAACAGGTCCACCACCGAGCCAGCGGCACCGGTTTTCGGGTCGTAGGCGCCGAACACCACCCGCTTGAAGCGCGCATGGAGCAAGGCCATCGCGCACATCGCGCACGGCTCCAGCGTCACGAACAGCTCGCACTCGGGCAGGCGGTAGTTCTCCAGCAGCGTCGCCGCGTGGCGCAGAGCGACGAGTTCGGCGTGGGCGGTGGGGTCGTGCGTGGTGATCGGGCGGTTGTAGCCGGTGGCGATGACCTGCCCGTCGCGCAGGATCACGGCGCCGACCGGCACTTCGCCGACCAGTGCGGCGTTGAGCGCCTGGTCGAGCGCGAGGCGCATGGCGTGTTCGTCGGCGGGCGAGCAGGCCATGGCGGGTATTTCGGGGGTCACGGGAGCTTCAGGCATGGTCGGAGATTATGCTGGCGCGATGTCCAATGTCCTCGCCCAACCGCCCGACGACGCGCTGCCCGCACTGGCCCGGGCACTGTCGCCGCGCATCCACCTCGGCACCTCCTCGTGGAGCTTCCCCGGCTGGGCGGGACTGGTCTGGGCCGGCATGCACCGCGATGCCGAACTCGCCCGCGATGGCCTGCACGCCTACGCCCGGCATCCGCTGCTGCGCACGGTCAGCATCGACCGCAGCTTCTACCGCCCGATGACCACCGCGCAGTTCGCCGAGTACGCGGCGCAGGTGCCGGACGATTTCCGCTTCATCGTCAAGGCGCCGGCCCTGGTCGCGGACGCCGTGCTGCGCGCTGCGGATGGCCGGGGGGTGCAGCCGAACCCGGCGTTCCTCGACCCGCGCACCGCCATCGACGCCTTCGTGCAACCGGCGCTCGACGGGCTGGGCCACAAGATCGGCGCGCTGGTGGTCGAGATCCCGCCGCTGCCGTCCGTGCTGCGGCGCGACATGCCGGCGCTGTTCGGGCGGTTGGCGCGCATGTTGGCCGCCCTGCCCGCACTGGCGCCCACCGCGCCGGAGGGGGTGATCGCCGTCGAGGTGCGCGATGCGGACTGGCTGGTGCCGGCGTTCCGGGATGTGCTGCGGGAACACGGCGCACGCTACTGCCTCGGCCTGCACCCCCGCCTGCCGCCGATCGCGGAACAGCTTCCGTTGCTGCGTGCCATGTGGCCGGGGCCGTTCGTGTGCCGCTGGAGCCTGAACCGGCTGCACGGCGCCCAGGGCTACGAGGCGGCCAAGTCGGGCTATGCGCCGTTCGACCGGCTGGTCGATCCCGATCCCGAGACCCGCACCGCGCTGGCCCGCATCGTGCGCGGCACGGCAGCGGCGGGGTTTCCGGTCTACGTCAGCGTCAACAACAAGGCGGAAGGCTGCGCGCCGCTGTCGGTGGTGGCGCTGGCGCAGGCCGTGATCGCCGAGACCTGACTCGGCTTGGCTCGGGCAAGATGGACGCCATGCTCGACGCCCAATCCGACCTCGCCCCCCTGCCCGACACCCCGCTCGGCCGCTACCGCCACTACAAGGGCGGCGAATACGAGGTCATCGGCGTCGCCCGCGACAGCGAGACGCTGGCGCCCATGGTGGTCTACCGGCCGCTCTACAACGCGACCGGCCTGTGGGTGCGGCCCCATGCCATGTTCATGGGGACCGTGTGCCTCGATGGACAGACCGTGGCGCGGTTCCAGCCCCTGCCACCCTGATCCCTTGAACGCCAGGGGCAACAGCACGGCAAAGCGCCGGCTGTTGCGGCTTTTGCACCTCCGGGTGCTGCCTACAGTCATGAGCGACGCTGCCCGCCCTCGCCCACATGACTGCACCCCTGCACGACCACCCGGCAAACCGCCTGCTGCTGCACCTGTCGCGGGTGCTGTGGCTGACCCTGTGCGGATGCCTGTGGGTCGCGGCGCCCTTCGCACAGGCTGGCACCACCCCGCCGTGCCAAGCCCCCTGCCAGACCGACCTCGCCGGCACCTGGCGCTTCCTGCCCGGCAACCTGGTCGGCGCTCCGCAGTTCGACCCCGCCCAGCGCAGACCCGATGCCCAGTGGCGTGACATCCGCGTCCCGGCGAACTGGCACCTGGAGGGCATCGACCACAGTGGCGTGGCCTGGTACCGCAAGGAATTCGAGGCCCCCGCCGCCGCGCCCGCCACCCGGGCCCTGCTCCAGTTCGGCGGCATCGACTACTTCGCCGATGTCTGGCTGAACGGACGCTACCTCGGCGCGCACGAAGGTTATTTCGAGGCGTTCGCCTTCGACGTGACGCACGCGCTGCGCCCCGGCCAGCGCAATGAACTCGTGGTGCGTGTGGACAGCCCGGTCGAGCACCCCAGCGCCTGGTCGCTGCGCAAGCGCCTGATCAAGGGCATCTTCTCGCACCACGACACCCGCCCCGGTGGCGCCTGGTCCACGCGCGGACAGGAGCAGAACACCGGCGGCATCTGGAGCGAGGTCACCCTGCGCTTCGGGCAGCCACTGGTGCTCGACGAGCCGCAGGTGCGCAGCCGCGTGGACACGGCGGCCGGCACTGTCGCGGCCACCGTGACGCTGGGCACCTGGAGCGACACCCGCCGTCCGACGCCGCCCGCCGAGCTGGAGCTGACCTTCACGCCCCACAACTTCACGGGCCGCAGCTACCGGGAGCGGCGCGCCTGGCCGGTCGCGGCCGGGCACACGCACCAGTCGATCGACATCGCGCTGCCCGCGGCCGAGCTGTGGTGGCCGGCGGAGCTGGGACAGCCGCACCTCTACCGCGTGCAGGCCACGCTGCGCAGCGGTGGCCGCGTGCTCGACCAGCGCGAGACCGTGACCGGGCTGCGCGAGGTGCGGGTCGATCCCCGCACCCAGCAGTGGCACGTCAACGGCCAGCGGCTGTTCCTGCGCGGCACCAACTACATCCCCACCCAGTGGCTGGCCGAGATGGACAGCGGCGCCTACCGCCGGGACATCGCCCTGATGCGCGCCGCCCACGTCAACGCCGTGCGTGTCCATGCCCACGTCGGCGACCGCCGCTGGTACCGCGCCTGCGACGAGGCGGGGCTGCTGGTCTGGCAGGACTTCCCGCTGCAGTGGGGCTACACAGACAGCCCCGAGTTCCAGACCGAAGCCCAGCGCCAGGTCGCCGCCATGGTGCGCACGCTCGACAGCCACCCGTCGATCATCGCCTGGAGCCTGCACAACGAGCCACCCTGGGACGCCTGGTGGATGAAGTACAAGTATCCGGACTACGACCCGCACCAGAACCGCGTGCTCGACGACGATCTGGAACGCACCGTGCGGCATCTCGACAGCAGCCGCTACGTCCACAAGGCGTCCACGTCCGGCGAGCACCAGTGGCAGGGCTGGTACTCGGGCCACTGGACCGACTTCAACAAGCCCACCACGCACGCGCTGGTGACGGAGTTCGGCGCGCAGGCACTGCCCGGCATCGCCTCGCTGCGGCGCCTGTTCAACGAGGACAACCTCTTCCCGGACACCGACAAGAAGCTTGAAGCCTGGCAGTACCACAACTTCCAGCCCGACGAGACCTTCAAGAACGCCAAGATCAGCAAGGGCAAGAACATCCACGCGTTCATCGCCAACAGCCAGACCTACCAGGCCCGGCTGATCCAGCTCGCCGCGGAGTCGCTGCGCCGGCAGAAGTACCACCCGGTCGGTGCCATCTTCCAGTTCATGTTCGTCGAGGACTGGCCCTCGATGAACTGGGGCGTGGTCGATTACTGGCGCGTGCCCAAGGCCGGCTACGACGCCCTCGCCCGCGCCTACCAGCCGCTGCTGCCCAGCATCGAGTGGGACCAGGAACAACCCGCCGCCGGCAGCGTGGCCACGTTCACGCTGTGGCTGGTGAACGACACGCTGCAGTCCCACACCGCACTGGCCTACGCCTGGCGCCTGGCCTGCAACGGCAAGACGCTGGCCGAGGACCAGTTCACCGCCGCCGTCGAAGCCGACGCCGCCACCCGGCTGCGCCGCATCGAATCCCCCGCCCTGCCGCCAGGCAGTTGCACCCTGCGCGCCACCGTGACCAGCGCACAGGGCACCCCTCTCGCCGACAACCAGCATGACTTCAATGTTCTCTGACCGCTCCACCCGCCACGGACGCCACCCGCGCCACGCCAGCGTGAACGTCCTGCGCCTCGGACTCGGCCTGTGCGCTGGACTGGTGGCGGCGGGCGCGCTGGCGCAGACCACCGCCGGCAGCCTCGCTGGCGTGGCGCCTGCGCCTGCGCAGCCTGTGCTCAACCAGCTAGGCAGCAAGCCCGGATGGCCCCTGCACGCCCGGCTCGTGCAGACCGAGCGCGACAACCGTCCGGTCAAGGCATCGGTGATCGACCTCGCGAACGGCGCAGCGGTGCGCAACCTCGTCGCCGGACCCGGTGCGCTGGACGCCGACAGCGGCGACTGGATCCGCAACCTCGATCTCGGCGCGCCGCTGCCCGCGGGCCGTTACGCGCTGCAGATCGCCGGGCTGGAGCCGGTGCGCTTCGAGGTCGGGAACGCGGTCTACCAGCCGCTGCACCGGGCGCTGCTGCGGGCGTTCTACCTGCAACGCTGCGGCGCGGCGCTGCACGATGCGGAAAGCGGTCTCGACCACCCCGTCTGCCACGCCGAGGACGCCACGCTCGCCCACGCCGACGAGGTCAACCCGAAAGGCCACCCCCTGGGCGCGGCCGGTGGCTGGCACGACGCGGGCGACTACGGCAAGTACGTCTCCACCACCGCCGTCGCCATCGCCCGGATGCTGGCCGTCTACGAACGCGACCCGGCCCGCTACGCCGACGACGCCACCGGCATCCCGGAAAGCGGCAACCGCACACCCGACCTGCTCGACGAGATGCGCATCGGCCTGGACTGGATGCTGGCAATGCAGCGGCAGGACGGCGCCGTCTACCGCAAGCTCGGTGGTCCGAACTGGCCGCACAAGAAAGCGCCGCACGAAGATGTCGTGCCGCGGCTGGTCTACGGCGTCAGCTCACCGGAAACGGCCAAGGCGGCAGCCACCTGGGCGCAGGCCGCCCGGTTGTTCGCCACGCACGACGCAAAAACTGCCGCCCGCTACCTCGACGCGGCGCGGCGAAGCTGGGCCTGGCTGGAGGCGCAATCCGGCCCGGCCCAGCGGTTCGACTACACCGAGGGCGACGACAACGGCTCCGGCCCCTACCGCGCCAACGCGACCGACACCGAAGCCTCGCTGACCTACGACTGGGACGACCGGCTCTGGGCCGCCACCGAGCTGTACCTCACCACGCGGGAAGCGCCGTACCTGAAGCGCATGGAGCAGTGGCTGCCGCAAGCCCCGCTGAACCTGTTCGAGTGGAAAGACCCGTCGGCGCTGGCCATGTCCTACCTGCTGTGGCACCCGGCGCTGCAGGGGCGCGAGGATCTGGCCGCTCCGGTGCGCCAGCGCATCCTGCAGCGCGCCCGCGGTCTTTCGGAGCAGCACCGCAAGAGCGGCTGGGGCATCGCCAACAACCGCTTCGTCTGGGGCTCCAACAAGATGACGGCCGAGGAAGGCATCACCCTGTGCATGGCCTACCAGATCGGCGGCAATCCGCAGTACCTGGCCGCCGCCCGTGACCAGCTCCACTACCTGCTCGGGCGCAACCACTTCGGCAAGTCTTTCGTCAGCGGTGTCGGCAGCGACGCGGTGCGCGAGGTCAGCCACCTCTGGTACCAGGTCAGCCACCAGCCCATCCCGGGGCTGTTCGTCGGCGGGCCGAACACGCTGGAGCAGTCGAACATCGGCCCCAAGGGCCGCGGCCCGCTGAGCTGGATCGACGACACCCGCTCCTACGCCACCAACGAGTTCGCGCTTGACTACAACGCCAGCCTCATCGGCTTGCTGGGCGAGCTGGAAACGGACTGCCACACACGCCGCCCTGCCCGCTGACCCTTGCGCCGACCGCGCCAATCGCATCTCTCCACAACAACAACCGCTGGAACCTCGATGACCCGTCCGCACCACGCCCACCAACTCGGCCGCCGCACCGTCGCCCTGGTCCTCGCCGGAGGCCGCGGCTCGCGCCTGAAGCAGCTCACCGACCACCGCGCCAAGCCGGCGGTGTTCTTCGGCGGCAAGTTCCGCATCGTCGATTTCGCGCTGTCGAACTGCGTGAACTCGGGCCTGCGCCGCATCAGCGTGATCACGCAGTACAAGTCGCATTCGCTGCTGCGGCACCTGCAACGCGGCTGGAGTTTCCTGCGCGGTGAACTCAACGAGATGATGGAGCTGCTGCCCGCCCAGCAACGCATCCACGAGGACCACTGGTACCGCGGCACCGCCGACGCCGTCTACCAGAACCTGGACATCCTGCGCAGCAAGCGGCCGGCCTATGTGCTGATCCTGGCGGGCGACCACGTCTACAAGATGGACTACTCGATCATGCTGGAGGACCACGCCGCCAGCGGCCGGGCCTGCACCGTGGGCTGCATCGAGGTGGACCGGCAGGAAGCGTCGGCCTTCGGCGTGATGTCGGTCGATGCCGAGCGCCGCATCACCCGCTTCGACGAGAAGCCCGCCGACCCTGCCCCCATGCCCGGCAAGCCCGGCCGCTCGCTGGCCAGCATGGGCATCTACATCTTCAACGCGGACTACCTGTTCCACCTGCTGGAGTCCGACCTGGACAACCCGGCCAGCCAGCACGACTTCGGCGCCGACATCATCCCCCGCGCCGTCGCCGACGGGCAGGCGCACGCGCACCCGTTCTCGCTGTCCTGTGTCACCACCAACAGCGAGGCGGTGGACTACTGGCGCGACGTGGGCACGCTCGACGCCTACTGGGCCGCCAACCTGGATCTGGCCGAGGTATTGCCACAGCTCGACCTCTACGACACCGAGTGGCCGATCTGGACCCACCAGTTCCAGACCCCGCCAGCCAAGTTCGTGCGCGGGCGGGATGGCCGACTCGGCGTCAACTACAACACCATGGTCTCCAGCGGCTGCATCGTGGCCGGCTCGCACCTGTCGCACAGCGTGCTGTTCTCGAACGTGCGCATCGAGACCGACAGCCACATCGACGGCGCCGTGATCATGCCCGGCGCGGTCATCGGCGAGGGCTGCCGCCTGCACAACGTGATCATCGACTGCGGCAGCCAGTTGCCACCCGGCACGGTCATCGGCGAAGACCCGGTCCACGACCGCCTGCGCTTCGAGCGCACGGAGCAAGGCGTCACGCTCGTCACCCGCTCGATGCTGGAGACACCTGTGGCCAGAACTTGAGCGGCTGGGACGCCGCAGATGCCCTGGGATTGCCGCGCGACTCCTGCCATTCCACCAGGGCCATCGCTCCAAGAATGGGACACCCATTCGGACAGGAGACACCCCCCATGAACGCCAGCGACATCGCTCTCAACCTGGAACGCGAACTGCGGTACGCCGTGGGCACCAGCCCCGAAGCGGCCGACCACTACGACGTGTTCCGCGCCATGAGCCTTGCGCTGCGCCAGGAGCTGGTGGACCGGGAGCGGCAGACCCGCCAGTCCCGTGCGCAGCAGCCGACCAAGCGCGTGTACTACCTGTCGATGGAATTCCTGATCGGCCAGTCGCTGATCAACAACGCGCTCAACCTCGGTTCGCACTCGGGTTGCGGCGCGGCGCTGGACAGCCTCGGGCGCAACCTCGACGAGCTGGCCGCGCACGAACCGGACGCTGCGCTGGGCAACGGCGGTCTGGGTCGGCTGGCGGCGTGTTTCATCGACTCGATGGCCACGCTGGGCATCGCGGGCACGGGCTGCGGCATCCGCTACGACTACGGCCTGTTCCGCCAGGAACTCGTCGATGGCCAGCAGCGCGAGCGCCCCGACAACTGGAACGCCGACAGCTCGCCCTGGCTGATCGAGCGCCATGCCGAGGCCCACCAGATTCCCGTCTACGGCCACATCGAGCACCTGCAAGGCCCGGACGGCGACTACCTGCCGATGTGGATGGGCTGGACCACGGTGGTGGGCATGCCCTGCGACATGCCCATCGTCGGCCACGGCGGACACACGGTGAACACGCTGCGGCTCTACGCGGCGCGCAGCTCCGAGTCCTTCGACATGCAGATCTTCAACTCGGGCGACTTCATCAAGGCGGTCGAGCAGAAGGTGGCCTCCGAGACCATCTCCAAGGTGCTCTATCCGACGGATGCGGTCGATGCGGGCCGCGAGCTGCGGCTGGTGCAGGAGTATTTCCTGGTGGCCTGCGCGCTGCGGGATGCGCTGCGCACCTTCGATCTGGAAGGCCATCCGATCGACGAGCTGCCCCGGTGGGTGGCGGTCCAGATGAACGACACGCACCCGGCGCTGGCGGTGGCCGAGCTGATGCGGATCCTGGTGGACGAGCGCCGCCTGCCCTGGGACGGCGCCTGGGCACTGACGACCGGCACGCTCGCCTACACCAACCACACGCTGATGCCGGAAGCCCTGGAGAAGTGGTCCGTGGCGCTGTTCGAGCGGGTGCTGCCGCGGCACCTGCAGCTCATCTACGAGATCAACCGCCGCTTCCTGGCGGTGGTGCAGGCACGCTGGCCCGGCGACGATGTGGCCGCCGCCGAGCTGTCGCTGATCGAGGAAGGCCCGCACCGCAAGGTCCGCATGGCCCACCTGGCGATCGTCGGCAGCCACTCGGTCAACGGCGTCGCGGCGCTGCACACGCAGTTGGTCAAGAGCCACCTGGTGCCGCGCTTCCACCAGCTCTGGCCCGAGAAATTCAACAACAAGACCAACGGCGTGACCCCGCGTCGCTGGATCAACCAGGCCAATCCGGGTCTGGCCGCGCTGCTCAACGAAACGCTGGGCACGGGCTGGGTCACGGACCTCGACCAACTGCGCGGGCTGGAGGCGCACCTGGACGACACCGCCTTCGTCGAGCGCATCGCCCGCATCAAGCACGACAACAAGCTCCGGCTGGTGCGCGAAGTCGCCAAGGGGCAGCACCGGGCGGTGGACGTGCAGACGCTGTTCGATGTGCAGAGCAAGCGGATGCACGAATACAAGCGCCAGTTGCTCAACCTGCTGCACGTCGTCCACCTCTACCTGCGCGTGGTGGAGGACGGCGCGGACATCACCCCCCGCACGCACATCTTCGCTGGCAAGGCCGCCCCCGGCTACGACATGGCCAAGCGGATCATCCACCTGATCAACGCCGTCGCCACCACCATCGGCCGCGACCGGCGAGCCGATGGCCGGCTGTCGGTGGTGTTCGTGCCGGACTACAAGGTCTCGGTGGCCGAGTGGCTGATCCCGGCCGCCGATGTCAGCGAACAGATCTCCACCGCCGGACTCGAAGCCTCGGGCACCGGCAACATGAAGTTCGCCATGAACGGCGCGCTCACGGTGGGCACCTGGGACGGCGCCAACATCGAGATGGCCGAGCAGATCGGGCCGGAACACCTCTACATCTTCGGCCTGCGCGCCGAGGAGGTCGAAGCGCGCCAACGCCAGGGCTACCAGCCGCGCGCGCTCTACGAACAATCCCCGGCGATCCGGCGGGTGCTCGATGCGCTGGTGGATGGCCGCTTCGGGCGGCACGCGGGGCAGTTCCAGCCGATCGTGGACAGCTTGCTGTACCACGACACCTTCTTCGTGCTGGCCGACTTCGCTGCCTACGTGCAGGCCCAGGAGCGGATCTCGGCCGATTTCCGCCACCCGGCCGCCTGGCACCGCAAGGCACTGCTGAACATCGCGCGCATGGGGCAGTTTTCCAGCGACCGCACGATCCGCGAATACGCCCGTGACATCTGGAGAGTCTGATGAAACACGTCCCGACCCTGTCCCTGCTCCGCCAACCTCTCGCCGGCTGTCTGCTGATCGGCTCGGTCCTGGTGCCGTCGATCGCCAGCGCCGAACCCGACTCGGAAAACGAGGTCTGGAAAGGCGTCTACAGCTCGTTCTCGACCCCGCTGGGCCGATTGATCGACGGCAGCGCGGAGGAAAGCCTGAGCTACCGCCTGGCGTTCGATCTGCCGGCCGACAACTCGACGCTGAACCTCGGCGGCGGGCCGGCAAAGTCCTCGACCGTCCAGTTTGGCTTGAAGTATGTGCCGCTGACCTCGTGGTTCCTCAACGTGAACCTCATGAAATACCTGCAGCCGGACATCCAGAAACCCTGGAACCCGGACTTCACGTATTCCTTCGGGTATGACGACTGGCACCCCTACACCTTCAGCGCCCAGTATTCGAACAACGGCGGCAACCGGTTCCAGCCCGACGCCACGAAGAAGGAGCGCAGGACCGATTTCATGTCGGGCGGCCTGAACGTGTCGTTCAAGTTCCCGCTGCCGAAGTTGCTGCATCCGCTGCTGGCGCTGGACGAGGAGGACGCCGTCGGCTGCTCGGTCGGCCTGAACGTGTCGCCCCATTACACCGACCTCGCCACCAACAGCGTCCAGAACAACAAGAAAACCATGACCCTGGGCTGCAAGTATGCGTTGCCCAGCAACTGGTATTTCAATTTCAGTTTGGCCAAGTTTGTGTCGAAAGAACAGCAGCAGCCCTGGGACGGCGATTTCACCTACGGGTTCGGATACTTCGACTGGCACCCCGGGAGCTGGAGTTTTCAGTACAACAACTATTCCGGCAACCGGTTCCCGTGGCACACGAAAGTCCCTGGCACCGGTCGATTCAAGGATGGATCGTTCACGCTGAGCACCAGCGGCAACTGGCTCTGACACCGACACCGACACCACACCGATACCGACATTGACTATGCAACTCGCCGATACCAGCCCCCTGCGCATCCTCGTGGTCGATGACCAGGACATGCAGCGGCTCATCGTCCGGCGCAAGGTGGAAAAGCTCGGCCACCAGGTCGTGGAGGCACGCGACGGTCTGGCCGCCCTGCAGACCCTGGCCGAGCAGCCGGTGGACATGGTGATCAGCGACTGGGTGATGGACGGCATGGACGGCACCCAGCTCTGCCGCACGCTGCGCAGCCGCACCGATCTGCCCTATGTCTACTTCATCCTCATGTCCAGCCGCGATGCGCGGGAGGATCTGCTGGCGGGGCTGTCGGCCGGGGCGGACGATTTCCTGCGCAAGCCGCTGGACTTCGACGAGATGGCGGTGCGCATCCGTGGCGGGCAGCGCCTGCTCGAACTGCAGAGTTCGTTGAACGTGCGCAACCGGCAGCTCCACGACGCGCTGGCCCACATCAACGCCGACATCCACGCCGCGGGCGAGTTCCAGAAAGCCATGCTGCCCCGCGCCGCGCTCGACTCGCAGCGCAGCCGCATGGCGTGGCTGTTCCTGCCGTCCTCGCGCGTGTCGGGCGACGCCATCAACGGGTTCCGCCTGGACGAGTCCCACATCGGTTTCTACAACGTCGATGTGGCCGGCCACGGGGTCGCCGCCGCGATGGTGGGCATGCTGATGACGCAGAGTCTGGATCCGCGCTCCAGCGGGTGCGTGCTGCGCCGTCCCGGACCCGACGGCCAGACGCAGATCACCCCTCCGGCCCAGGCGCTGGTCGCCCTCAACCGCCAGATGACCAGCCTGGAGCTGGGGTCGAACTACCTGACCTGCATCTACGGCGTGCTGGACGAGCGCACGGGCGAGACCGTGATGGTGCGCGCCGGCCACACGGTGCCGGTGATCGTCCGCGCCGATGGCACGACCGAGATCCTCGACGAGGAAGGCGACATGCCGGTGGGCCTGTTCGACTTCGCCGATTACCACCACCTGCACTGCCGGCTCGCGCCGGGCGACCGCCTGTGCCTGTACTCGGACGGGGTGACGGAATGCGAGTCGCCCGCGGAAGTCGAGTACGGCGTCGAGCGGCTGGCGGCCTTCCTCTCGGCGCACCAGCACGACCCGCTGGACGCGCTGGTCCACGCCTTCCGCGAGGCAATGCGCCAGTGGAGCGGCAGTGACAGCGATGCCTTCAAGGACGACGTGTCGATGCTCCTCATCGAACGCACCCATGCCTACGGTGCCGGCCCGACGCCGGCTGTGTGATCCCCGACTGGAGACCTTCTCATGCAACTCGACATTTCCCACTCTGGCGCCGACACGCTCGTGGCCGTCCACACGACCCGCCTGGATGCCTCGTTCGCGCCGCAGTTCAAGGCCGACATGATGGAGATCGTCAATGCCGGCGCGCGCCGCATCGTGCTCGACATGAGCGCGGTCAAGCTGATCGACTCCAGTGGCCTGGGCACGCTGGTGTCCATCCTCAAGGCGCTCAACGGCCAGGGCAGCATCGTCATCCGGGGGGCTTCGCCGACCGTGCTGGGCCTGTTCAAGCTGACCCGCATGGACCGCGTCTTCACGATCGAGCCGGCAGCCGCCACCGCCTGATCCGCGCACGCCCCAGCCCTACCGGAGTTTTCGCCATGAAAGCCATGATTCTCGCTGCCGGCAAGGGCACGCGCGTGCGTCCGCTGACGAACGTGCTACCCAAACCGATGATCCCGCTGATCCGCAAGCCGATCATGGAGGCGATCATCGACCACCTGCACCGGCACGCCTTCGACGAGATCTACATCAACACCAGCTACCTGTCGCACGCGATCGAGGACTACTTCCGGGACGGCGACCGGTTCGGCGTGTCGATCGCCTACTCCTACGAGGGCAAGCTGGTGGACGGCGAGTTCCTGGACCAACCGCTGGGTTCGGCTGGCGGAATGCGCCGCATCCAGGACCACTGCGGCTTCTTCGACGACACGTTTGCCGTGCTGTGCGGGGACGCGCTGATCGACGTGGACCTCACCGAGGTGCTGCGCTTTCACCGGGCCAGCGGCGCAATCGCCACGATCGTGACCAAGCCGGTGCCGCGCGAGGAGGTCAGCAAGTACGGGGTCGTCGTGACCGACACGCAAGGCCGCGTGCTGCGCTTCCAGGAAAAACCCAAGGTGGCCGAGGCGGCGTCGAACACGATCAACACCGGCATCTACCTGTTCGAGCCGCGGGTCTTCGACCACATCCCCGCTGGCACCGAATACGACATCGGCTCGCAGCTCTTCCCGCGCCTGATCGCCGCGGGCGAGAAGGTGTGCGCCATCAGCCTGCCCTTCGAGTGGGTGGACATCGGCTGCGTACACGACTTCTGGAACGCCACGCGCCTGATCCTGGAGGGCCGCGTGCAGGGCCTGAAGGTGCCGGGCCGCGAAATCCGGCCGGGCGTGTTCGCCGGACTGGGCGTGACGATCGCCGCGGACGCCACGATCCAGGGGCCGGTCTACCTGGGCAGCGGCACCCGGATCGGCGCGGGCGTCCACATCGAGGGGCCGGCCATGATCGGCGCCAACTGCGTGCTGCAGGCCGGTGTACGCATCCGCGGCGGCATCCTGGGCGACTACACCCGCGTCACCGAGGGCGCGCTGCTCGACGAGCGCATCGTCTTTGCCGGCAAGTTCATCGAGCCGAGCGGGCAGGCGGTGGACCTGGTCGATACCGACATGCGCTGGGTGCTGGGCGATGCCCGCACGCCCTCCGCCGAACACCCCGCGCACGCCGATCTGCGCACGGCCATGTACGAGGCGGCGCTCGCCGCAGGTTGAATGCAGCACAGCACACCGACCCCAACCCCACACGGCCACACGTTCCTGGACGCCGACATCCCCGCGACGCTGGACGATGTCTCGCGGCTGTGTGCCGAGCTGAACGCCCTGGCCATCGCACGCGGGGGCGTCACCTGGGCGGCCGAAATCGACCTGGGCATGACCGAAGTGCTGACCAACGTGGTCCGGCACGGCTACGGGGACAACGGGCGGGGCCGCATTGCCATGACCTGCCAGGCCACGGCGGCGCAGTGGCACTTGTCCGTCCACGACCAGGGCAGCCCGATCCCGACCGACCTGCTCGCCCAGGCCGATGGATCGGTGTTCGATTTCGACCCGGACGACCTCGACAACATCCCCGAAGGGGGCATGGGTCTGGCGCTCATCCGGGGCTGCTTCGACCAGCTCGACTACGTGGCCAACGGCACAGGCAACCACCTGCACCTCGTCAAGGACATCCCGCCCTCCACGGACTGAAGCTCTGCGGCGGACCCGCCCGCCCGCCGGCCACCACGCATCCCGCCCCTACCCGAGAACCATCATGGCGTTTTACTTCGAACCCTTCGAAAGCCGCAAGCCGCCCGAGCCTGTGCCGTATCGACCGGGCATCGAGCTGGTCTGGCAATTCCTGGCGGTGATCGCGCTGGTGTTCGGCGCCAGCTACATCCACTGGCGCTGGAGCGTCTCGCTGAATGCGGACGCGCTGTGGTTCGCCGTGCCGCTGGCGGTGGCCGAGACGCTGGCCTACATCGGTCTGATCCTGTTCACGGTCAACCTCTGGCAGACGCGCGACTACCCGATGCGCCCGGCGCCGGACAGCATCCGCCAGTGCGTGGACCAGGAGGAGATGCCGGAGCGCCCGGTCTCGGTGGACGTGTTCATCACGACCTACAACGAGGACGAGGAGCTGGTGCGGCTGACCATCCGGGATGCCAAGGCGGTGCGCTATCCGCACCCGATCGACCTGCGTATCCATGTGCTCGACGACGGTCGGCGCGACACGATGCGCGCCATCTGCGACCACGAGCAGGTCCGGTACATCAGCCGCACCAACAACGTCGGCTTCAAGGCCGGCAACCTGCGCAACGCCATGGAGCAGACGGGGGGCGATTTCATCGTCATCTGCGACTCCGACACCCGACTCTTCCCGAGCATCCTGGAAAACACGCTGGGCTACTTCCGCGATCCGGACGTGGCCTGGGTGCAGACGCCGCAGTGGTTCTTCGACCTGCCGCAGGGCCGCCCGCTGCCCGACTGGCTGGCGCGGCACGTCGGCACGCCAGGGCGCTGGCTCGGCCGGCTGGTGGAGGGTGTGGCCGGGCCGGTCCACATCGGCCGCGACCCCTTCGTGAGCGAGCCGCAGATGTTCTACGACATCATCATGCGCCGGCGCAACGCGGCCAATGCGGCGTTCTGCTGCGGCGCAGCGAGCATCCACCGGCGCGAAGCGGTGATGCAGGCGGCGCTGCGGGCCTACGCCAGCGCCATCGACAGCGAGGTCAAGCGCCTGTCGGTGGACATCCAGGACCACCAGACCCGCGAGGACTTCCAGGACGCGCTGCGCGGCCAGATGGTGCTGGAAACCGAGTTCACGCCCTACAAGTTCCACGTCTCCGAGGACATCTACACCTCGATCGTGCTGCACAACGACCCGGAGCGGCGCTGGAAATCGGTCATGCACCCGCGCATCGAGTCGAAGATGCTGTCGCCGCAGGATCTGCTGTCCTGGGCCGTCCAGCGGTTCAAGTACGCCGGCGGCACGCTGGACATCATGCTGCACGACAACCCGCTGTTCAAAGGCCGCATGACGCCGCTGCAGCGCGTGATGTACCTGAGCACGTTCTGGTCCTACCTGGGCTGCGTGTGGAACATCGTGTTCCTGGTGGCCCCGATCGTCGCCATGTTCACGTCGGTGTCGCCGGTGGCGGCCTACTCCAACGACTTCTACGCCCACTTCCTGCCCTTCATCCTGCTGTCCGAGCTGGCCTTCATGTTCGGCACCTGGGGCACCAATGCCTGGGACGGCAAGGCGTCCTACCTGTCGTTCTTCTCCATCAATTTCCGCGCCTTGTGGACGGTGCTCAAGGGGGAAAAGGTCAAGTTTCCCGTGACCCCGAAAGACCGGCAGGAGGGCAGTTTTCTCCACCTGGTGACCCCCCAGATCACGGTCGTGGCGCTGACGCTTCTGGGCATCGTTTACAGCGCATATCGCGTCTTCGGCGCAGGGCGGCTGGACGAGACTCCGAGCTTCATCGTGAACACCTTCTGGGGACTGAACAACGTCATGTGCATGTTGCCCATGATCCGCGCCGCCCTGTGGAAGCCTGAGGACGAACCGCAGGAAGCCCCGCAGTCCGACACCCCGACCGACGCCGGACGCACCCGACCCGCACCGGTCCTCGTCGCGCCACAGTGACCCTTACTCCCCGAGAGCGAGCAACCCCATGAGCCTCCCAGACAACCTCGTCAAGGCCCGCAGCTACCTGGTCTTCATCCTCAGCCTGACGGTCGCCTTCAGCGCCGTGGCGTGGATCGAATTCCGCAGTGGCTGGGCCATCAGCCCGGCCGGCGCCACCATCCCGGCCAGCCCAGACCGGGCCAAGACACGCACGGCCCGCGAACTCACCGACCGCGAGCGGACCTGGGCGCGCACGGCCTGGAAATACTTCCAGAAGAACACCGACCCCACCAGCGGCCTGCCCGGCTCGGTCGAGAACTACCCATCGGCGACGATGTGGGACGTGGGCTCCTACCTGCTGGCCGTGCTCTCGGCGCGCCAGCTCGACCTGATCGACACGGCGGAGTTCGACCAGCGCATCGGCAAGGCGCTGACCTCGCTGGGCACGCTGCCGCTGTTCGACAAGCAGTTGCCCAACAAGGCGTACAACACCCAGACGCTGCGCATGACCGACTACGCCAACAACCCGACCGAGCGCGGCGTGGGCTGGTCGGCGATCGACCTGGGCCGGTTGCTGGTGCCGCTGAACGCGCTGGTCTGGCAGTACCCGCAGCACACCGAAGCCGCCCGCAAGGTCATCGGCCGCTGGGACACCACCCACCTGTCGCGCAACGGCGAGATGCTGGGTGCCCGCGTGGACAAGGCCGGCAAGACCGAGCTGGTGCAGGAAGGCCGGCTGGGCTACGAGCAGTACGCCGCCAAGACCTTCTCGCTGATGGGCCAGGATGTCACCACCTCCTACAACTACGCCCGCCAGATCGCGTACGTCGATGTCTACGGCGTGCGCGTGGCCCACGACCGGCGCATCCCGAGCGTGTTCGGCGCGCAGAACTTCGTCATCAGCGAACCCTATGTGCTCGACGGTCTGGAGTTCGGCTGGGACAGCGCCTCGCGCGAGCTGGCCTGGCGCGTGTACTCCGCCCAGCAGCGCCGCCACGAGCGCACCGGCAAGCTCACCGCCGTCACCGAGGACCACCTCGACCAGAAACCGTACTTCATCTACAACACGGTGTTTTCCGACGGCAAGACCTGGAACGCGATCACCGAGTCCGGCGAAGACGCCTCGGCCTTCCGCTCGCTGAGCGTCAAGGCGGCGTTCGGCTGGTACGCGCTGTTCGACACGCCCTACACCCGCCAGTTGATCGACGGGGTCGCGGACCTGAGCGACCCGGAGCGTGGCTGGTTCGCCGGCCGCTACGAGGAATCGGGCAAGACCAACAAGTCCGTCAACGGCAACACCAACGCGGTGATCCTCGAAAGCCTCGCCTTCATCCGCAAGGGTTCGTTCATCCGCTATCGGTAATGGGGTAATTGGTAATGGGTCATTGCACCGGGAAACACGCCATGAACAAGTTTGCAATCACCGCTGCTGTCGTGCTGGCCTGCGGCACTGGAGCGCCGGCCACGGCCAACTTCCCGATCGGCGTGGTGGACATGAGTCCGCTGCCCGCGTGGTCTTATCCCCACCGCCGCGGCCCGCTCACCAAACGCGAGATGGAAATGGCCAAGATGGCCTGGTCCTTCTTCGAGAACAACTACCAGCCCGAGACGGGGCTGGTGAACGCCGTCAACGAGTATCCATCGACCACGATGTGGGACACGGCGTCCTACCTGGGCGCGCTGGTGGCTGCGCGCGAACTGGAACTCATCGAGAAGAGCCAGTTCGACAAGTGGCTGGTGGCCTTGCTGCGGACCTTCACGACGATGGAGCTGTTCCGCAGCGAGATGCCGAACAAGGCCTACCACACCAAGACGGCCAAGAAGGTGGATTACGGCAACAACCCCGGCGAGATCGGCTTCTCGGCGCTGGACATCGGCCGGCTGCTGCTCTGGTTCAAGATCATCAAGGAACGCTACCCGGAACACGGCAACGCCATCGACCGCGTGGTGATGCGCTGGAACTTCGCCAACACCGTGGACAAGTACGGCACGCTGTTCGGCGCCAGCGTCAACAAGGACAAGAAGACCGAGTACCTGCAGGAAGGCCGCCTGGGCTACGAGGAGTACGCATCCAAGGGCTTCCAGCTCTGGGGGTTCAACACGACGCGGGCCTCGATGCCCGAGCCGTTCAACATGATCCACATCTATGGCGTCAAGGTGCCCTACGACGTGCGCGACCCGCGCATGTTCTCGCAGCACAACTACGTCGTCTCCGAGAGCTATGTGCTCGACGGGATCGAGCTGAACTGGGACCACCCCTACGACCGCAGCACCGCCGACAACGAGCACTCGCAGCGGTGGATGGAAAACTTCGCCCACCGCGTCTACCAGGCCCAGGAAAACCGGTTCCGCGAGGCCGGCATCCTGACCGCCCGCTCCGAACACCAGCTCGACCGCGCGCCCTACTTCGTCTACGACACCGTCTACAGCACCGGCTACGCCTGGAACACCATCACCGACACCGGCACGCATGTCCCCGAGATGTCGGCCATCTCGCTCAAGGCGGCGCTGGGCATGTGGGCGATCTGGCAGTCGCCCTACACCGACCTCCTGTTCGACGCCATCGTGGACGCGTATGACCCCAAGAAGGGCTATTACGAGGGCATCTTCGAGAACGGCACCGGCCCGATCAAGACGCAAACCGCGAACAACAACGGAATCATGCTGGCAGCTCTGCTCTTCAAGGTGCAGGGCAAGCTGTTGAAATGGGGCAAGGTCGATGGGGGGCTGTGGGAATCCACCAACGCCGATCCCTTCGCCGAGAACAGCCTCGCGCGCCCGATCTTCGTGCGCCGTGGCAGCCAGTTATCGGACCCGAGCAGAGGATCGCTGCTGCCCCGGATCTTCGGCCCCACCAACATCCTCAAGGCACTGGGGCGCGCACCGGACACTGCCGAGAGTTGCATCACATGCGAAGACCAACGCTTCAAAGACTACTCACCGTCCTGGCAGGTGCGGCCGCGCTGACCAGCACCGGCTGCGGCGTGGTCGCGCGCGGTGTCGATCGCGCAACGCAGGAGGTGCTCCAGATCGGCCATGTCGGCCGCTCGGGCAAGCTCACGCCCAAGGAGCTGGACTGGGCAAAAACCGCCTGGAAGTACATCGACAACAACACCGTGCCCGCCACCGGGCTGGTGAACTCGGTGGACAAGGTGCCCACCACGACCGTCTGGCAGATCGGCGACTACCTGGCCGCGCTGGTGGCCGCCAACCAGTTGGGATTGATCGATCTGCTGGAGTTCGACCGGCGGGTGTCCAAGCTGCTGGACTTCCTGAACAACATGCCGCTGTCGAACCTGTCGCTGCCCAACCGGGTCTACAACACCCAGAACGGCCTGATGGTCAACTTCGCGAACCAGCCGGCCGACATCGGCTGGTCGGCCATCGAGATCGGCCGGCTGCTGACGTGGATGAAGATCGCCGGCCAGCGTTACCCGCACCTGCGCGAATACTTCGACAAGGTGGTGCTGCGCTGGAATTTCTGCCCGGTCATCGACGACTGCGGCGTGCTGTTCGGCGCCGGCAGCAAGGAAGGGCGCACCTCTCCCGCCCAGGAAGGCCGCCTCGGCTACCTCCAGTACGCCAGCGCCGGCTTTGCCGCCTGGGGCTTCGAGACGCGCAAATCGGCCGTGACGGCGCCGTGGGAAGCGATCGACGTGATGGGCGTCAAGCTCCAGGTCGATGCCCGCGACGACCGCGTGACCGGAGAAATCGCGCCCGTGGTGACGATGCCGTATGTCCTGCTGGGCATCGAGTTCGGCTGGGAATACCCGCGCGATCCGAAGTTGCTCGGCAACCGGCAGGAAAGCGACACGCTGCAGAAGCTCACCGAAGACATCTTCCGCATCCAGGAACTGCGCTACCAGAAGCAGGGCATCCTCACCGCCCGCACCGACCACCCGGTGCAGAAGCCGCCGTTCTTCGTCTACGACACCGTGTTCGCCTCCGGCTATGCGTGGAACACCCTGTCGGACCAGGGCCGCCAGGTCGAGGGCATGTCGCTCGTGGCGACCAAGGCGGTGTTCGGCATGTGGGCCCTGGCGCGCAACGCCTACACCGACCGGCTCCTGCTGTCGGTCGAAGCCCTGCACAAGAATGACAAGGGCTGGTTCGAGGGCCGCTACGAAGCCTCCGGGGGCTACGAGGATCTGCTGACGCTGTCCACCAATGCGTTCGTGCTGCAGGCGCTGCTGTACAAGGCGCAGGGCCGCCAGTACCCGAAGCAATCGCAGATCGGCTACTTCGGCTACACCCTGGGCAACCAGTTCGCCCGGCCGCAGCACTGTTTCCCGGTGGAGCGCCCGGTGTGCAAGGCACCGACCACGACCGACGGCCGCTCCTTCCTGCGCTGATGCGACCTCGCCCATGAAATGCAAGTGAAACGCAAGCCTCTCCTGGAGGTGCTGAGCGCCTGCCTGCTGACCTGCGCCAGCGTGGGCGCACTGGCCCAGGCATTTCCCAAATCGGCACAACCCGGCTGGGTCCACCTGCGCGACAACAAACCCGTGCTGGCGGCCGAGGCGTGGCTGCGCGCCGCCGAGGAATCCACCCAGCGGCGCACAGCGGCCGGACTGCGGGAATCCGCCTACGCCCATGTACTGGCCACCATCGCCTACGAGCGGGCGGGAGATGCCCGCGCCTACGTGAGCTGGTCGGATGCGATCCGGCAATACCTCGAATCCGGCGGAGCCTGGGAGCAGGACCGAGAGTCGCTGCGCACCCGCTGGAAAACGCTGGAGCGCCAACTGGCCCAGAGCGGCGCCACGTCCGCCCCCTCGCTGAGCGCGGACGAGCAGATGCTCATGGACCTGGTGAAGCGGGTCGAGATCCTGACCTACACCGGACCCCGCACCGGCCTGGTCGAACCCCGCAACGGCTCCACCGATCTCAGCAACATCACGCCGCAGTACATGGCCGGCGCGGGCCGCCCGACATCGGCCGAGGAGATCGCCCGCCCCGAGCCGCGCTACAGCGTGAACCACACCGACGCACCACGGCCGAGCGGCGTCGCCCGCGAGCCGCGGGTGGCCACGGGACCGGGCGCGGTGCCCGCACCCGCACCAGTGCCCGCGCCACCGGCAACGGCGGCCGGGCCGGCACCTTCGTGGATGCCGCGCACGGCGGTCGCCGTGCAATCCGCCCAGATGGACACGCCGCCGGCCGCAGGGTCGGCGCTGGCCTTGCAGTCGGTGCGGCTGCCCCGGCAGTTCCAGCCCCGCGCCGGCGCCGCCCGCAGCCTGACGCCGGCCGAGCGGGCCACTGCCCTGCTCGCCTGGCGCTATGTGCAGGTCAACCGGCAATCGACCACCGGGCTGGTCAACGGCAAGGACGCCTACCCCGTGACCTCGGGGGCCGACATCGCCATGACGGTGAGCGCCTACCTGTCGGCACTGGCGCTGCAGTTCGTCGAGCGGGAGGACTTCCTGACCGACATGCGGCAGTTGCTCAACACCCTGGGCGGGCTGCCGCTCTACCACCAGGAACTCTTCAACCGCGAGTACGACAGCCGCACTGGCCGGATGCTGGACCTCTCTGCCCGCAGCTCGGCCATCGGCAGCGGCTGGTCGGCCGAGGACATCGGGCGCTTGCTGCTGTGGCTGAAGGTGCTGGCGCAGACGACGCCGGACCTCGCCCCCGCAGTCGAATCGGTCGTGGGCCGCCTGCGGCTGCAGCGGTTGGTGGCGGCGGGCCAACTGCACAGCGTGCTGCACACGGGCGAGCGCGAACTGCTGCAGCGCGACCTGCGGCTGGGGCGCCAGCAGGTGACGGCGGCGGCACTGTCGCTGTGGGGCGTCGTGCTGCCGCAGATGTTCGGCTATGACGATGTGCTGCTGCGCAAGGCGGACGGCGTGCGGTTTCCCGAAGACCGTCGCGAAGGCGGCACGGTCTCGCCCGAGGTCTTCGCCCGCGGCATCATCGAGTTCGGCGGGCTGGACGGCTGCTTCGAGGCGGCGGCGCGCGCGGCCCTGGTCGCCCAGCACCAACTGGCTGCACGGCGCGGACAACCCGTCATGGTCGCCGACGAGTTGCTCGACCGGCCACCCTGGTTCGTGCAGGGACAGTTGACGCCCGTGGCAGACGCCTGGAAGGTCACGGGGTTCGACCAGCAGCCCTACCCCGCGCTGGCCACCTTCAGCACCAAGTCCGCCTACCTCTGGTCGGCCATCGACACGGCGCCGGCCACGCAATCCGCCCGCACCCTGGCCGACCAGACCGAACCCTCGGACCATGGCCTGCACGGCGGGCGCTACCTGTCGGGCGAACTCAACCGGGCGCTGACACTCGACACCAACGCCAGCGTCCTGCTGGCGCTGCACCACACGCTGCGCGGCGGTGTCCCGGTCCTGCGGGTGGACAACCCCGTGGACCACCGCTGCCCGGGCCTGCAATCCCCCACCACACCGTGACCCCATGAAGACCTTTGCCCGTGCTCCGCGCTTGTGCTTGTTGCCCCTGTTGACGCTGGGCTTCGGGATGGGCCTTGGTGGAGCGCAGGTGCAGGCGCAAATGCCAGCGCCAGCGCCAACCCGATCCGCCATCACCACCTCGGCGCTGTGGGTTGGCAACAGCTTTTTCTACTCCAACAACAGCATGCACAGCCATGTAGAGGCGCTGATGCAGGCCAGTGGCCGCGCACAGCCCTACCAGGCCATCTCGGCCACGATCAGCGGCGCCGGCATCGGCTGGCACGATCTGCACGCCTATCTGCGCCCCGGCGCGCTCGGCACCTTCCGCTTCGACGAGTCCAACGGTGTGGTCTTCACGCCGCAAGGGCGCCGCTTCGATTCGGTCCTGCTGATGGACTGCAGCCAGTGCGCCACCCACCCCGCGCTGCGCGAGGGCTTCCACGCCGACATGGCGCGGCAGGTGGGCGTGGTGCGGGAATACGGTGCGCAGCCGGTGCTGTTCATGTCGTGGGCTTACCAGGATCGCCCGGAAATGACGGAGGTACTGGAACGCGAGTACGTTGCCGCCGGCCACACCCTGGGTGCGCAGGTCATCCCGGCCGGACTGGCCTTTGCCCGCGCGCTCGCGGAGCGGCCGGACATCCGCCTGCACCAGCCCGACCTGCGCCACCCGACGATGCGCGGCACCTACCTCGCCGCCTGCACCGTCTTCGCCACCCTCACCGGTCTGTCGCCCGTGGGCAGCCGCTACACCGCCGGCATCGACCCCGAGATCGCCCGCTTTCTCCAGACCGCAGCCTGGAACACGGTGCTCGAATTCCAGCACCGGCCCTGAACCAGCGGTCAAGCCGGTCAGTGCGGCACCCAGCGGAACAGCCACTCCTTCTTCACGCACCACCACACCACCGCCAGCACGCCCGCGTGCAGCAGGCTGTTGAGCACGAAGTTCTCCGAATGGCCCAGCGGCAGGTTGTCCACCAGCAGGACCAGGAAGATGTGGACCGTGAAGACGTAGAGCGATGCGCGGCCCAGCGGAATGAAGAACCAGCCCAGCGCCCGCTCGATCGGCCGCCAGCACACGGTCAGCAACGCGAACAGGCTGATGAACAGCACCACCTCGTTGAGCAGCCGGCCCGGCCCGAGGTTGTGCTTGAGGAAGAAGCGGCCGTAGAGATCGAGGAATTGCGCGCTGCCGATCAGGTGCAGCCGTGTCCACTCGGGGAACTTGTCCATCGGGTGGTTGAGCGTGAACACCATGAACCCCAGCGCCAGGGTCGCACTGAGCCAGACCAGCCAGCGCGACGACGGCCGCGACAGGAATTCGACGATCTGCTCCTTGAACACACCCGCGATGACGGCGTGGACATAGAGCAACTGCCAGGCGGCGAGCGGGAACGCATATTCGAACTGCGCACCCGTCAGGCGGATCTCGGCCGTGCCGGAGACGGTTTCCGGCAGGAAGAAGTTGTAGGCATACAGCGCGAAGCTGGCCGCCGACAGCCAGCGTGTCTTGCGCCGGTCGATGCAGTACAGCACCAGCGGCGACAACAGGAACAGCACCACGTACAGGCCGATCACCTGGAACTGGTGCGGCCCGCAGCGCAGCAAGGTGGCGTCCAGCACCAGCTTGAACGCCCCTTCGGACAGCAGCGGATAGAGCGGGTAGATGGCGCCCGTGTAGGGATCGGAGAAGGTCGTCACCGAGTCCATGTCCAGACCCGGCAGATACCGCAGCGCCCCGACCAGCAGGATCACCAGCAGGTTCGCCTTGTAGAGATCCCACGCCCGCGCCAGCATCGGCCGGACACAGGCACGCAGCCCGTCCGCCCGCATCTTGCGGCCGAACACGATGCCCACCACGATCCCCGCCAAGGCCACGAAGGTCTCGGCCGACGACACCACCCCGATGCGCTCCCACGACAGGTAGGTGAACACGGAGAAGACATCGAAATGCACGGCGAACAGCAGCACGAAGACCAGACCCCGCAGGAGGTCCAGGCGGGGGTCTCGCGTCGCATGTGAATCGGGAAACGCCCAGCCTTGCGAGCGGCCGGCGGATGCGGCCGGCAGATTCAGAGAGATCATGTCGTAGCAGAGTCCGGTTGACGTGGCCAGGTGTGGCCGATTGCCATTGCCATTGCCATTACCCATTACCAATGCCGTTATCGGTATCTGGCGCACCATCTTGATGCCACGCCAGACCCCGCAGTCCCGGAACAGGCCGGGCTTAGCGCGCCAGTTTTCACCGTGCAAGACGCCGGGAGCGCGAACAATTCACCCATCCCTAGCGTCCGAGACAGAACACCGGCATGAACTGGTCCGCCGTACTGCGTTGCTTCCGATCCAGCGTTGGTCCCTGGATGCTGGCGAGCCTGCTGGGCGCCGGCACTTGCGCCCTGGGCAGCGTCTGGCTGTACCAGGCAGAGCACCAGGCCGCGCAGCATTCCTTCGACCTGGCCGCCGACCACACGGCAGCAGAACTCCAGCGCCGCTTCGCGGACACCACCACGGCCCTGAACGCCTTGCGCGGACTGGTGGTGGGCGCGAGCGACCTCTCGGCCAGCCAGTTCGAGCAGTTTGTCGCGCTGCAGGATCTGCCACGGCGCCTGCCGGGCATCCGCCAGCTCGGCCACGCCCAGCGCGTGGACCTGGGGGCGCAATACAGCGTGCGCTTCCTGCAGACGTGGCCGTCCGCAGGTGACGCCACCGGCTGGGATCTCGGTGCCGAACCCCAGCGCCGCGAGGCGCTCCAGCGGGCCATCGACAGCGGCCAGGCCACCCAGACCGAGCCGTCCCTGCGTGCTCCCGGCACACCAGGCGAGTCCCGCACCTGGGTGATCCTGCCGGTCTACCTGCCGGGCCAGTCCATCGCCACACCGCGTGCGCGCCGGGCCGCTGCCACCGGTGCCGTGTTCGTCAGCATGGTGCCGGGAGAGCTGCTGCAGGGGCTAGACGCCGTGGACACCGGGCGCATCGCCCTCACGCTGCGGGACACCGGACACGCCGAGCGACCGGAGCCACCGGTGCTGCACGACACCACCGCCCCCGGCGCAGCCCCCTGGTTCCGCCGGGTCCAGCGCCTCGAACTCAACGGCCGCCCGGTGACGCTCACGCTCGCCAGCACGCCCGCCGCCGAACAGGCCGTTCACAGCCGCCGGTCCTGGCTGCTGGCACTCGGTGGCGGACTGTTCGGCGTGCTGCTGGCAGGGCTGCTGGGCCGATCCGCCCAGGCGCATCGGCGGCTGCAGACCCGGTTGGACGGGCAGACACAGGAGCTGGCGCATCTGGTGCAGCTCCAGCAACACCACGCCACCGCCGTACCGATCCAGACACTGGACGCGTGCATCGCCTGGGGCAATGCGGGGTTCACCCGGCTGGCGGTCCACACCCTGGCAGACCTCGCCAGTGGCTTGCAGGCGCAGCGGCTCGGCGCCTACCCGCTCATGCCGGAACACCGCAGCCAGTTAGAACAGGCCATCGCCCAAGGCCAGCCCTGCCGGCTGGAGCCGTCCCGCCGCCCATCGGACACTGGCGACCAGTGGGTGGACACCGAGGTACAGCCGCTGTGCAACGCCGATGGCACCGTGGTGGGTTTTCTGGAAATCAGCCACGACTTCACCCGCCAGCGCCAGACCCAGGAGCGGCTGGAAGGTGCGCTGCGCGACAACACCGCCCTGCTCAGTGCGCTGGACCAGCATTTCCTGGTGTCCGTGACCGACCGCACCGGCGACATCACGGAGGTCAACGACGCCTTCTGCCGCGTCTCCGGCTACGAGCGCAACGAGCTGCTCGGACAGAAGCACCGCATCGTCAACGCGCACGTCCATCCGCGCAGCTTCTGGGTCGAGATGTGGCAGACCGTGGCAGCCGGCCGGCCATGGCGGCGCGAGGTGTGCAACCGGGCGCGCAGCGGTGCGCTCTACTGGGTGGACAGCGTGGTGGTGCCGTTCTCCGACGCCAGCGGGCGCATCGTCAAGTACATCTCCATCCGCACCGACATCACCGCACGCAAGCAGCTCCAGACCGACCTGGAGCGCAACCGGCAGCGCGCCGAAGAACGCGAAGCCTTCCTGCGGGAACTCACCGACCGGCTGCCGCTGTGCATCGCCTACGTCGATCGCCAGCAACGCTACCGCTTCATCAACCAGGCCGAGTGCGAGCGGGTCGGTCTGACCCGCGAGGACGCGCTCGGCCGCATGGTCACGGCCGATGTCGCCGCCTGCGGCGAACCCGCCCTGGCGGGTCAGTTGCAGCACTTCGAGCTGGAACGCTACGGCCCGGCCGGCCACACCACGCTGGAGATGCGCCTGGTGCCCGACCACGACGGGCAAGGTGCCATCGCCGGCTATTTCTGCGTCGGCACCGACATCACCGCCCGGCAGGAGGCCGCGCGGCTGCTCCAGCAGCGCGAACGGCTGATGCACCTGCTCATCGACAACTTCCCCGGCCCGCTGGCGCACTGGGACACCGAACTGCGCTGCACGGTGGCGAACGCGGCCTACCAGGGCTGGTTCGATCTGAATCCGATCGACATGGTGGGACACACGCAGCGGGAGCTGTTCGGCCCGGAGGTCTTTGCGCAGATCGAACCCTGCCTGCGCGCGGCGCTGCGCGGCGAGCGCCAGACGCTGGAGCGTTCGCGCAAGCTCGCCGATGGCAGCCGGCGGGACTACCTGCTCCACTACGTGCCCGACCGGGACGGCGACAAGGTGCGGGGTCTGGTCTCGGTGGTCATGGACGTGACCGACATGAAGGACGTGCAGCGCCAGTTGCGCCAGCGTTCCGAGCAGGCCGAGCAGGCCAGCCAGGCCAAGAGCCGCTTCCTGGCCAACATGAGCCACGAGATCCGCACGCCGATGAACGCCATCATCGGCATGACCGGCCTGGCGCTCGAATCGGACCTGAATGCGGACCAGCGTGAGCTGCTGCAGATCGTGCGCAACGCGGGCGACTCGCTGCTGGCGCTGATCAACGACATCCTCGACTTCTCCAAGATCGAGGCCGGGCAGATGACGGTGGAGCAGATCGAGTTCGACCTCCACGACTGCGTCCAGCACTGTGCCCGCCTGCTGGTGGAGCGCGCCCACGACAAGGGCATCGCCTTCGAATGGGCGATGGGGCGCGACGTGCCGCGGCTGGTCACGGGCGATGCCCACCGGCTGCGCCAGGTGCTGGTCAACCTGCTGTCGAATGCGGTCAAGTTCACGGGCAGGGGCTGGGTGTTGCTGAGCGTGTTCACACGGCAGGGGATCGGCGCGGACGGCACGCAGGTGATCGAGTTCCGGGTGCGCGACACCGGAACCGGCATTCCCCCCGACAAGCTCGAACACATCTTCACGCCGTTCTCGCAGGCCGACGAATCCATCACCCGCAAGTTCGGCGGCACGGGTCTGGGCGTGTCCATCTGCAACGACCTGGTGCAGCTCATGGGCGGCCGGCTCAGCGTGGAGAGCACGCTGGGCGAAGGCAGCACCTTCCACTTCAGCCTGCGCCTGCCCGTGGCGGCCGTGCAGCCGGTGGTGAGCATTCCAGGATCGGCGCCGATCCGGGTGCTGGACCGGGCGCCCATGCCGGACAAGGTGCTCTCGCACTACCTGCAGCAGTGGCGCCTGACCTGCGAATTCCTGCGCACACCCAACCAGATCCTGGGCAAGCTCGGCGCCGACGGCAACGCCACCACCCCGCCCCTGCTCGTCAAAGCCTCGTGGCTGCCGCTGGCCACCCCGGAGCAATGGGCCAGGATCTGTGCGCAAACCCTGGTGCCGGGCCGCATCCTGCTGGTGGACGCGCCGGTGCCCGCCTCGGTGTCGGCGGAATTCGGCCACCAGTTGCGCTGGCCGGGTTCGGTGTCGGCGCTGTTCGACGCGCTGGCGGTCTCGACGAGTCTGGTCCTCAGCTCGCTCGACCAGGACAGCACCGGCAACGGCATCGGACACGGCCCGCAGACGGAGGGCGAGCAGCGGTACGTGCTGCTGGTGGACGACAACCCGATCAACCGCAAGCTGGCGGTGCGCGTGCTCGAAAGCATGGGCCACATCGTCGCCCAGGCCACCAACGGGCTGGAGGCGGTCGAGCGGCTGGAGACGGAATCGTTCGATCTGGTGCTGATGGACATGCAGATGCCCGTGATGGACGGCTTCGAGGCCACGGCCCGCATCCGCGAGCGGGAGGCCCTGGGCGGCGTGCGCCGCACCCCGATCGTCGCCATGACCGCCCACGCCATGGCCGAAGACAAGCGCCGCTGTCTGGCCGCCGGCATGGATGGCCACCTCAGCAAGCCCATCGTCAAGCAGGCACTGCGGTCGGCAGTGGCCACCTACGCCCTGCCGCGCACGGGCGCACCGGAGCCGATGCTGGCCTTGCCGCACCCCGCCGCACCGCCAGCACCGGTCGCCAACCCGCGTGGCTGGATCGAGGTGATCACGCCAGCCACCGCCACCGCTGTCACCACCGCTGCCACGCACCCGCCCATCCGGGACGAAGCCGCCGCGCTGGCGCATCTGGATGGCGACCACGACCTGCTGCGCGAGCTGAACGAGATGTTCCTGGCCAGCATCGATGCGCAGCGCGCAGAGCTGGCCGCCGTGGATGTCCACACGGAGCTGGCACGCCTCACATCCCTGGCCCACGCACACAAAGGCGCGGTCGGGGCGCTGGGTGCGACCACGGCGCGCCAGGTGGCGTCGGACCTGGAATCGGTTTGCCGCGCAGGCGATGGCGCAGCGGCCGTGGCATTGCAGCAGCAGCTCCACACCGCCTTGGGCGCCCTCCAGGCCGATCTCCTGTCCAGCCTCGACGCCTCGATCCCGCATTGAACCCACCACAGGCCGCCGGCATGCAGCACACGTCCCCCCTGAACCAGATCACCCTGCGGCACGCACCCGTGCATGGCGCCCACGGCAAGCTCCTGGCCATCCGCCTGGACTGGCAAGCGCCCGCCGACGCCCCGGCCATCGAGGTCGAGCCGTGGCTGCCCAGCCTGGTTGGCTACCTGTGCGGCCCTGGGGCTTGCTGGATGCTGCCGGTGCCCTCCGCGCAAGCCCTGGCCAGCCCCGCGCTCGACCAACTGCCCAACAGCGTGTGGCTCGAATACAGCGCGCAGCTCCTCGCGCAACCCGCCGCCGTGGACCGCCTGGGCCACCTGGCCGCCCGTGGACTCACGCTGGTCTGCCAGCAACCCTTGCCACCGAAACACCCCTTGGCCGAGCGCACCCTGATCGGCTCGCCGGTCGAAGGGGCGCAGCGCCTGCAGACCGGCATCCGCTCGCTCGACCAGATGGAATCCGCCTTCCGCCACGGCGCCACGGCCACGCTGGGCTGGCCGATCCACAACGCCATCACCGCCAGCCCCGGCAACGGCGAATCCGACATCCGCATCGTGCTGGAGGTGCTCAAGCGCATCGACGAGGGCGATGCGGTCGATAAGCTTGAATCCTGTCTGGACCGCAGCCCGACCCTCTCGTTCCGCCTGATGGGCTACCTGAACTCGGCCGCCTGCAACCTGCGCTCGGAGGTCAGCTCGCTGCGCCACGCGATCATGATGCTGGGCTACTCCAGCCTGCGGCAGTGGGTGGCCCTGCTGCTGGCGTCGTCGGTCGAGACGCCCCGGACGCGCCCGCTGATGCAGGCGTCCATCCGCCGGGCCTTCTTCCTGCAGAAGATCGCCGCCTGCCAGGGCAACACCGACGACCACGGCGATCTGTTCCTGTGCGGCGCGTTCTCGATGCTGGACCAGATGCTGGGCAAGCCGATGGCGGCCCTGCTGGAGGACATGCCGATCGCCATGGAAGTCAAGGACAGCCTCGTCCACGACCGGGGTCCGCTGGCGCCGTACCTGCGGCTGGCCCGCTTGCTCGAAAGCGAAGGCCCCTTCGACCACGAAGAGGCTTGCGAGGCCACGGCCACCACACGGCAGGAGGTCAACCACGCCTTGCTGGAGGCGCTCAACCTGGCGTTCGCGACCGGCTGAGGTGCCCGGCCGATCGCGGCGCGTTCACTCCCACTCGATCGTCGCGGGCGGCTTGCTCGACACGTCGTAGGTCACGCGGTTGATGCCGCGCACCTCGTTGATGATGCGGCTCGACACCTTCTTGAGCAGTGCATACGGCAACTCCGCCCAGTCCGCCGTCATGAAGTCGCTGGTCTGCACCGCCCGCAGCGCCACCACATAGTCATACGTGCGGCCATCGCCCATCACGCCGACGCTCTTCACCGGCAGGAACACCGTGAACGCCTGGCTGGTCAGGTCGTACCAGCTCTTGCCGGTGGCGGGGTCGATGGTGGCGCGCAGCTCCTCGATGAAGATGTGGTCGGCGCGCTGCAGCAGGCTGGCAAAGTCCGCCCGCACCTCGCCCAGAATCCGCACGCCCAGGCCCGGCCCCGGGAACGGATGCCGGTACACCATGTCGTGCGGCAGCCCCAGCGCCACGCCGAGTTCGCGCACCTCGTCCTTGAACAGCTCGCGCAAGGGTTCGAGCAGCTTCAGGCCCAGCGTCGCGGGCAGGCCGCCGACGTTGTGGTGGCTCTTGATCGTCGCCTTCTTGCTGGCCGTGCCGCCACTTTCCACCACGTCCGGGTAGATCGTGCCCTGGGCCAGCCACTTGGCGCCCTTGTTGCCTTCGCCCTTGAGCTTGGCGGCTTCGGCCTGGAAGACTTCGACGAACTCGCGGCCGATGACCTTGCGCTTCTGCTCGGGGTCGGTGACGCCCTTGAGGTGGCCCAGGAACTGCTCGGCGGCCTGGACGTGGACGACCTTGGCGTGCAGCCGGCCGGCGAACATCTCCATGACCATCGCGCCTTCGTTCAGGCGCAGCAGGCCGTGATCGACGAACACGCAGGTGAGCTGGTCGCCGATGGCGCGGTGGATCAGCGCCGCCGCCACCGACGAATCGACGCCGCCGGACAGGCCGAGGATCACCTCTTCGTCGCCCACCTGCTCGCGGATCTTCGCGACCGCTTCCTGGATGTAGTCGCCCATGATCCAGTCGCCCTGGCAACCGGCGATCTCGCGCACGAAGCGGGTCAGCAGCGCCGCGCCCTGCAGCGTGTGCGTGACTTCGGGGTGGAACTGGACGGCGTAGTAGCCCTTGTCCTCGTTGGCCATGCCGGCGATCGGGCAGCTCGGGGTGGACGCCATCAGCTTGAAGCCGGGCGGGAGCTGCGTCACCTTGTCGCCGTGGCTCATCCAGACCTTGAGCATGCCGTGGCCTTCGGGCGTGGCGAAGTCCTGGATGTCCTGGAGCAGCGCCGTGTGGCCACGGGCGCGGACTTCGGCGTAACCGAACTCGCGGTGGTCGCTCCACTCGACGGTGCCGCCAAGCTGCACCGCCATCGTCTGCATGCCGTAGCAGATGCCCAGCACCGGCACGCCCGCGTCCCACACGGCCTGCGGCGCGCGCAGTTGGTGGTCTTCGTAGGTGCTGGCGTGGCTGCCGCTGAGGATGATGCCCTTGGGGGCGAACGACCGGATGAAGTCGTCCGACACGTCGTTCGGGTGGATCTCGCAGTAGACATGGGCCTCGCGCACGCGGCGGCCGATGAGCTGGGTGACTTGCGAGCCGAAGTCGAGGATGAGGATCTTGTCGTGTTGCATGTCGAACTCAGGCGAACTCAGGCGACCACATGCGCCGGGTGCGGCGGCGTGGCGGGATGGCGTCGGAAGTGGCGCAGCGCGAGCACGGTGGCCGTGACCTGCAGCGCCGAACAGAGGAAAAACGGGGCGCCGATGCGCCAGTCGCCACGCGGCAGGTGCGACACGAAGCCGAGCAGCGCCGAGCCGATGACGGGCGCGAACACGGCGGTCAGGCTGTTGAGCGAGCCGAGTGCGCCCATCGTGCGGCCCTGCGATTCGTCGTCGGCGGCGTTGGAGACCAGCGTCTGCATGGCGGCCTGCACCATGAAACCGAAGACGTTCAGCCCGATCACGGCGTACATCATCCAGCCCTCGGTCGCCGCGCCCCACAAGGCGTAGGTGATGGCCGACGAGATCAGGCCGATGACGGCGATGCGCTGCGGCGTCGTGCGTTTCAGGGCCACGCGGATCAGCCCGCCCTGCACCAGCACCGACATCACGCCCACGGCGAACAGCGACCAGCCGTTTTCCTTCGGGCCCCAGCCGAACTTGAACATCGTGTAGAGCACCCAGGTGGTGTGCAGGATGAACTGCGCCAGACTGGACAGGCCCATCACGACCACCAGCGGGCCGACCCCGCGCAGCTCGGTCAGGCGACGCAGGGAGGCCACCGGATTGACCTTGGTCCAGTCGATGGCCGGGCTGCGGCGCTCCACCGGCAGTGACTCCGGCAACACGAAGGCGCCATAGATGGCGTTCAGCACCGCCAGCCCGCCCGCCACGAAAAACGGCAGGTGCAGGTCGATGGCCCCCAGCAGCCCGCCCATGACGGGGCCGAGGATGAAGCCCATGCCGAACATCGCGCCCAGCAGCCCGAACCGCTTGCCGCGCTGCTCGGGGCTGCTGATGTCGGCGACATACGCCTGCGCGATGGACGCATTGGCCTGCAGCGCACCGCTCACCAGCCGCACCGCCACCAGCATCCACAGCGCCGTCGCCAGCCCCGTGACAAAGAAGCTCAGCGCCAGTCCGGCGAAACCCAGCAGCAGCACGGGCCGGCGGCCGTAGCGGTCCGACAGCGCCCCCAGCACCGGCGAGCCGATGAAGTTGGCGAAGCCGAACGCGAAGGTCACGACGCCGTACCAGAACGCCTGGTCCGCCTGCGAGCCGGTGAACTTGCCCACCAGCGGTGCCAGCACCGGGATGATCAGGCCGATGGCGACCATGTCGATCAGCACAGTGATCATGATGAAGGGCATCGCCGCAGTGCGGCCCTTCGGCTTGTCGTCGCTCAAGCGCGTCACTCCATGCGGTAGTTGGGCGCTTCCTTCGTGATCTGCACGTCGTGGACGTGGCTCTCACGGATGCCGGCGGAGGTGATCTCGACAAACTCGGCGCGGTCCTGCATGTCGGTGATCGACCCGCAGCCGCAGTAGCCCATCGAGGCGCGGATGCCGCCCGCCATCTGGAAGACGATCGACAGCATCGATCCCTTGTACGGGACACGGCCCTCGATGCCTTCCGGCACCAGCTTGTCGGCGTTCGGGTTGCTGGTCTCGTCGTTTTCCTGGAAGTAGCGGTCGGCCGAACCCGCCTTCATCGCGCCGATCGAGCCCATGCCGCGGTAGCTCTTGTAGCTGCGGCCCTGGAACAGCACGATCTCGCCGGGCGCTTCTTCCGTGCCGGCGAACATGCCGCCCATCATGACGGTCGACGCGCCGGCCGCGATGGCCTTGGCGATGTCGCCCGAGTAGCGGATGCCGCCGTCGGCGATCAGCGGAACACCGGTGCCGCGCAGCGCGGTGGCGACGTTGTCGATCGCGGTGATCTGTGGCACGCCGACGCCCGCGACGATGCGCGTGGTGCAGATCGAGCCAGGGCCGATGCCGACCTTGACACCATCCGCACCGGCTTCCACCAGCGCCAGCGCCGCTGCGCCCGTGGCGATGTTGCCGCCGATGACATCGACGTGCGGGTAGTGCTGCTTGACCCAGCGCACGCGCTCGATCACGCCGTGGCTGTGGCCGTGGGCGGTGTCCACCACGAGGGCATCGACACCGGCCCGGACCAGCAGCTCGATGCGCTCTTCCGTGCCGTCACCGACACCGACCGCCGCGCCGACGCGCAGCTTGCCGTGGGCATCGCGGGCGGCGTTGGGGAAGGTGGTCTGCTTGGTGATGTCCTTGACGGTGAACAGGCCGCGCAGCTCGGAGTCGTCGTTCAGGACCAGCACGCGCTCCAGCTTGTGCTGGTGCATCAGCGCCTTGGCCTGCGCCAGCGAGGCGCCTTCCTTGACCGTGACCAGCCGCTCGCGCGGTGTCATGATTTCGCGCACCGGAGCGTCCAGGCGGGTCTCGAAGCGCAGGTCGCGGCCGGTGATGATGCCGACGACACGGCCGTTCTCGACCACGGGGAAGCCGGAGATGCCGTGCGAGCGCGACAGCTCCATCACGTCGCGCACGCGGGCACCCGGTGCCACGGTGATCGGGTCTTTCAGCAGACCGGATTCGTAGCGTTTCACGCGGGCGACTTCGGCCGCCTGCTGCTTCGGGCTGAGGTTCTTGTGGACGATGCCGATGCCGCCTTCCTGCGCGATGGCGATGGCCAGACGCGCCTCGGTGACCGTGTCCATTGCAGCGGACACGAGCGGCAGGTTCAGGGTGATGTTGCGCGACAGCTTGGTCGCCAGGGAGGTGTCGCGGGGCAACACCTGGGAGTACGCGGGGACCAGCAACACGTCGTCGAAGGTCAGTGCTTTGCCAA
>NZ_JAAFKF010000160.1 GCF_013299175.1 Sphaerotilus sp.
TCGGGTTGTCGGCCATCGGGATCGGGCCGAGCTTGATCGGGGCGGACGCGGCTTCGGCCGTCATCTTGGCCGCATCGACCATCGCGACCAGCTTCGGCACATCGACGCTCTGCGCCAGATTCGGCGGCCCGCCCAGCGCCCAGCCCACCCCGACGCGCATCAGGCTGATGCCGATGATGGCGATGATCGTGCCCGTGACGACCGGCGGGAAATAGCGCAGCAGCCGGCTCATCAGCGGCGCGATCAGCATCGAAATCAGGCCCGCGCCGATGATGGCGCCGAAGATCGCCCGCGCACCGTCCACGCCGCCGTTGGCATTCGCCATCGCCACCATCGGGCCGACCGCCGCGAAGGTCACGCCCATCATCACCGGCAGCTTGATGCCGAACCAGCGCCCGAAGCCGAGCGACTGGATCAGCGTCACCATCCCGCAGCAGAACAGGTCCGCCGAGATCAGCATCGCCACCTGCTCCGGCGTGAGCTTGAGCGCCCGCCCGACGATCAGCGGCACGGCGACCGCGCCCGCGTACATCACCAGCACATGTTGCAGGCCCAGCGCGGCCAGCCGGCCGGTGGGCAGTTTCTCGTCCACTGGGTGGACCGTGGATGTCGTCATGGGTGTCTCCTCGTGTTGTTCGGGCAATGCAGCAGCCTCGGCTGGCTGCCCGAAGCACCAGCCGGTCAGAGAAAGGGCAGGGGACTCAGGGCGCCGTCGGTGCGCCCGCCTCGAACCAGCGTTTGAGCACGGCGCGCTCGGCGTCGGTGATCTGCGTGGCGTTGTTCATCGGCATGACCTTGAGCACCACGGCTTGCTGGTACACGGCCTGCGCGTACTGCTTCACGAGTTCCGGCGTGTGCAGCGCGACGTTCTTGTTCTGCACCTGCGCGTTGTGGCACAGCACGCACCGCTGGTCGATCACGGCCTTGGCCTCGGCAAAGGTCACGGCAGCGGCCGGCTGCGCAGCGGTGGCGGACGGCTTCGGCGCGAGCCACACGGCCAGCGCGACGAGGACCAGCGTGCCGGCGATGGCATGCGCCCACGACACCGGCTTGCCCTGTGCGAGTTGCTTGTGGCGGGCGACGAAGCTGTGGCGGATCAGCGCCCCGGCCAGCATGAACAGCACCAGCACCAGCCAGTTGTGCGGCGCCTGGTAGAGCCAGCCGTAGTGGTTCGACAGCATCGCGATCAGCACCGGCAGCGTGAAGTAGGTGTTGTGGACGCTGCGCTGCTTGGCGCGCTGGCCGTGGATGGCTTCGACCGGCTGGCCCGCCCGCAGTTGCGCGACGACGGTGCGCTGGCCGGGGATGATCCAGAAGAACACGTTGGCGCTCATCGACGTGGCCATCATCGCGCCGACCAGCAGGAAGGCGGCGCGCCCCGCGAACCACTGGCACGCCAGCCACGACGCGAACACGACGAACGCGAACACGCCGACGCCGACGATCAGATCGCCGTTTTTCTTCTGCCCGAAGGCGCGGCAGATCACGTCGTAGACGACCCAGAACGCGACGAGGAAACCCAGCGCCGTGCCGATGGCCGCAGCGGGTGACCAGTCGAACACGCTCTTGTCGATCAGGAAGGTGCCGGCATTGAACAGGTACAGCGCCGTGAACAGCCCGAAGCCGGTGAGCCAGGTGGAATAGCTTTCCCAGTAGAACCAGTGCAGGTGCTCGGGCAGTTTCTTGGGCGAGACGAGGTATTTCTGCGGGTGGTAGAAACCGCCGCCGTGGACCGCCCAGAGTTCGCCGCCGACGCCTTTTTCGCGCAGGGCGGCGTCTTCGGGCGGGGTCAGGCTGTTGTCGAGGAAGACGAAGTAGAACGACGAGCCGATCCAGGCGATCGCCGTGATGACGTGGACCCAGCGCAGCAGCAGGTTGGCCCAGTCGAGCAGATAGGTTTCCATCACATCCCTAGGAGGTAGGACGGCCCGGTATCAAGGTACCGGACCATCCCCCCACCACAGCGGGCTCTGTGGGGAGAAAACGTCGCAACCGCACTTGGCAGTGGGGCTCCGCGGCGACGTGGATCAACTGTATACAGCTCTGTGCACCAATTGGATGCGGAGTTACCCGACACCCGACCGGCTGCACCGATCAGAAGCGGTGGCGCACGCCCAGCGAGTAGCCCAGGCCGGTGGACAGGTTGGCCACATGGTCGCGCATGGCAACGGCGTACACGTCCGTGCGCTTGGTGAGCGTGTGGTCGTAGCCCAGTGACAGCGTGTCGCGTCTGGCACCTGTGTCCGGCTGGATCCTGCCCCATTGCGCCAGCGCGGCGCCCGCACCCATGGGCACCTTGGTGCCGATCTCGGTGATGCGGTACTGGTTGACGACCGTCTCGTTCTTCACCCGACCGTATTGGCCGAACAGCTTGGCGGCACCGAAGTCATAGCTGCCACCGAGTTGCCAGGTGCGGGTGTCGGCCACTGCGGTGGCGCCGTCCTTTTTCACGCTTTGCAGGGTCACGGTCGCCGCGGCCGGGCCCTCGGCGTAGCCGGCGTTCGCGCCCCAGTTGCGGCCGTTGCTGCCCTCGCCGAGCGCACCGATCAGCGCGAAGCTGAAGCCAGCCCAGCGCGGACTCGTGTACAGCATGGAGTCGCTCCAGCCGGTGTCGCCCGTGACCGTGCCACTGGCGAAGAAGTGGCGGATGCTGGGCGAGTAGCCGAAGGAGTCGCCGAAGGCGTTCATCCGCAGGGTCGAGACGAACAGCGGCGTGGTGTTGCGTCCGAGGGTCACTGTGCCGGCGGACTTGCTGGACAGGCCCACATAGGCGTTGCGTGCCCAGAAAGCGTCGCCGTTGAAGCGGCCGGCTTCGCCGTTGTCCACGCGCAGGAAATGCTCCATCTTGACCACGGCGGACAGGCCGCCGCCGAGGTCTTCGGTGGCGCTGAAGCCCAGGTAGCTCGTGGTCATCTTGCCGCTGTCCACCCCGCGCAAGCGGGCGCCGCCAGGGGCCTTGTTCGAGCCGACGCTGGCGTCGATGAGTCCGTACAGGGTGACGGCCGACTGGGCCCATGCGTTCGTGGTGCCGCCGAGCAGGGCGGTGCTGGCCAGCGTGGCACCGAGCAGGAAATGTTTCATGGGTGTCTTTCGAAGAGGGGTTGAGTGCCTTCAGCAATACCCGTGCCAAACAATGTGCCCCGTATCAGGAGCCCCGGTAGGTCGAATACGCCCACGGACTCGCCAGCAGCGGGACGTGGTAATGCCCGGCCGCGTCGGCGATGCCGAAGTCGATCGGCACCTCGTCGAGAAAGGCCGGCTCCGGCAGCGCCACGCCGCGGGCACGAAAATACGCCGCCACCGCGAACACCAGCCGGTAACGCCCGGCCACCATCGCGTCCGCCGCGAGCAGCGGGCCGTCGGGGTTGCGGCCATCGTCGTTGAGCGTGAGCGTGTGCAGCGGCTCGACGCGGCCGTCGGCCAGCAGCCGCTCCAGCCGCACGGCCATGCCCGCCGCCGGGCAGCCGTTCATCGTGTCGAGCACATGGGTGCTGAGTCGTCCCATTGCGGTCCTTCAGGTCGTTGTGTGTCAGGGTCTCAAAAGTGTATACACTTTGGAATACCAGTCAATCACGCCGAACCATGAGCACTGCAGCACACCCCGGTGAACCCCGCTATCCCCGTGACCTGCTCGGGCACGGCCGCCATCCACCGCACGCGCAATGGCCCGGACAGGCGCGGGTCGCCGTGCAGTTCGTGCTGAACTACGAGGAGGGCGGCGAGAACTCGGTGCTGCACGGCGACGCGGGCAGCGAGCAATTCCTCTCCGAGATGTTCAACCCGCCCGCCTTCCCGGCGCGGCACCTGAGCATGGAGGGCATCTACGAATACGGCGCGCGGGTCGGTGTCTGGCGCCTGCTGCGGGAGTTCGAGCGGCGCGGCCTGCCACTGACGGTCTTCGGCGTGTCCACGGCCTTGCAGCGTTCGCCCGAGGTGACGGCGGCGTTCCGCGAGCTGGGCCACGAGATCGCCTGCCACGGGCTGAAGTGGATTCACTACCAGAACATCGACCCGGCCACCGAGCGCGCCCACATGGATGAGGCGATGGCGATCATCGAGCGGCTGACCGGTGAGCGGCCACTCGGCTGGTACACCGGCCGCGACAGCCCCAACACCCGCCGCCTCGTCGCCGACCACGGCGCTGAATTGGGTGCGCTGGCCTACGACAGCGACTACTACGGCGACGACCTGCCGTTCTGGCTGCAGGTGCGCAAGACCGACGGCGCACTCGCCCCGCATCTCGTCGTACCGTACACGCTCGACTGCAACGACATGCGCTTCGCCTTGCCGCAGGGCTACAGCCACGGCGACGAGTTCTTCCAGTACCTGCGCGATGCCTTCGACGTGCATTACGCGGAAGGCGACGAGCGGCCGTCGATGATGAGCATCGGGATGCACTGCCGCCTGCTGGGGCGACCGGGGCGGATGCGGGCGCTGCAGCGTTTCCTCGACCATGTGCAGGCGCACGACCGCGTCTGGGTCTGCCGCCGCCTCGACATCGCCCGCCACTGGCAGCAGACGCACCCCTTCAACGCCGACACCGCCTTCGTGTGGGAGTGACCGCCATGCCGCTGACGCCCTTGACGATCGACCAGCTCAACGCCGCCACGCCCGCCGAACTCGTCGCGCTGCTGGACGGCACCTACGAACATTCGCCCTGGATCGCCGAACGTGCCGCGGCACTGCGGCCCTTCACCAGCCTCGCCGGGCTGAAACACGCGCTGGTCACGGCTGTGCGCGACGCCGGCACCGGGCCGCAGCTCGCCCTGATCCGCGCCCACCCCGAGCTGGCCGGCAAGGCGATGGTGTCGAAGACGCTCACCGCCGAGTCCACCAACGAGCAGGGCAAGGCGGGACTCACCGACTGCACGCCCGCCGAGTTCGCGCAGTTGCTGCAGCTCAACGCCGACTACAACGCCAAGTTCGGCTTCCCCTTCATCCTGGCCGTGCGCGGGCCGCGTGGCCTGGGGCTGGGGCGGCACGAGATCATCGCCACCTTCGCCCGCCGCCTGGGCAACCCGGTGGACTTCGAGCGCGGCGAGTGCCTGCGCAACATCCACCGCATCGCCGAGATCCGGTTGAACGACAAGTTCGGCGTGTCGCCTGACCTCGGCAACCGGGTGTGGGACTGGGCCGAGAAGCTCGCGCAGCACAGCGACCCCGGTTACGCCGAGCGCGGCGAGCTGACCGTCACCTACCTGACCGACGCACACCGCGCCTGTGCGCAGCGGCTGTCGCACTGGATGAAGGCCGACTGCGGCTTCGACGAGGTGGAGATCGACGCGGTGGGCAACGTCGTCGGCGTCTACCACGGTGTCGATCACGGCACCGACCACGCCGCACCCCGCCTGCTCACCGGCAGCCACTACGACACCGTGCGCAACGGCGGCAAGTACGACGGGCGGCTGGGCATCTTCGTGCCGATGGCCGTGGTCGCCGAGTTGCACCGGGCCGGGCGCCGGTTGCCGTTCGGCATCGAAGTCATCGGCTTCGCGGAGGAGGAGGGCCAGCGTTACAAGGCGACCTTCCTCGGCTCGGGCGCGCTGGTCGGCCAGTTCGACCCGGCGTGGCTCGACCAGACCGACGCGGACGGCGTGACGATGCGCGCCGCGATGCAGCACGCCGGGCTGTGCATCGACGACATCCCCGCCCTGAAGCGCGACCCGGCGCGTTACCTCGGCTTCGTCGAGGTCCACATCGAACAAGGCCCGGTGCTGGCCGAATGTGACCTGCCGCT
>NZ_JAAFKF010000161.1 GCF_013299175.1 Sphaerotilus sp.
GCACGCGGTCTACCTGCCGCCGCACCTGCAGGGCTGGCGGATCGACGCCCCCGGCGCGGGCGGCGGCGTGGTGCTGGACATCCTCGTCCACGACGGCGACCTGCTGCGCTTCCTGCTGCAGGCCGAACCGCGCCGCATCACCACCGTCACGCGCCAGCACGGCCTCGGCCAAGGCCAGGTCGAGGACAGTGCGATGAGCCTGATCGAGTTCGACGGCGGCGTGCTGGCGCAGACGCACGAATCGTTTGTCGCCCGACACGCCGCGACCCGGCTGCACGTCCTCGGCACCGAAGGCGCGCTCTACGCCGAAGGCTCGCTGACGCAGGCCGGCGCCGGGCGGCTGTGGCTGCGCGACGCGGCGGGCGAGCGGGAGGTCGAGGTGCCGGCGGTCGATCTGTACGAAGTGGGCTTCGACGCCTTCGTGCGCGCTTGCGCCGGGCAGGGGGCGCCGCTCGCCACGGGGGTGGATGGTGAACGCTCGATGGCGGTGGCGCTGGCGGGGCTGGCGAGTGCGGCCAGTGGGCGGGCGCGGCAGATCGATTGACGTGGAAAACCCCCTCCCCAACCCTCCCCCGCTGGGGGAGGGAGCAGGACAGACAGCCAGACGCCTCGCGCTTGCTCTCCTCCCCCCAGCGGGGGGAGGCCGGGAGGGGGGCTTCGGAATCAGAAGGAACCCATCATGGAAACCTGGATGCACGACATCCCCGCCGCCGTGCGCGCCAACCAGCGGCAACTGCGCAGCGACATCCCCAACCTCGCCGGCCGCTTTACCCGCCTGACCGAAGCCTTGAACGACGAGGTCTCGGCCATCCGCAGCGAGATGGCGAGCGGCCACGCCGTCCCCGAGATCGCCTACGCCGACATCGCCGCCGGCCGCGTCTCGCCCGCCGAGGTCGCCCGTGTCCACCGCCGCGGCTGCGCGGTGATCCGCGGTGTGTTCGACCCGGCGCAGATCGCCGAGTGGAACGAGGAGGTGGTGCGCTACATCGACGAGGTGGGCTACCTGCTGCGGATGAAGGACAAGGCCGGCCTCGACAAATACTTCAGCGCCCTGGCCGCCGGCCGGCCGCAGATCTTCAGCCTCTACTGGTCCAAGCCGCAGATGCAGGCCCGCCAGCACCCGAACTTGGCCGTGACGCGGGCGTGGCTGAACCGGCTGTGGACCTTCGAGAAACCCGGCCCGGACGGCAGCATCACCCGCTTCTTCGACCCCGACCGCCAGTTCAACTACGCCGACCGCATCCGCCGCCGCGAAGCCGGCGATTCGACGCTCGGCCTGTCGCCGCACTCGGACGGTGGCTCGGTGGAACGCTGGTGCGAGCCGTCGTTCCGGCACCTGTACCGCGAGGTGCTGCAGGGCGACCCGCTCGCGTTCAATCCCTTCGATGGCGAAGGCCGCACGGCGACGAAGGAAATTCCCTCCCCCGCCGTCTGCTCCGCCTTCCGCACCTTCCAGGGCTGGACCGCGCTGACCCGCCAAGGCCCCGGCGACGGCACGCTCAAGCTGGTGCCCATCGCTCGCACGACGCCGTGGATGCTGCTGCGGGCGCTGCAACCCGATGTGCCCGAAGGCGACCTCTGCGGCGCACAGCCCGGCCGGGCGCTCGGTGCGTCGATGCAGTGGCACCCGGAACTGCTCGCCGGGCTGGTGTCGATCCCCGAGGTGCAGCCGGGCGACACCGTCTTCTGGCACTCCGACGTGATCCACGCCGTCGAGAACCAGCACACCGGCAGCGGCTACAGCAACGTCATCTACATCGGCGCCGCCCCGTGGTGCGACAAGAACGCCCGCTTCGCCGAGCGGCAGGCCGCCCACTTCCTCGCCGGCCGCAGCAGCCCGGACTTCGCGCCCGAGGACTACGAACTCGACTTCACCGGCCGCGCCACGCCCGCCGACCTCAGCCCGCTCGGGCTGCAGCAGATGGGCCTGACCCCGTGAACACGGCACCGACCATGACGACCCCCGCTTTCCGCACACCCGAGTTCCTGCTCGGCCACATCCGCCACACGCTGGCGTTCTACGACGGCCGCTGCCTCGACCCGACGGGCGGCTTCTTCCACTTCTTCAAGGACGACGGCACCGTCTACGACCACCGCACGCGCCACCTCGTCAGCAGCACGCGCTTCGTCTTCAACCACGCGATGGCGTACCGGCGCTTCGGCGATCCGGCCTACCAGGAAGCGGCGCGCCACGGCCTGCGCTTCCTGCACGATGCCCATGCGCAGCCACAAGGCGGTTTTGCGTGGCAGCTCGACTGGGATGGCGAACGCCGCGTGGCGACGGTGCAGGACGGCACGAACCACTGCTACGGCCTCGCCTTCGTGCTGCTGGCGCACGCCCACGCGCTGATGGCCGGCATCGACGAGGCCCGCGCCGGGCTGGACGCGACCTTCGACCTGATGGAACAGCGTTTCTGGGAACCCGCGCACGGCCTCTACGCCGACGAGGCGACGCCCGACTGGCAGGTCGGCCCCTACCGCGGCCAGAACGCCAACATGCACAGTTGCGAGGCGATGATCGCCGCCTTCGACGCGACGCAAGACCCCCGCTACCTCGACCGCGCCCTGACGCTGGCCACCTCGGTCACACAGCGGCTGGCCGGGCTGTCGGGCGGGCTGGTCTGGGAGCACTACCGCCCCGACTGGTCGGTCGATCCCGACTACAACCGCGACGACAAGACCAACATCTTCCGTCCCTGGGGCTTCCAGACCGGCCACCTCACCGAGTGGGCCAAGCTGCTGCTGCAACTGGAGGTGCATCTGGTGCGGCGACAGGCCACGTCCGGCGACGCGGTGCCGGCGTGGATCGTCCCGACCGCCCGGCATTTCTTCGACACCGCCATGCGCCACGGCTGGGACCACACGCACGGCGGACTCGTCTACGGCTTCGCGCCGGGCGGCGAGGTGTGCGACGCGGACAAGTATTTCTGGGTCCAGGCCGAGAGCTTCGCCGCCGCCGCGCTGCTGGCGGTGCGCACGGGTGATGCCGCGTACTGGCAGTGGCACGACCGGATCTGGGCCTACAGTTGGGCGCACATGGTCGATCACGTCCACGGCGCCTGGTACCGCATCCGCACGCCCGACAACCGCGCCTATTCCGACGAAAAAAGCCCAGCCGGCAAGACCGATTACCACACGATGGGCGCCTGCTGGGACGTGCTGCGCGGCCTCGGCGCTTGACGGACACGGTCAGTTATCCACAATTTTATCAACAGAGTTATCCACATGCTCCGCCACCTCGTGCTGCTCAAGTTCAAGCCGGACACCACCCCGGCCGCCATCGCCGACATCACCGCGGCCTTCCACGCGCTGCCCGCGGCGATCGACACCGTGCGCGCCCTCGAATCCGGCACCGATGTCAGCCCGGAAGGACTGGCCCGCGGCTACACCCATGCCTTCCTGCTGACCTTCGACGACGCCGCTGGCCGCGACCACTACCTGCCGCACCCGGCGCACCAGGCGTTCGTGGCGCGGCTGCAGCCGCTGCTCGACGACGTGCTGGTGCTTGACTACACCACCAGCGGCGGCTGACCGGCCCCTTCGCTGCGCCCCACCGTGCGGGGAATCGCCTCTGCCAGGAAATCCCAGACCCGCCGCACCAGCCCGCTGCCATGAACCTCGCGGTGGACGGCCAGCCAGCACGGCATCGCGGGAATCACCAGTTGCGGCAGCACCGGCACCACGCCCGGCCAGTGCCGCAGCGCATACAAGGCCGCGAAGCCGATGCCCGCCCCGGCGGCGATGAGCTGGCCGTTGGCGATCTGGTCGTCGGTGCGCAGCGCGAAGTGGGCGGGCGTGACCTGCAAGCCGCTCTGCTGGAAACCGCGCAGGACGGTGTCGTCGCGGTCGTAGCCGATCAGGCGGTGCTGGAGCAACTCGACCGGCGCCTGCGGCGTGCCGGCCCGCGCCAGGTAATCACGGTGGGCGCAGGCGACGATCGGCAGGTCCGCCAGCTTGCGCGCCACCAGCGAGGACTGCACCGGCCGCACCATGCGCACCGCGATGTCGGCCTCGCGGCGCAGCAGGTTCGCCACGTCGTTCGAGACCACCAGCTCGACCTGCACCCCCGGTTCGGCCACTTGCAGCGCCGCCAGCACCGGCGGCAGCAGCCACGCCGCCGCGACCTGGCTGGTGGTCACGCGCACGGTGCCGACCGTCGCCTCGCGGTTGCGGGCGAGCGCACGGGACAGCGACTGCGCCCCGTCGGCCATCTCGCGGGCCGCCTCGGCGATGGCCAACGCCGCTGCCGTGGGCACGACGCCGCGGCCGGTGCGTTCGAACAGCGGTGTTTTCAACTGCGCCTCCAGCTCGGCGATGTGGCGCGACAGCGTGGGCTGCTGCGCCCCGAGCTGGCGGGCAGCACCCATCAGGCTGCCAGCGTCCAGCACGGCCAGGAAGCTGCGGACCAGGGTCCAGTCAAAAGCGGTGGGGGCGTTTTCCATGCGGAACTGTATAGCTGGCTTGCACACTTCGTCGATTGTCGGATGCGCCGCGGCCCGCCAGACTGAACGCCTTCCCCACCCGCTGTCGGACCCTGCCATGACCACCGCCTCCGCCCCCCGCGTCCTGATCCTCGGTGCCAACGGCCGCTTCGGCGCCGCGGCGACTCAGGCGTTTGCCGCTGCGGGCTGGCAGGTGCTGGCGCAGGTGCGGCGCCCGCCGGCCATGCTCCCCACGGGTGCGCAGGCCGTGACCGCCGCGCTGTCGGACACCACCGCGCTGGCCGCCGCCAGCGGGGTGCGCGCCGTGGTGTACGCCGCCAATCCGGTCTACACACGCTGGGCCGCCGACCTGCTGCCGATGGCCCGTCAAGGCATGGCCGTGGCCGAGCGGCTCGGGGCGGTCTTCATGCTGCCGGGCAATGTCTACAACTTCGGCGCCGACATGCCCACGGCGCTGCGCGAAGACACCCCGCAGACGGCGAGCACCCGCAAAGGCCGGCTGCGCATCGCCCTGGAAGCCGAGTTGCAGTCACGCGCCGCCAGCGGCCGGCTGCGCAGCACCGTGATCCGGGCGGGTGATTTCTTTGGCAGCGGCTCGGGCACCTGGCTCGACCAGGCGATCACCAAGTCGCTCGCGAAGGGCAAGCTGGTCTACCCCGGCCCGACCGACCGGGTGCATGCGTGGACCTACCTGCCGGATCTGGCGCAGGCGTTTGTCCGCGCGGCGACACGGCCGGAGCCAGGACCAGCGTTTCGCTGCTGGCACCACCGCAGCCACGACGTGACCGGCGCCGAACTGCTGGACATGATCGAGCGCCTGGCCCGCGAACTCGGCCTCGCGCCGCATGGGGTGATCAGGCGCGGCGGGCTGCCGTGGGGCGTGATCCGGGCGGGTGGCTGGGTGGTGCCGATCTGGCGCGAACTGGCGGAGATGGCCTACCTGTGGGAGCAGCCGCACACGCTGGATGGCCGGGCGATGGCGTCCGCGCTCGGGCCGCTGCCGCACACGCCGCTGAACGTGGCCCTGCGGGCGACCTTGCGGCGCTGACCTCCCCTTGCGGGCTGCTATCGTGGCCCGCATGTGGACCTCCCTGCGCACCCTGCCCCGCACCGTCTGGCTGATCGGACTCATCAGTCTGGTCAACGACGCGGCCTCCGACATGCTGTATCCGCTGATCCCGCTCTACCTGTCGTCGGTGCTGAT
>NZ_JAAFKF010000162.1 GCF_013299175.1 Sphaerotilus sp.
GGCGATCGAGATGGGGGCGGATGTGGTGGACATCGGGAAGACGATTCATCCGCATCCGACGTTGGGTGAGTCGATCGGGATGGCTGCTGAGGTCGCGCACGGTAGCTGTACGGATCTGCCGCCGGGCAAGAAGTAACCTTCCCGCCGGACCCACGCAGCGCATCAACGCCTGCGAAGAAAAGCCCGATCGGTGTGAGCCGACCGGGCTTTTTTCATCTCACCAGACGCCAACATTCGGCATCGACCCCCAAGGCTCCACCACCGCCAGCGCCGCCCCAGCCTGCAGCAGCTCCACCGAAATCCCGTCCGGCGACCGCACGAACGCCATCCGCCCATCCCGCGGCGGCCGGTTGATCACCACGCCGTGGTCCATCAGGCGCTGGCAGGTGGCATAGATGTCGTCCACCGCATAGGCGAGGTGCCCGAAGTTGCGCCCGCCGCCGTAATCCTCTGGATCCCAGTTGTGGGTGAGTTCGACCTGCGCCGCCGTGTTGCCCGGTGCGGCCAGGAAGATCAGCGTGAAGCGCCCCTGCGGGACATCGCGGCGCGAGACCACTTCCAGCCCGAGGGCGTCGCGGTAGAAGTGGAGCGAGGCATCGACATCGGTGATGCGGACCATGGTGTGGAGGTAGTGCATGGCCTCATTGTCCCGCCTCGCCCGCCAGCGTGCGCTCGATGCGCCGATCCGGGACAAACCAGATGCACGCCACCACCCCCACCAGCCCCCCCGCCAGCCCCGGCCAGCCCGCCAACGCCAGCGCGATCGCCAGCACATAGCTCGCCAGCGAGACCTTGCCCTTGCGGTCGCGGCCCACGGCGGCCTTCAGCACGGACTGCTCGCCTTCGAGCCGGATGATCTGCCCCTGCAGCACCGTGTACGCCACGGCGCACAGGCACAGGTCCAGGCAGTACACCACCACCGGTGTCGCGGCGAAGTGGTTCTCGCCCATCCACGCCGTGGCGAAAGGCATCAGCGACAGCCAGAACAGCAAGTTCAGGTTGGCCCACAGCACCGCGCCGTTGACCTGGTGGACCGCGTGCATCAGGTGGTGGTGGTTGTTCCAGTAGATGCCGACGTTCACGAAGCTCAGCACGTAGCTCAGGAACACCGGCCACAGCGGCAGCAGGTCGCTCAGGTGCTCGCCGTGCGGGACTTTGAACTCCAGCACCATGACCGTGATGACGATGGCGATCACGCCGTCGCTGAAGGCTTCCAGGCGGTTCTTGTGCATGGCGGGGATGTTCAGTGGTGTTGTCAGGGCGCACGACTTGTCAGATGCGTGCCAAGTATGCACACCCGCCGCCCCCGCGCTCAAGGTGGCGCCTGAATGGCCGATGCGTCCGGACAGGGCCTGCGTGTCAAGGTCCAGTGTCCCCCTCCGGATCGCATGCAGAAGGCCCCATGAAATCCCCCCAAGCCGTTTCTCCTCTTCCTGTCACGTCCCTTGCCCAGGAGGTTCTGCGCGCCGGACGCTGGCTGGCACTGGCGTGCGTGTTCACGTCGGCGGCGCAAGCCCAGACGCCGGCGCAGATGTCCTGCCCGGCGAAGTCGCTGGCATGGACGACTCCGCTGACCGGAAAATCCTGCGCAGGTGTGCTGGCCGCCACGCCCTCCGGCACCTCGGTGACGGTGCGCAACACGCTGTCGGGTGTGACGGGCCTGGCGACCCTGAAATGCGAGTCGGGTGTCTGGACAACGCCGACCAGCCACGACTGCACGGCGACGGCGGGGACACTGACCACCTCCACGACGCCGACCACGCCGATCACCAGTCTGACCACCAGCCTGACTACCACGCCGCCCGTCTTCCAGGCCCCGGTGGTGGACGCCGCCGAAGTCGCTGCCGCGCGGCTGCTGGAACAGGCCACCTTCGGCCCGACCGCTGCCGAGATCGCCCGCGCACGCCAGATCAGCGCCGCGACCTGGATCGACGGCCAGCTCGCCATGCCCGCCACTGCCATCGCCGCTGGGGGTGACAGCACCGATCCCGTGCGCGAAGCCTGGTTCATGGCCATGGGCACCGCACCCGACCAGTTGCGCCAGCGCATGGTGTTCGCGCTGTCGCAGATCCTCGTGGTCTCGGCGGGCAAGAACGCCAGTGGCCGGGAACTCTCGCCGTGGCTGCAGACGCTGTCGAAACATGCGTTCGGCAACTATGGCGCGTTGCTGCGCGAGATGACGCTCAACCCGGCCATGGGCAAGTACCTGGGCCTCGGCCACAGCCGCGCACCCGCGCCGAACGAGGACTTCGCCCGCGAGGTGATGCAGCTCTTCTCCATCGGGCTGGTGGAGCTGAACCTGGACGGCTCGCCGCGCCTGGACGCCAATGGCAAGACCATCCCCACCTACGACCAGGCCCGCATCGGCGCGTTCGCCCGCGCGCTGAGCGGCTGGGGATTCGCGAACGGCTTCGAGGACATGTCCGCGCCGCTGGTGGCCCGCGAGCAGTACCACGACCGGGGCGCCAAGACGCTGCTGAACGGCGTGGTCCTCCCCGCCGGCCAGACGGCGGCGCAGGATTTCGACGCCGTGATGAACAACCTGATGGCGCACCCGAACGTGGCGCCGTTCATCTCGCTGCGCCTGATCCGCCACTTCGTGACCAGCAACCCGAGCCGGGCCTATGTGCAGCGCGTGGCGACGGTCTTCAAGCAGTCCGGCGGCAACCTGGCCGCGACCTTGCGCGCCGTCCTGCTGGACACCGAGGCCCGCTCTGCACCGGGCGCCGATGCGGGCCATCTGCGCGATCCGCTGCTGCATACGCTGGCCTTGGTGCGTGCCCTGGGCGGCCAGGTGATCAGTGGCCACAACGTGTTCTGGGACTACTACCTGATGGGCGAGCGTCCGGCCGATGCCCCCAGCGTGTTCAGTTTCTACTCGCCCATGGCACCCCTGCCGGGCGGGTCGGGACTGGTCGGGCCGGAGTTCCAGCTCTACGCTGGCAGCCAGGCGGTGCGCCGGGCGAACTTCGTGCTGGCGCTGCTCGACGGCGGACTGCCCGGCTCGCTGCGCATCGACCTCTCGCCCTTCCTGGCCGTGGCCGGCAACCCGCAGACGCTGATGGCCCTGGTCGAGCGCACCTTGCTGCAGGGCCGCTTGTCCGCCAGCACGCGCCAGACCATCGGCGAAGCGGTGTTCAAGACCAGCGACCTGAAACAGCGCGCGCTGACCGCGCTCTACCTGACCGCCATCACCGGCGACTACGTGGTGCAGAAATGATGAACGACGCAATCCTGTCCCGCCGCCAGTTTCTGGGTCAATCCACCCAGGCGGCCAGTGCGGCCACGCTGGCGTCCGTCGGGCTGCTGGGCCTGAGCGGCGCGGCGCAGGCGGCGGTGTCCGACTACAAGGCGCTGGTCTGCGTGTTCCTGTCCGGAGGCAATGACGGCGCCAACATGGTCGTGCCGCTCGACCCGGTGCGCCAGGCCCAGTACGCGCGGCTGCGCGGCCCGGCGGGGCTGGCCTTGTCGGGCACGGGCTTGACGCCGGCCCGGTACAGCCCGCTGATGACCGCCCCCGCCGCTGGCAGCCAGTCCTTCGCCTTCCATGCCGCGCTGGCGCCGATCGACCGCTGGTACGGGCAAGGCAAGGTGGCGGTGCTGCTGAACATCGGCAGCCTGCGCCGACCGCTGACCAAGGCGGAGTACCTGGCCGGTGGCAAGGCGCCGGGGGAGCTGTTTTCGCATCCCGATCAGCAGGTGCAGGTCCAGTCCGGACTGGGGGCGGGCAGCGCCACCGGCTGGGGTGGCCGGCTGATGGATGTGCTGGGGGGCGCGCGTGCGCTGGACGCAGTGGCCGTGGGCACGGCGGGGCAGTTCGTGCAGGGCGCATCCACCTTGGCCAATCTGTTGCCGGAGAGCGGTGGCGTGGCGCTGAATGGCTTCAACCTGTGGCCGCAGGCGGACGGGACCGAGCGGATGAAGGCGCTGCAGAAGGTGCTGGCCACCAACACTGGCAACCGCCTGTCGAATGCCGCGAACCAGTCACTGGCCGATGGCATCGCGTTGGCGAACACGCTGAAAACCGCCACCGCGGCGCCACTGGGAACGACGTTCCCGTCCACCAGCCTGGGCGCCCAGCTCAAGACCACCGCCCAGCTCATCGCCGCCCATGCCAAGCTGGGCCCCGGTCGTCAGGTCTACCACGTCACCCTGGGCGGATTCGACACCCACGGCGGGCAAGCGTGGCAGCACGGTGACTTGCTGGCGCAGTTGTCCGCTGCGGTGGATGCGTTCCAGACGACGCTGACCACGACCGGACTGGACCGCAGCGTCACGCTGTTCACCGCGTCCGAGTTTGGCCGTACCCTCAGCCCGAACGCCAGCGGCACCGACCACGGCTGGGGCAGCACGTCCCTGGTGGTGGGTGGTGCGGTGAAGGGCGGGCTGTACGGCGAGTTCCCTGATTTCACGCTGGGCGGGCCGGACGATGCCTCGGGCCGCGGCGTGTGGATCCCTCGGCTCGGCTTCCAGCAGTCGGGCGCGACGCTGGGGCGGTGGTTCGGCGTGAGCGCCTCGGCCTTGAGCACGCAGGTGTTTCCAGGCGAACTGGACCTGTTCCCACGCCAAGACCTCGGGTTCATGGGGTGAACCGGATGCCTGCATGCTGCCAGAATGCCCCTCCCAGACTTTGGAGAACCTGCCCATGACCCGCATTCATTTCCCTTCTTCATCGGTCCTCCTGGCGGCTGCGGTTGCCGCGGTGGCCCTGCTGACGGGCTGCTCCGGCTCGATGCCGGTCGCTGCCTCTGCGGCAGCCGCCAAGCCCGCCAGCGACTTCGTGCTCGCCAGCCGTGACATCGCCGAAGGCGGCACCATCGACAACAAGTTCGTGCTCAACGGCTTCGGCTGCAAGGGCGAGAACGTGTCGCCGATGCTGGTGTGGATCAACCCGCCGGCCGGCACCAAGTCCTACGCGGTCCAGGTCTACGATCCGGATGCCCCGACGGGCAGCGGCTTCTGGCACTGGGGCGTCTACAACATCCCCGCGTCCGTGACCTCGCTGGCGCAAGGGGCGGGCAACGCGGCAGCCAAGCTGCCGGCCGGTGCCAATGGCGGCCACAGCGACTTCTTCGACACCGGCGCCACGGGTGGCAACGGCAACTGGGGTGGCCCGTGCCCGCCGGTGGGCGACAAGCCGCACCGCTACATCTTCACCGTCTTCGCGCTCGGCGTGGACAACCTGCACGCCGCAGCCGGCATCCCCAAGACCGGCTCGGCTGCGCTGCACGGCTTCGTGCTGAACAAGGGCCTGGGCGACAAGATGCTGGGCAAGGCGTCGTTCACGGCGACCTACGGCCGCTGAGCGGCGGTTTTCCAGCGGATCTGCCCATGCAAAAAGCCACCCCGCGGGGTGGCTTTTTCGTGTCCCGCTTGGAACGGATTGAGCAGATTACTTGAGCAGCGCCTTGAGGAGCTTGGCCATCTCGGAGGGATTGCGGGTGACGGTGAAGCCGCACTCTTCCATGATGGCGAGCTTGGCGTCCGCCGTGTCCGCACCACCCGAGATCAGCGCCCCG
>NZ_JAAFKF010000163.1 GCF_013299175.1 Sphaerotilus sp.
GCCTGGGTTCGTTCCACCGCGCCCACCTGGCCGTCTACCTGCACGAACTGGGCAAGACCGGCGACACCGCGTGGCAGCTTGCCGGCGGCAACACCCGGCCCGACATGGCCGAGACGATCGACGCGCTGGCGGCACAAGGTGGCGCCTACACGCTGGAGACGATCTCCCCGGCCGGTGAACACCGCTACGAGCGCATCACCTCGATCCGCCGCGTCATCCCGTACACGTCCGACCTCGCCGGCCTGATCGCGCAAGGGGCGAGCGCCGACACGAAGATCATCTCCTTCACCGTCACCGAGGCCGGCTACTACCTCGACGCGCAGAACCGCCTCGACCTCGCCACCTTCGCCGACCTGCGCGCTGACCTGGATTCGGCACGTGCCGGCCGTCCCGGCTCGACGATCTACGGCGCGCTGACCGCCATCCTGCGTGCGCGCATGGCGAGTGGCGCGGGCGCGGTGACGCTGCTCAACTGCGACAACCTGCGCCACAACGGCGACCGCTCGCGGGGTGGGCTGCTGCAGTTCATCGAACTGGTCGGTGACGCCGCGCTGCTCGACTGGGTGCAGGCCAACACCACCAGCCCGAACGCGATGGTGGACCGCATCACGCCGCGCCCCACGCCCGATGTGCGCGAGCGCGTGCTGGCCGCGACCGGCGTGGACGACCCTGCCGCGCTGATGGGCGAGAGCTTCATCCAGTGGGTCATCGAGGACCGCTTCATCGCCGGCCGCCCCGCGTGGGAAGCCGTCGGCGTCGAGATGGTGCAGTCGGTGGACGCCTACGAGGAAGCCAAGATCCGCTTGCTCAACGCGACGCACTCGTGCATCGCCTGGGCGGGGACGCTGGTCGGCTACCTCTACATCCACGAGGGCACGCACGATCCGGTCATCCGCAAGTTCGCGTTCGACTACGTCACCGACGACACCATCCCGGTCCTCGACACGCCCGAGCATCCGTGCCCGATCGACCTGCCGACCTACCGCGACGTGGTGCTCGACCGCTTCGGCAACCCCGCCATCCGCGACACCAACCAGCGCGTGGCGATGGACGGGTTCAGCAAGATCCCCGGCTTCATCGCGCCGACGGTCCGCGAGCGGCTGGCGCGCTTTGAGCCGATCGACAGCGTGGCGATGCTGCCGGCGCTGTTCCTGGCCTACCTGCAACGCTGGCACGCCGGGCAGATCCCGTACACCTACCAGGACCAGGCGATGGACCCGGCGGTGGCGCATGCGGTCTGCGACGCGGCGGACCCGGTCGCGGTGTTCTGTGCGGATCGGCCGCTGTGGGGCGATCTGGCGGGCGATGCACGGCTGGTCGCGGCGGTGCGCGGGGCAGGCGAGCGGGTGGCGCACTTCGTGGCCAACCACACCGCAAGCGCAGGACACCCCGCCGATTAAGCTCAGGGCCATGCCCGCCAAGCCCCGCGCCGTCCCCCGCCAGATCAAGCCCGAGCTGGAGCACGACTACGCCCGCTCGCCCGACCTGGGCTACGAGGCGCCGGGGGAGGCCGGGTTCATCCGCTGTCTGGCGCACGGCTTCCCGACGCCGCTGGCACGCTGGCACTACCACGACGAGTACGAGCTGCACCTGATCACCAGCACCTCGGGCAAGGTCTTCGTCGGCGACTGGATCGGCCAGTTCCAGCCCGGCCACCTCGTGCTGACCGGGCCGCGCCTGCCCCACAACTGGCTGTCGATGGACCTGCCCGAAGGCGGCGTGGCCGAGCGCGACCTCGTGATCCAGTTCCACCACGAGCCGCTGACCCGCTCGGCGGCGACGATCCCCGAGCTGGCCGAGGTGCTGCCGCTGCTGGAGCGGGCGCGGCACGGCATCGAGTTCTTCGGCATGGGCGAAAGCGCCCGGCAGCACTGGCACCGCGTCAAGGCGGGGCGCGGGCTGCGGCGCTTCACGGCGTTCTGCGACTTCCTGTGCGACCTCTCGGCCAGCACCGACTACCGGCTGCTGTCGAACGTGCAGATGCAGAGCGTGGACGATGACGACTCGCTCGACCAGATCGACGCCGTCGTCAGCCGCATCACCGACAACCTCTCGCAGCCCTTCTCGGCGGCCGACATCGCCGTCGAACTTGGCATGAGCGAGAGCCGGTTCAGCCGCTTCTTCCGCCGTGCCACCGGCAACACCTTCACCGACTTCGTCAACCGCGTGCGGATCAACCGCGCCTGCCAGTTGCTGATGGAGTCCGACCGGCTGATCACCCACATCTGCTACGAGGTCGGCTTCAACAACGTCGCCAACTTCAATCGCCGCTTCCTGGAAATCAAGGGCATGACCCCGAGCGAGTTCCGCAAGCAGGCGGACAACCGTTTCGGGACCACCGCATGTACCTAGGCATCGATCTCGGCACGTCCGAAGTCAAGTTCCTGCTGCTCGACGCGCAGCATCCGCAACACCCGATCCACGCCGTCGTCGGCGAGCCGCTGACCGTGCAGCGCCCGCAGCCGCTGTGGAGCGAGCAGGCGCCCGGCGAGTGGTGGGCGGCGACGGATCGGGCGATGCAGCGGCTGAAGGCGAAACACGGCGCGGCGCTGGCGCAGGTCCGCGCCATCGGGCTGTCCGGGCAGATGCACGGGGCGGTGCTGATGGACGCGGCGGGCGAGGTGCTGCGGCCGGCGATCCTGTGGAACGACGGGCGCAGCGGGGCCGAGTGCGCGGAACTGGAGGTGGCGTGTCCGCGGCTGCACGACATCGCCGGCAACCTCGCGATGCCCGGCTTCACGGCGCCGAAGCTGCTGTGGGTTCGCAAGCACGAACCAGAACTCTTCGCCCGCACGGCGACGGTGCTGCTGCCCAAGGACTGGCTGCGCTTCATGCTCACCGGCGAGCGCGTCGGCGAGATGAGTGACGCGGCGGGAACGCTGTGGCTCGATGTCGCCGAGCGGCGCTGGTCAGCCGAGGTGCTGGCGGCGTGTCATATGACCGAGGCGCAGATGCCGCGGCTCGTCGAGGGCAGCGAGGTGTCGGGTGTGCTCAAGGCGGCGCTGGCCGAGCGCTGGGGCTTGCCGGCGGGGGTGGTGATCGCGGGCGGGGGTGGCGACAACGCGGCGAGCGCGGTCGGCATCGGCGCGGTGCGGCCGGGCGAGGGCTTTGTCTCGCTGGGCACGTCGGGCGTGATCTTCCTGACCAGCGACCGTTTCCGCCCGAACCCGGCCAGCGCGATGCACGCCTTCTGCCACGCGCTGCCCGGCACCTGGCACCAGATGAGCGTGATGCTCAGCGCCGCCAACGGCCTGCGCTGGGTCACGCACCTCGTCGGCGCGGCGAGCGAGGCGGCGCTGCTCGAACAGGTCGCGCAGCTCACGCCACAGCAGCGCGAACGCGCCCCGCTGTTCCTGCCCTACCTCAACGGCGAGCGCACGCCGCACAACAACCCGCACGCGCAGGGCGGCTTCTTCGGGCTGACGAATGACCACGATGCGGCGGCGCTCGGGTATGCGGTGGTCGAGGGCGTGACCTTCGGGCTGCTGGATGGGTGGCACAGCCTGGGCGTGCAGCCGGGGGAGGTGGCGAGCCTGTCGCTGGTCGGCGGCGGGGCGCGCAGCGCGCTGTGGGCGCAACTGCTGGCGAGCGCGATCGGGGTGCCGATGGTGACGCGGCGGGGGGGCGAGGCGGGCGGGGCGCTGGGGGCGGCGCGGCTGGCTTGGCTGGCGGATGGGGGGGCGGTGGAGGAGGTTTGTCCTGCGCCCGAAATCGCTGCGATCTTCCAGCCGGATGTCGCCGAAGCGGAGATGCTGGCTGGGCGCTACAAGCGGTTCAAGGCGTTGTATCGGGCGGTGGAAGGGCTGTTGCCCGCGGCGTGACACGTCCTGTGTTCACTCGCCAAGTGTGCAGAGGGTCTGCATCCAGGTTGGCAACCGTGCAGGCAACGACATGAAAAAACCATGGATTGACAAGGGGTTGCCTGTACCATGATGTTGGCAAATTATGGTCACGCTCTACGACTCTGTCCACCAGTTCGAGCCGCTGCTGCCGTCTGACGCCGCGCAGTCGCCGCTGTTGTCCCAGGCCCATGACCTGGCGCGGTCGGCGCTCCTGCTGGCCGGCTCAGCGGTGCCTGGCGAACTGCGCCGCCTGCTGCGCAGCATGAACTCGTACTACTCCAACCGCATCGAGGGCCAGCACACACGGCCGTTCGAGATCGAGCAGGCGCTGCGGCGCGACTTTTCCGCCAACCGGGAACTGGCCGCCCGGCAGCGGCTGGCGGTGGCGCACATCGAGACCGAGGCGGTGCTGGAGTCGCGCTACACCGGCGCTGATGGCGTCCGGCGGCTTTACAGCCTCGACGCCGTGCAGGACATCCACCGCGAACTGTTCAGCCACCTGCCGTCCGAAGACCTGAACCCTGACGCTGGCCCCGTCATCGCACCTGGCATCCTGCGCACCCGCGAAGTCAGCGTCGGCCGCCACATCGCCCCGGCTTGGCAGGCGGTGCCGGCCTTCCTGACCCGCTGGGCCGATGTGTACGGCAACACCCGCCGAGGAGAGGCCGCCTTGCTGGCGCTGGCCGCCGCGCACCAGCGGCTGGGCTGGATCCACCCGTTCGTCGATGGCAATGGCCGGGTGATGCGGCTGCACACGCACACGCTGCTGGCGGCGCTGGGCTACACCGGGGGGTTGTGGTCGCCGCTGCGGGGCTTTGCACGCAGCACCGACCGCTACTACGCGCTGCTGGCGGCGGCGGACGAATCGCGTCGCGGTGATCTGGACGGCCGGGGCAACCTGAGCCAGCGGGCGCTGGTGGACTGGATCGGCTATGTGCTGTCGGTCTGCCAGGACCAGGTGGCGTTCATGTCGGGGCTGCTGCGGCTGGGCGACATGGAGCGCCGCATCGCCGCCTGCCTCGCCTTCGAGGAGCAGACGTTGCACTCGGGTGTCCGGATGGCGGCGTTGCGACCGCTGCATTACCTGTTCGTCACCGATGGGGCGCTGGAGCGCGGCGAGTTCAAGCAGATGACTGGCCTGGGCGAGCGCACGGCGGGGTCGCTGCTGCGGGCGCTGCTGCAGCGGGGCCTGCTGGTCAGCGACACCCCGCAGGGGCGGGTGCGCTTCGGGTTGCCGCTGCATGCGCTGCGGTTCTGCTTCCCGGCGTTGTGGCCGGAGGCTGAGGTGGATGACGGCGATACGCAGCAGGGTGAGGTTGAAGCGTAGGGGGAGACTGTGGCCGCAATCGGCCCGCAAGCGCGCCTGTTGGTCGCAGACCGAACTGGCTGTGTGCATCAACCTGAGGCAGGTGCAGG
>NZ_JAAFKF010000164.1 GCF_013299175.1 Sphaerotilus sp.
CATCGGTCGCAGACGCGGCCCGGCGGCGTCCCTAGAATGCGCCCATGATCTCTCGCGAACCCACCCTCGAACGACTGGCCACGGCGCGCCGGTTGCTGCTGGACCCGTTTGGCCTGACCGAGGCCAGCCTCACACGGGCGCTCAACACCATCTCGGCGCACCGCGTGGACGACGCGGACCTGTATTTCCAGTACACGCGCAGCGAGGGCTGGAGCCTGGAGGAGGGCATCGTCAAGAGCGGCAGCTTCAGCATCGACCAGGGCGTCGGCGTGCGGGCGGTGGCGGGCGAGAAGACGGCGTTCGCGTACTCGGACGACATCTCCGAAGCCGCGCTGCTCGACGCGGCCCGCACCGTGCGAACGATCGCCGCCGCAGGGCAAAGCCGCCGCGTCAAGATCGACACCCCGCAGCACGTCGCTTCCAGCCGCCGTCTCTACCCCGACCTGGACCCGATCGCGACCCTCGACAGCACGCAGAAGGTGGCACTGCTGGAGCGCGTCGAGAAGATGGCCCGCGCCAAAGACCCGCGGGTCGTGCAGGTCATGGCGGGAATGGCCGGTGAATACGACGTGGTGATGGTGGCCCGCGCTGACGGCACGCTCGCGGCGGACGTGCGCCCGCTGGTGCGCGTGTCGATCACGGTGATCGCCGAGCAGAACGGGCGGCGCGAGGTCGGCTCCGCGGGTGGCGGCGGGCGCTTCGGTTTCGGCTACTTCACCGATGCGCTGCTGCAGCAATACGTTGACCAAGCGGTTCACGCCGCGCTGACGAATCTGGACAGCCGCCCGGCCCCCGCGGGCGAGATGACCGTGGTGCTCGGGTCCGGCTGGCCCGGCATCCTGCTGCACGAGGCGGTCGGCCACGGGCTGGAAGGCGACTTCAACCGCAAGGGATCGAGCACCTTCGCCGGCCGTATCGGCGAGCGCGTCGCGGCCAAGGGCGTGACGGTGCTGGACGACGGCACGATCGCCGACCGCCGCGGCTCGCTCAACATCGACGACGAAGGCCACGCCAGCCAGAAGAACGTGCTGATCGAGGACGGCATCCTGAAGGGCTATATCCAGGATGCGATGAACGCCCGCCTGATGAAGACCGCGCCCACCGGCAACGGCCGCCGCGAGAGCTACGCCCATGTGCCGATGCCGCGCATGACCAACACCTACATGCTGGCCGGCGACAAGACGCCCGAGGAGATCATCGCGTCGATCGACCGAGGACTCTACGCCAGCAACTTCGGCGGCGGGCAGGTGGACATCACCAGCGGCAAGTTCGTGTTCTCGGCCAGCGAGGCGTACTGGGTCGAGAAGGGCAAGATCCTCTACCCGGTCAAGGGCGCGACGCTGATCGGCAACGGCCCGGACGCGATGAACCGCGTGTCGATGATCGGCAACGACCTGGCGCTCGACTCGGGCGTGGGCACCTGCGGCAAGGACGGGCAGAGCGTGCCGGTGGGTGTCGGACAGCCCACACTGCGCATCGACGGCCTGACCGTTGGCGGCACGGCTTGACCGGCGCGCTTGACGCCAAGCCACGCCGCCCCCTACATTTGACCCCCATGAAGCGCGCAGCCGTCTTTTTTAGCTACTTTTGGTTCTCGTACCGCCCGGCGGAGGAGAGGCAAACGCGTAGCTGAACAAGCCCGCAAGCACTCCCAGACAACCGCCGGAACCCCCGGCGGTTTTTTTTCGCCCCGACATTTCCTTCCCCTTTCCCCTTCGACACCCACTCAGGACACCCCGACCATGAACGCCACGCACGCCGCCCCCACCGACTCCTGGTATCCGCCCGTTGATCGCACCTCGCAAACCGACGATGAAAGGATCCAGGACGTGACCCCGCTGCCCCCTCCCGAACACCTGATCCGCTTCTTCCCCATCCGGGGAACGGCGGTCGAGCAACTGATTGGCAGCACCCGCCAGTCCATCCGCGACATCATGCAGGGCCGCGACGACCGGCTGCTGGTGGTGATCGGCCCGTGCTCGATCCACGACCCGGCCGCCGCGCTGGAGTACGCCCGCCGGCTGAAGCCGCTGCGCGAGCAGTACAAGGACACGCTGGAAATCGTCATGCGCGTGTACTTCGAGAAGCCGCGCACGACGGTCGGCTGGAAGGGCCTGATCAACGACCCCTACCTCGACGAGAGCTACCGCATCGACGAGGGGCTGCGCATCGCCCGGCAGTTGCTGGTGGAGATCAACCGCCTGGGCGTGCCGGCGGGCAGCGAGTTCCTCGACGTGATCTCGCCGCAGTACATCGGCGACCTGATCGCGTGGGGCGCCATCGGTGCGCGCACCACCGAGAGCCAGGTCCACCGCGAACTCGCGTCGGGCATCTCCGCGCCGATCGGCTTCAAGAACGGCACCGACGGCAATTTGCGCATCGCCACCGACGCGATCCAGGCGGCGGCGCGTCCGCACCACTTCCTGTCGGTCCACAAGAACGGGCAGGTCGCCATCGTCGAGACCAAGGGCAACCCCGACTGCCACGTCATCCTGCGCGGCGGTAAGGCGCCCAACTACGACGCCGCCAGCGTGGCCGCCGCGGTGCGCGACCTCGACACCGCCAAGCTGCCGACGCCGCTGATGGTCGATTGCAGCCACGCCAACAGCAGCAAGCAGCACGAGCGCCAGATCGCGGTCGCCCGTGACATCGCCGACCAGATCGCCGGCGGTAGCCGCAGTGTCTTCGGCGTCATGGTCGAAAGCCACCTCAAGGCCGGCGCGCAGAAGTTCAGCGCCGGCAAGGACGACCCATCACAGCTCGCCTACGGCCAGAGCATCACCGACGCCTGCATCGGCTGGGACGACTCCGAGTCCGTGCTGGCGGTGCTGAGTCAGGCGGTCAAGGCTCGGCGCGGCTGAGGCGCTCGCTCTTCCAGTACACGTCGTCGCCGCCCAGCCCGTCCAGGTTGGCGCGGTTCAACACCCGGGCCAGCACGAACAGCAGGTCCGACAGCCGGTTCAGGTACTGGCGCGGCGTGGCGTTGACCCCTTGCGGCTCCTGCACCGTCAGCGTCACGACGGCGCGCTCGGCCCGGCGGGCGATGGTGCGGGCGACGTGTGCGATGGCGGCGCTGCGCGTGCCGGCCGGGAGGATGAACTCCTGCAGGCGGGGCAGCGTGGCGTTGTGGTGCGCCAGCGCCTCGTCCAGCCGCAGCACGGCGTCGTCCTTGAGCAGCGTGTAGCCGGGGATGCACAGCTCGCCGCCGAGGTTGAACAGCTCGTGCTGGACGACGACGAGCAGCTCGCGCACGTCCGCCGGCAGCGGCTCGGCCAGCAGTACGCCGAGTTGCGAGTTGAGTTCGTCCACGTCGCCCATCGCGGCGATGCGCAGGTGGTCTTTCGGTACGCGGGTGCCGTCGCCGAGGCCGGTGGTGCCGTCGTCGCCGGTGCGGGTGCTGATTTGAGTGAGTCGGTGTCCCATGCCGACATCGTACCGTCCACCGCACCGCAGGCGGTGTCAACCGGCACAATACCGGCACACCAGAACAGCCAGAGCCGCCCGACCATGAACCCCTCCAACGACCTGAACGACGCCGAAATCGGCGAACTCGACGACCTGCTCGCCGCCATCCCCCAGCCGCTCGATGCGCTGGACGTGGTGATGCTGGACGGCTACCTCTGTGGCGTGCTGTCGCAGCCGATGGCCATCGACATCGCCGACTGGCTGCCACCGGCCTGCGACTGGAACCTCGGCGAGGGCGGCCAGGTGCTCACCCCGGACACCAAGGGCTGGCACGCCGCCAAGCACGAGCGGCTGGTGCAACTCGTGCAGCGCCGCTTCGATGCCATCCACCGTGCGATGGTCGAAGACGAATGGTTCGACCCGGTGGTGATGCAGCCGCTGGACGACAACGACCAGCCGCTGACCGGTCGCGCCGAGATTGAAGGCGCGCTGGCCCCGTGGGTCACGGGCTACGAACATGCGCTGAACCACTTCCCGGCGCTGGAAGAACTCGGTCACGCCGACCTGGCGGACCTGCTCGCCTGCCTGCGCCGCCATCTGCCGGAGCAGAGTGAAGACGAGCAGGCGTACACCAAGGCACTCGACCAGGAGCAGCCGCTCAACTCGCTCGACGCCGCGATCGAGGATCTGGTGGCCACCGTCATCGACCTCGCCACCATCGGCCGCACCGAGCGCCTGAAAGTCACCACCGTGCGCCGCGGGATGCCCAAGGTGGGCCGCAACGAGCCGTGCCCCTGCGGCAGCGGTCGCAAGTTCAAGCTCTGCCACGGCCGCGATTCCGCTTGATGTGCATCAAGCCGGGAGGGCGGCAAGGGGCAGAGACTGGCCCCAAGCCCACCACAGGGTGCGGTCCACAAGGAGCGATGCCATGAACATCCTGGTTGCCGTCGATGGCAGCGAATTCACCCGGCGCATGGTCGCCTACTGGGCGGCGCACGACGAATGGCTGGGTCCGCAGCACACCTACACGGTGCTCACCGTCGTGCCGCCGATCCCGCCTCGGGCCGCGGCGGTGCTAGACCGCGAACTGCTGCATGCCTACTACGCGGAGGAAGGCGAGAAGGTGTTCCACCCGCTGCGGATTTTCCTGGACCAGCAGGGGCTGGGGCCGCATGCGACCTTCCTGAGCAAGACCGGGCACGTGGCCGACACCATCGCCAGGAGCGCCACCGAAGGCGGCTTCGACCTGCTGGTCATGGGGTCGCACGGGCACTCCGGGCTGGGCAATCTGGTGCTTGGCTCCGTGGCGACACGGGTGATGGCGCATTGCAAGACGCCCGTGCTGCTCGTGCGCTGAGGCGCGCCGGCCGGCCGGATCCCTGGTGCTCAGCGGCGGGTGTTCGGCGCCTTGGTGGGGGTGGGCTGGGCTGCAGGGCGGGGCGTGGAGCCGGCCTTGGGGTCCAGGCTCAGGTCCAGACCGAACGCGGTGCCGTAGTCGGCGAAGTCGGCCGCTTTCTGCTGGGCAGCGGCGCGCTGAGTGCGGCCGGCAAACCAGGTGGACCAGTGGAACCAACTGTGCAGCGTGCGTCGTTCGGTCGTCATTGTCGTTCTCCCAGAAACATCAGCCTTCTCGCGGGCCAGCCCGTCCGGCGTCCACGCAAAACTGCGCTTGCGTGTGCAGCACCGAGTGCGCAAGGACCGGAAAACGTGTGGCTCTTGCGGTGCAGTGTAGCGAGCGGTCTGTGACTTCTATCTGCATATAGCCCCTCTCGTCACTGCGGGCGTGCAGGATGTCCGGGTGGCTGCGGCGTATGAGCGACATGAGGGTTTCAGGCA
>NZ_JAAFKF010000165.1 GCF_013299175.1 Sphaerotilus sp.
GTTGGCGACCTCGTTCTGGAGTTCGGTGGCCGACAGGGTCAGCGTGATGCGGCGCTCGAGCTTGTCGAGGGTTTCCACAGTAACAGCCATGTTCTGAAGCTCTTTAGGTTGCTTGAATCTGGGGGAAGAAAGTACGTGCCTGGTGTGGTGCGCGGAGCCGGACTCGAACCGGCACGCCCGTGAAGGCGTCAGGACCTAAACCTGGTGCGTCTACCAATTTCGCCACCCGCGCGGCACGCGTCGGAAATTCCCGGAACCTCGAATTCTAACCCGATCAGGCCACGTCCCTTTTCACCCGGAACCACGCCGCGTACATCGCCGGCAGCGCCAGCAGCGTCAGCGCCGTGGCCACGATCAGCCCGCCCATGATCGCCACCGCCATCGGCCCCCAGAAAATACTGCGCGTCAGCGGAATCATAGCCAGCACCGCGGCGGCGGCCGTCAGCACGATCGGCCGGAACCGCCGCACGGCCGACTCGACCACCGCGTCCCAGGTCGGCACCCCGGCGGCACGGTCCTGCTCGATCTGGTCGATCAGGATCACCGAGTTGCGCATGATCATCCCCATCAGCGCGATCACGCCCAGCAGCGCCACGAACCCGAACGGCCGGTTCAGCAGGATCAGCGCCCCTGCCACGCCGGCAATGCCCATCGGCCCGGTCAGGAACACCAGCATCGCCCGGCTGAAGCTCTGCAGTTGCAGCATCAGCAGCGTGAAGGTGACGAACAGCATCACCGGCACACCCGCCGCGATCGACCCCTGCCCCTTGCTGCTCTCGGCCACCGCACCCGCGATCTCGATCGAATAGCCCGGTGGCATCTGCGCCTTCAGCTTCTCCAGCGCCGGCCAGAGTTCCTTGGTCACGGTCGGCCCCTGCACGCCTTCCGGTACGTCGCCCTGCACGGTGATCGCGTACTTGCGCCCCTCGCGCCACATCACGCCCGGCTCCCAGACGTGGTCGATGCGGGCGATCTGCGCCAGCGGAATGGCCTTGCCGCTGCTGGTCGGCACGTAGGCGCTGCCCAGGTCAGTGATCGCGTCGCGCTCGGTGGTCGGCTGACGCATCACGATGTCGATCAGCTTGTCGCCTTCGCGGAACTGGCCGATCGGCGTGCCGGTCAGCAGCATGCGCGTGGCCTGCGCGATCGACTGGCTGGTGACGCCCAGCGCACGCGCCTTGTCCTGGTCGATCTGCAGGCGCAGCACCTTGACCGACTCGTTCCAGTTGTCGTTCACGCCGAGCATGTTCGGGCTGGCGTGCAGCACGGCCTTGGCCTGGTCGGCCCAGACGCGCACGGTCTGCGGATCGGCACCGACGACACGGAACTGCACCGGGTACGGCACCGGCGGCCCGCTCGGCAGCAGCTTCACCCGCCCGCGCACCTCCGGGAACTCGTCGGCCAGCAGCGTCGGCAGGCGCTTGCGCAGTTCCTCCCGCTCGGCCATGCCCTTGGGCAGCACGATGGACTGGCTGACGTTGGTCTGCGGAAAGATCTGGTCCAGCGGCAGGTAGAAGCGTGGCGTGCCCGAGCCGATCCAGGTCGTCACCGTCTCGACGCCAGACTCCTGCTGCATGCGCTTCTGGAAGCGTTGGGCCACGCGCTCGCTCTCCTGCAGCGTCGCGCCTTCGGGCAGCCACAGATCGACCAGAATCTCCGAGCGACTCGAATCCGGGAAGAACTGCTGCTGCACCTTGCCCATGCCCGCCAGCCCGAGCACGAACACGCCGATCGTCAGCCCGATCGTGATCCAGCGGTGGCCGACGCACCAATCCACCAAGCGGCGGAAGCGGTTGTAGAACGGGGTATCGAACAGATCGTGGGTCTGCCCGTCGGCATGGGGTTTCACGCGCAGCAAGCGCGCGCCCAGGTACGGCACGAAATACACCGACACCACCCACGAGATGATCAGCGCCGCCGAGGTCACCGCGAAGATCGCGAAGGTGTACTCGCCCACCGTGGACTTGGCCATGCCGATGGGGAGGAAACCGGCGGCGGTGATGAGCGTGCCGGTCAGCATCGGCATCGAGGTGGCGTCGTAGGCGTAGGTGGCGGCGTAGAGCTTGTCGTGCCCTTCCTCCAACTTGCGCACCATCATCTCGACCGCGATGATCGCGTCGTCCACCAGCAGGCCCAGCGCGATGATCAGCGAGCCGAGCGAGATCTTGTGCAGCCCGACGCCCCAGTAATACATCGTGACAAAGGTGATCGACAGCACCAGCGGGATCGTGATCGCCACGACCAGCCCCGGCCAGATGTCGATGCGAAACGGCTTGAAGTGCAGCCCCAGGCTGATGAAGCTCACCGCCAGCACCACCGCGATCGCCTCGATCAGCACATGCACGAACTCGCCCACCGAGCGCGACACGGCCACCGGCTGGTCCTGCACCTGCGACAGCGTGATGCCGGCGGGCAGCTCGGCGCGGATTTGCTCGACCTTGGCATGCAGCGCCTTGCCCAGGGCGATGATGTCGCCGCCCTTGGCCATCGACACGCCCAGCGCGATCACCGGCTCGCCCTGGTGGCGCACCTTGACGGCTGGCGGGTCGCTGTAGCCGCGCTTGATCGTGGCGACATCGCCCAGCCTGGTCATGCTCGCCACGCCCGTCGCCGGGTTGACGACGCGGATCGGCAACTGGCCGAGTTCCTCCACTGTGCGGAACTGGCCGCCGACGCGGATCTGCAGGTTCTGGGTGTCGGCGTTGAGCACACCGGCGCTCTCGACCGCGTTCTGCGTGCCAATCTGGCCGATCACCTGGTTCAGGTCGAGTCCCAGTTGCGCCAGCCGCTTGCCGGACAGCTCGATGAACACCTTCTCCGGCTGCGCCCCGAACGTCTCGACCTTGGCCACGTCGGGCACGCGCAGCAGCTCGCTGCGCACCTGGTCGGCAAACTCGCGCAGTTCCTCCGGGCTGAAGCCATCCGCCGACAGCGCGAAGATCGAGCCATAGACATCGCCGAACTCGTCGTTGAAGAACGGCCCGATCACGCCGGCCGGCAGCGTGGCCCGCATGTCGCCGATCTTCTTGCGTGTCTGGTACCAGATCTGCGGCACGTCCTTGGGCGGCGAGTTGTCCTTGATCTGGAAGATGGTGACCGACTCGCCCGGCTTGGTGTAGCTGCGGATGATGTCGGCGTTGGGGACTTCCTGGAGCGTCTTCTCGATCTTGTCGGTGACCTGGTCGGCCATCTGCTGCGCGGTGGCGCCGGGCCAGACGGCCTGCACGACCATGACGCGGAAGGTGAACGGCGGGTCTTCGTCCTGGCCGAGCTGGAAGTACGCGGCGAAGCCGAGCACCATCAGCACGACCATGAGGTAACGGGTCAGCGCCGGGTGTTCCAGTGCCCAGCGCGAGATGTTGAAGCCCGAGCGCGGGGCGGTGTCGTGGGTGTGCGGGTTCATGGTGCGGACCTTGCCCTTGCGCTCAACGCGACGCGGCCGGACGCACCGGCTCGACATACCGCTTGACCTTCATGCCCGTGGTCAGCACATGCACGCCAGCCGTGACCACTTCCTGTCCCGGCTGCACGCCGCCGTTGACCAGCACCAGATTGCCATCCGCCCCGGCGATCTGCACCGGCTGCGGCTTGACCGTCATCGTGGCCGCGTCGAGCAGCCAGACCACGCTCTTGCCGCCCTGCTCCGTCACCGCCGCCAGCGGCAGCCGCGTGACCGCATCGCGCTTGAGCAGATCGAAGGCCACCGTGGCGGTCTGGCCGAGGCGCACATCGCTGACCGCCAGATCGGCCTTGGCGGCGAAGGTGCGCGTGGTCGGATCGGCGGCGGCGGCAATCTCCCGCAGCGTGGCGCGCACCGGCTCACCCGTCGCGCCCCAGAGCTTCACCTGCAAGGCGCCCGGCTGTTTCAGCAGCACCCGCACCGACGCCACCCGGTCCTCCGGCACGTTGAACACCACGTCCCGCGACCCGGCCAGCGCCAGCCGCACGATGGGCGTGCCAGCGCCGACGACCGCGCCCGGCTCGGCGTCCACGCCCGTGACCACGCCGGCGGCGTCGGCGACGAGGCGGGTGTACTGGGTCTGGTTGCCCTGCGCGCTGGTCTGGGTGCGGGCCTGGTCAAGCGTGGCCTGGGCCGCCTTGAGTGTGGTCTCGCGGCGCTCCAGTTCGGCACCCCCGATAAAGCCCTGGCCGTGCAGTTCGCGGTAGCGTTTCAGGTCGGCACTGGCTTGGTCCCAGTTCGCCTGGGCAGCACGCAGACCGGCGGCGGCGGCGTCCTGGCCCAGCTTCAGATCAGTCGGGTCGAGCTGCGCGATCACCTGCCCCGCCTTCACCTCGTCGCCCACGTTGACCGAGCGGCTCATCAGCTTGCCGCCGACGCGGAAGCTCAACCGCGTCTCGGTGCGTGCCTTGACCTCGGCGGCGTACTCCTGCTGCGCGGTGGCGGACCCGGTGCTCACCTTCTGCGTGCGCACGGCGCGGATCGGCTCGGGCTGTGGCTCGGGCTTCGAGCAGGCGGCCAGCACGGTGAGCACGGACAGCCCGAGGGCCATCGACAAAGGGCGGTGGGCGTGAAAAAAGCGGGGTCGCATGGGCAGAACTCCAAACTGACTGACTGGTCAGTAATGTACGGGTCGGCCTGAACCGATGTCAATTCCCGCGGACAGACCGTGGCGATAATCACGCCATGAGCGTCGATCACTACGAAAACTTCCCCGTCGCCTCGGTGCTGTGCCCGCCCGCGCTGCGCCCGGCCGTCACCGCGATCTACTGGTTCGCCCGCACGGCCGACGACATCGCCGACGAAGGGGACGCCACGCCCGAGCAGCGGCTGGCCGACCTCGACGCCTACCGCGAAGACCTGCGCAGCGTCGCCCGCGGCCACGCGCCGTCGCCGCGCTGGGAAGGGGTGTTCGTGCCGCTGGCCGCGATGTTCCGCAGGCACCACCTGCCGCTGCCGCTGCTGGAGGCGCTGCTGTCGGCCTTCATGCAAGACACGCACCAGCGCCGCTACCCGGACCGGGCCGCCCTGCTCGATTACTGCAAGCGTTCCGCCAACCCGGTCGGGCGGCTGCTGCTGCACCTGTATGGGGTGCGGGAACTGGACGCGCTGGTGCAGTCGGACGCGATCTGCACCGCGCTGCAGCTCATCAATTTCTGGCAAGACCTGAGTGTGGATTTGCCACGGGACCGGCTGTATGTGCCGCTGGTCGATTGCGCGGAGG
>NZ_JAAFKF010000166.1 GCF_013299175.1 Sphaerotilus sp.
GACCAGTCCCTCAGCGCCTCGGGCGACTCCCCCGTCACCTTCACCAGCCGCTCGCGAACCCTCAGCCCTTCCTCATACCGCTGCCTCGCCTCTTCCAGCGACCCCAGCGACATCTGCACATCCCCCACCTTGTTCAACGAAATCGACCAGTCCCTCAGCGCCTCGGGCGACTCCCCCGTCACCTTCACCAGCCGCTCGCGAACCCTCAGCCCTTCCTCATACCGCTGCCTCGCCAAAGGAAGCTGCCGCGCCTGCATCGCCAGATCGCCTTCCAGCATGTATTGCCGCGCGAACAGGCGCAGCCCGGCATCGGTGTCGTCGCCTGTGGGCAGCGCCGCAGCCGTCTGTTCCAGCACCTGCCGCGCACGGTCCAACTGTCGGTGGCGCAAGGCTTCATCCGCGACGGAGAACCCGAGCCACACGTCCAGGCGTGCGGAAGCAGTACCGTCTTCGATGCGGCGGGCCTCGTGGTTCGCCCAGGCGGTGTCCCACAAGCGGCCCAGCGCATCCGACGACGCCAGCACAGGCGCCTGCACTGGCGCCACGCTGGCCGGCGGCGACTCGGCGCTGGTCCAGGCCGACACCACCGCGCTGAAATCCCGCACCGACCACAGATCCGGCGCGACCTCGGCCGCCTGGGCTTCATAGGCAGCCGACCCCGCCAGCACCACGGCCCGAGGCGCGTGCAGAAGCTGCGCCCGCCGCTCGTTCAGCCGGGCGAGCAACCAATCCCGACAAGCACGCCCCGCACCGGCCTGCCCGAGATCCACCCAGACCGCCATCCGATCCGCACCCGGCTCCGGGGTCAGCAAGGCCGTGAGAACCGGAGACAAGGCGGCCTCCACGTCCGCAGGCGTATCGGTCGGTCCCGCACACAGCGCCTTGTCCAGCATTCGCAGCGACCGGGCACGCAGGCTGCGGTCCAGTTGCGTGTGCAGCCACGCCAGCGGCCGGGGGTCATCGCACCACAGGAAGATCAGGCAAGCGCCTTCGCTGCGCTGCAGCAAGCGCCGCACACGGCGCAGGAGGTGGTAGTGCTCGGCCGTCGGGCCAGCCGGGGGTGCGGCATCCGCGTGTCGGTCCATGTCCGCCTCTGCGCCAGGGCGCGTGCGTCAGCGGCGGGCGCCGCCGTCAGTTCGGGTCGTTCGCGACCGGCACAGCCGCAGTCTTGGCACGCTCGCGCACCCACTCGTGCAGCATCGGATGCACGGCATACCACTGCTCGCCGTTCAGGTAGACCAGCACATGCTTGGTCGTCAGGTAGCGTTGCAGGAGCTTGCCGTCGATCTTGTCGGACAACTCCGGCTCGTGCGAGGTGTCCAGCCGCGCCAGCCAGCCGACGTGCTCGGCCGGGATCGCCTTGCTCGGCGTGACCTGCTTGAGCGCGTACTCGACCATCGCGTCCGTCACCGGCAAGGTCTCGATGTCGTCGGTCAGCACGATGCGGATGGCCCGCAGCAGGTCGCGCAGATCCCCCCCGGTCTGCTGCGCCAGGCGACGCAACTGGCTCTCGGTCAGCACTTGTGCCCAATCAGGGAAACGCCGCGCGATCAGGTCGATCACCGCCGCAACGCCCTTGTCGTCCGGGTGGCGGCTGTGGCGCTCGAACACATGGACGGAAGGCATGTTGACCACGACGCCCGTGCCCAGCGAAGCGGCCATCTGCGTGTTCTGCTCCAACAGGAACGGCGACACCGAATACACCACATGCACGCCATCGAACCGCAGCGCCGAGCCTTCGCTGACAAACAGCCGCTGCACGCTCTCGTACACCTTGTCGGACTCGTCGCCGAATCCGCGGATCTTCTCGATGGAGTCCGCCAACAGCACGCATTTCTGGCCGTGCGGGCACAGGTCCACCACCAGATCGGCAATGAACTGCCGCGCCTGCGTGACGATGCTTGACAACTGCCGCTTGAGGTTGTCTTCCAGCGAGCGACGGAAATCCTCGTCGGTCTTCAGCGCGAACTGGATCTGGCCCTTGATCGGCCCCGCCCCGGCGTCGAGCTTCAGGTTCTCGGGAATGAGCTTCGTCTTCGTCAGGAAGGTGATGAAGCGTTCGGCGGGCGTGCGCTGGGCGTGCAGCGTGCCCACCTGATCGACCCACGAGGACAGCAGCGCCACCAGGAAACTCGACAGCGTGACCGGCGCATTGAAGTTCAGCCATTCCTCCAGGTCGCAGTAGTAGACCTTGCAGCCTTTGAGCAGCAGGTCGCGGCGCAGGCGCTGGAGTTCGGTGCTCTTGCCGCTGCCGGGCTGGCCCGTGAACAGGAACACCCCGCCGCCCTCGACCCGCAGGATCTCGCGGCGCAGACGGGCCACGGCATCCACATCGCCATGCAAGCCGGTGACATACAGCTTCTCGTCTTCCGGCTTGGTGAGGTCCAGGGGCGTCACCCGCAGTGTGTTCGTGAACCGCGTCAGCAGGTCTTCGAGTTGCTGTTCATCCATCTTCATCGACTGCCCCTCGGAACCCTACACAGGTCGGTCACGCCAGCTCTTCCTTGCGCAGACTCACGATCGGCGCCAGCACCGTCGCCAGCGCCTGCATCTGCGCCAGCGCCCCGCGCATCACGCCTTCCTGCGTTTCATGCGTCAGGATGATCACGTCGGTCTGGTGCTCGCCGTCGTTGGACTCGCGCTGCAGCACGGCGTCGATCGAGATGTCGGACGCCGCCAGGATCGAGGTGATCGCCGACAGCACGCCCTTCTGGTCCGCCACGCGCAGGCGCAGGTAGAACGACGTGCGCACTTCGCTGATCGGCAGGATCGGCGTCGTGTGCAGCTCGTCCGGCTGGAACGCGAGGTGCGGCACGCGGTGGTCCGGGTCGGCGGTGTGCAGGCGGGTGATGTCCACCAGATCGGCGATCACGGCGGAGGCGGTCGGCTCGCTGCCGGCGCCCTTGCCGTAGTACAGCGTCGTGCCCACGGCGTCGCCCTGCACCATCACGGCGTTCATCGCGCCTTCGACGTTGGCGATCAGGCGCTTGCTCGGCACCAGCGTGGGGTGGACGCGCAGCTCGATCCCGGCTGCCTGCCGCTTGGCGATGCCCAGCAGCTTGATGCGGTAGCCCAGTTGCTCGGCGTAGCGGATGTCCACGGCCGACAGCTTGGTGATGCCCTCGACGTGCGCCTTGTCGAACTGCACCGGCACGCCGAACGCGATGGCGCTCATCAGCGTGGCCTTGTGCGCCGCGTCCACGCCCTCGATGTCGAAGGTCGGGTCGGCTTCGGCGTAGCCCAGGCGCTGCGCCTCCTTGAGCACCACATCGAAGTCCAGCCCCTTGTCGCGCATCTCGGACAGGATGAAGTTCGTCGTGCCGTTGATGATGCCGGCGATCCACTGGATGCGGTTGGCGGTCAGGCCCTCGCGCAGCGCCTTGATGATCGGGATGCCGCCCGCGACCGCCGCCTCGAACGCGACGATCACGCCCTTCTCACGCGCCGCCGCGAAGATCTCGGTGCCATGCACGGCGAGCAACGCCTTGTTGGCGGTGACGACGTGCTTGCCCGCCGCGATGGCTTCGAGCACCAGCGCCTTGGCGATGCCATAACCGCCGATCAGCTCGATGACGATGTCGATGTCGGGGTTGGCGATCACCTGACGCGCATCGGCCACGACCGCCACGCCGTCGCCGACGATCTCGCGGGCACGTTCGACGTTCAGGTCCGCCACCATCGTGATCTCGATGCCGCGGCCCGCACGGCGGCGGATCTCTTCCTGGTTGCGCTGGAGCACGTTGAACGTGCCGCTGCCGACGGTACCGATGCCCAGGAGGCCGACTTGGATGGGTTTCATGGCGATTGATCTACGGTCAAAAAACAGGTCAGAACCAATGGCAGTGCCGCGACAGGTCGCTGCGGCTCAGGTGCCATGGCGACGGCGGTAGCCGTCAAGGAAACGGGCAATGCGCCCCACCGCGTCGGACAGGTCATCCGAATTCGGCAGGAACACGAGGCGAAAATGATCCGGCGTGGCCCAGTTGAAACCGGTACCCTGCACGATCAGCACCTTCTCCTCGGCCAGCAGCTCGTAGGCGAATTGCTGGTCGTTGGCGATCGGGTACATCTTGGGGTCGAGCTTCGGGAACATGTACAGCGCTGCCTTGGGCTTCACGCAGGTCACGCCCGGGATCTCTGTCAGCAGCTTGTGGGCCAGATCGCGTTGACGGCACAGACGCCCGCCCGGCGCGACCAGATCCTTGATGCTCTGGTAGCCACCAAGCGCGGTCTGGATGGCAAGCTGCCCTGGCGTGTTCGCGCACAGGCGCATGGAGGCCAGCATGTTCAGCCCCTCGATGTAGTCGCGGGCGTGGCGCTTGTCGCCCGACACCACCATCCAGCCGGCGCGGTAGCCGCAGGAGCGGTAGTTCTTGCTCAGGCCGTTGAAGGTCAGGATCAGCACGTCGTCGGCGAGTGCCGCGATGCTGGTATGGGTGTTGCCGTCGTAGAGGGTCTTGTCGTAGATCTCGTCGGCGAAGATGATGAGCTGGTGCTCGCGCGCCACTTCGACAATCTCGCGCAGCACGGCATCCGGGTAAAGCGCACCCGTCGGGTTGTTCGGGTTGATGACGACGATGGCCTTGGTGCGCGGCGTGATCTTCTTGCGGATGTCGGCGATGTCGGGCATCCACTCGGATTGCTCGTCACAGACGTAATGCACCGGCTTGCCGCCCGACAGCGCGACCACTGCCGTGTAGAGCGGGTAGTCCGGCGACGGGATCAGCACCTCGTCGCCATCATCGAGCAGCGCGTTCATGCTCATGGCGATCAGCTCGGAGGCGCCGTTGCCCAAGTACACGTCATCGACCGTGACACCCTTGACGCCCTTTTCCTGCGTGTAGTGGACGACCGACTTGCGCGGCGCGAACAGGCCCTTGGAATCCGTGTAGCCGGCCGAATGCGGCATGTTGCGGATCATGTCCTGCACGATCTCGTCGGGCGGCTCCAGCCCGAACACCGCGAGATTACCGATGTTGAGCTTGATGATCTTGTGGCCCTCTTCCTCCATCTGGCGGGCCTTTTCCAGCACCGGGCCACGGATGTCGTAGCACACGTTGGCGAGCTTGCTGGACTTGGCGACGGTCTTGAGCACGGGAGAGGTCCGATTCAAAAAGGGTTGGGGAACAGGCCGCGAAGGCGCAGAAGGGCACAAAAGGTAGA
>NZ_JAAFKF010000167.1 GCF_013299175.1 Sphaerotilus sp.
CTGGGCGGCCGAGACCGGCGAGTCGATGCGGGCGTTCTTCGGGTTGAAGGTCTTCAGGTAGCTGATGATGAAGGACTGGCGCTTGGGCGTCGTCGGCTCCTGGATGAAGGTCTGCGGCATGCGCGCGCCCTCGCCGCCGGGGCCGGCGTTGTCGATGAAGTTGGCCATCGACAGCGTCCACGAGCCGATCATCGGCACCTTCCAGCCCAGCTTGGTCATGCCATTGGCGATCTGCGCCAGCTCCGGGCCAATCGCGTAGGTCAGCACCACCTCGGCGCCAGCTTCCTTGGCCTTGAGCAACTGCGGGGTCATGTCCACATCCTTGATGTTGAACTTCTCCACCGCCACCGCCTTGATGCCCTTGAGTTCGAGCGCCTTCTCCAGGTCGGTGCGGCCGAGCTGGCCGTAGTTGGTCGAGTCGGCCAGGATGGCAACCTTCTTGAAACCGCGGCGGGCAACAGCCTCCTCCACGATCATCGGCGCCTGGATGCTGTCGTGCGCGGCGTTGCGGAAGATGTAGTTCTCGGGCTGGTCGTCGAACTGGTGCGTGACCAGCGAGCCGGTGGCGACGTTGTTCATCACCGGGATCTTGGCTTCCTGGTAGAAACGCTGCGAGGCGAGCGCCACGCCGGTGTTGATGTAGCCCACCGTGGCGGCGACCTTCTCCTTGCTGATCATTTCCTGGGCGATCTGCACGCCGCGTTCGTTCTTGGCCTCGTCGTCGCGCTCGACCAGCAGCAACTGGCGGCCCAGCACGCCACCGGCCTTGTTGATCTCGTCGGTGGCCAGCCGCACCCCGTCGCGCATGCTCACGCCCATCGACGACGAGCCGCCCGTGAACGGGCCGGACACGCCGATCTTGATCGGCTCGGCCGCATGGGCCAGGGACAGCGCGCTGGCCAGGGCCAGGGTGGTGAAGGCGACGCGGAAGGTCTGGGCAGCGGTGTTCATGGGGCGGTCTCCGGAGGTGAGGCGACGTGGGGCAAGGTGAAAATCCAGTGCCGCAGTGTGGCTGCCGCCCGCTCGCCTCGCTACCGTCTCACTACGCACACCAAGCTAGCGGCTTTACGCACACGTAAACCCACCCCGCACAAACCCTGTCCGGTATCACCCGGATCGCCCGGCGTGCTCCACCGCGTACTTGATCAGCTCCGCCTGCCCCGCCAGATTGAGCTTGCGGCGGATGCTCTGGCGGTGGGACTCGACGGTGCGCACGCTCAGGTCGAGCGCGCTGGCGATGACCTTGCTCGGGTGGCCCTGGCCGAGGAAGGTCAGGATCTGCTGCTCGCGGTCGGAGAGCATCGGCCGGGCCTGCGGCGCACGGAACAGCGCCTGCGCGACCGAGGGACTGAGGTAGGTGCCGCCGCCATGCACCGTGCGGATCGCGCCGACGATCTCGGCCGAGCGCGAGTCCTTGAGCACGTAGCCGCGCGCACCAGCCTTCAGCGCACGCTGGGCGTGTTCCACCCCGTCGTGCATCGTCAGCATCAGCACGGCGCGCTCCGGGTTCTCGTCGATCAGGCGCGCCGCCAGCTCGATGCCGTTCTCGCCCCGCATCCCGATGTCCATCAGCACCACGTCCGGGTCGTGCTGGCGGGCACACGCCATCGCCTCGGCGCCATTGCCCGCCTCGGCGACCACGTCCAGGTCGTCCACCAGGCTGAACACGGCCTTCAACCCGTCGCGCACGACGGCGTGGTCGTCCACGATCAGCAGGCGGATGCGAGGTGTGGTCATGTCGGGCGGCGGTGGCAGGACCGCTGGGGGAAGTGGAAAGGGGGCGGGGCAACGCTAGGCGCTGGCAAAACGCAGGACCGCGGACTCCGGCACATCGGCCAGCACCACGGTGGCGCCGGGCCGGGACTGCACGCCAAGCTGCCCGTCGATCGAGTCCAGCCGCTCGCGCATGTTGCGCAGGCCAATGCCCCGGCTCGGGTGGTGCAGCACCGCGTTGGTGTCGAAACCGACGCCATTGTCCTGCACGCGCAGCAGCACCCCGCCCTTGGAAAACACCAGGGTCAGCACGACCTCCGACGCCTGCGCGTGCTTCTGGATGTTGGTCAGCGCCTCTTGCGTCACGCGGAACAGCACCGTCTTGATGTCGTCCGGCAGATCGAACGGCGCGCCTTCGACCACCACCGTGGCGTGCGTGCCCGAGTGCGCCCACATCTCGTCGGTCAACTGCCCCAGCGCCGCGCTCAGGCCCAGCGTGTCGAGCATGACCGGCCGCAACCGGTGCGACATGCCGCGCACCTCCGTCAGCGCCGCCGTGAGCCGGTCCACCGCCCGGCCGAGCGCGGCGCGGGTGACGGTTTCCTCGGGCGGCAGGCGGTCCATCGCGGCCTCGGTCAGCAGCTTGATCGAGACAAGGGTCTGGCTGGTGCCGTCGTGCAGCTCGCGGGAGAGGTGGGCGCGCTCGGCCTCCTGCGAGCCGACCACCTGGCGCGCCAGCAGGGTGAGCTTGGCATCGGCCATGCGCAACTCGTGCAGGCTCAGCCACAGCCCGCCGCCGAACACCAGCAGCAGCCCGCCACCCATGATCAGCCCGATCCAGCGCATCGTGGACGCCGTGCTCGCTGCCAGCGCCTGGTTCAGGTCGGCCACCACCCGGTCGATGTCATCGACGTACACCCCCGTGCCGAACCACCAGTTCCAGCGCGGCAGCGGCGTGACGTAGGCGATCTTGGGCGCGATGTCCTGGGTCGAGGGCTTGTTCCAGCGGTAGTCCACGAAGCCGCCACCGGTGCGGGCGAGGTCGCGCATGGCCTGGATCGGGTACTGGCCCTGCTCGTCCTTGAGCTTGAGCAGGTTGCGCCCGACGAGTCCCGGCTGGCGCGGGTGCATCAGGTTGACGCCGTCGAAGTCGTAGAGGAAGAAGTAGCCGTCGCTGCCGTAGTCGAGCGCGGCGAGCTGGCGCATGGCCTGCTGCTTGATCTCGTCGTCGTCGCGGCCGGTGTTGTAGAGCGGGCTGAGCGTGGACAAGGCCAGCGCCGCAAAATGGCGCAGGTCGGCGCGCGCGGACTCGATGTAGGCACGGCGAACCAGCGCCTCTTGCCGCTGTGCCAGCAACTGCTCTTGCTGGTACTGTGCCACTGCGATGAGACCGCCCGAGGCGATCAGCGGAATCATCGCGAGCAGCATGACCTTGAGCTTGAGCCGCATCGTCAGAACTCGCCCGCCGCACCCCGGTCCAGCATCGCCCGGATCGCGTCCCGCACCCGCCCCGTCTCGGCCCTCAGCTCCGCCGGCATGCGCCGCCCCATGCGCGTCATCATGTCCATGTTGAGTGTGTAGAGCCACAGTCCGTCGTTCCGCTCCATCACCGTGATGCGGCACGGCAGGTAGGCGGCCATCGCGGGCGAGAAATCGAGCATCCGGCGCGCCGTGGACGGGTTGCAGTAGCCGTAGACCTTGAGGAACTTCTGCGGCTGGCCGGTGCGGGCCTCCAACTCCTTCGACAGCGGCAGCTCGCCCACGGCGCGCAGGTTGTACTCGGCCGCGACGCTGGCGAACGCCTGCTCGATCTGCTCGACCGTCACGCCCGGCGCAGCGCGGCGCTCCCAGGTGGTCGCCGTGGCGATGTCGCCACCGCTGTCCACCCAGCGGTCCCACATCCGGACGGCCTCGGTGCCGGCGCCGGACTCCAGGTTCGCCGCGGTGCGCAGCGTGCTGCAGCCGCCGAGTGCGGCGGCCAGCCAGAGCGCCGTGCCTGTGGCCGTGGCCAGCCGTGTCCAGCGTGCCATGGCATCAGACCTCTGCCGTGGCGCCGGTGATCCAGTGCTGCAACTGGGCCGGCGCGCTCTCGTCCATCGCGAGCTGCTCGCGCCGGCACAGGTTGATCAGGTTGCCCACCAGGCGGTAGGACAGCGTGGGCACGTCGTCCTCGCCCCGCCCGAACTCGTGGCCGCACAGCAGCAGCCCGCGCAGCACCCAGTTCACCGACTCGCGGCTGACATCGTGGCCCGCCTCGCGCAACTGGTCGCGCACGCGCTTGCCGGTGTCGTTGAGCTGGAAAGGCTGGGCGGCGACATCGGCGGCCACCGCCTCGAACAGCGCCCGGAAGTCGCGCGGCGACAGCAGCGGCACGCCGGTGGTGTCATGCACCTGCCGGATCAGTGCCAGCGCGGGCAGCTCGATCCCCCAGTCGGAGGCATCGAAGCCACTGCGCACGGGTGTCGGTGCGCGCAGCACATGGCGCGCAGGGTCGTAGAGGTGGCCGCCCGAGGCGCTCCAGTCCAGCAGCAGCGGCGCCAGAGCCAGCGAGTCGAGGAAGCGCCGGAAACCGCCGTGCCCCAGCCAGTCCGGCGACAAGCCCGGATACTCGTGCATCAGCCGCGAAGCCAGCCGCGCGCACGGCACCGGCAGGTCGGCGCGCTGCACCTCGGCCCGGATGCGCTCGACCAGCGCCTCGGTGTTCGGCAGCAGGGCCGCCATCGGAGCGCACGCGATGGACAAGGCGGGCGGGGCGGCTGACACCACCGGCGGTTCGGCGGACGTGGTCATCGGCAGCGGCGGCTCCTCCATCTCGCGCACGCTGACGCCCATGCCCAGCGCATCGCGCACGAACAGGTCGGTGTCGATCAGCAGGTCCGCCGACGCCCGGTAGGCCGCCGACGGGAAGCCCACCGCCAGCACCGTCGTGCGCCGGTCCCAGCGCCGCAGCTTGCGCAGCACGGGGGTGAAGTCCGCGTCGGCCGAGAACACGATGAACTCGTCGTAATGCACCTGGTGCTGCAGCAAGTCCACCATGTCGAGCACCATGTGGATGTCGGTGCTGGTCTTGCCCTCGCTGGTCATGGCGGGGCAATCGACGATCTCGAAGCCGCCGTGGTTGAACGAGGGGCGGAACCGCTGGTAGACCTGCGGATTGAGGTAGACGCGGCGCACCAGCAGGCGGCGGCGGGCATCGGCGGGCACACCCTCCGGCAGCGCCAAGTCCTTGATCAGCCACTGCACCCACTCCAGCGGGTGGCGGCCGAACCGCTCGGCGACCATCGGATCGAGCTTGCGCAGGCCCGAATACACATTGTCGAAATCCACGAAAAGGGCCGACTTCATCCAGTTGTCCAGTCGCTGTTGTTCTGCAT
>NZ_JAAFKF010000168.1 GCF_013299175.1 Sphaerotilus sp.
TCATCGCCCTGGACAGCCCGGTGCCGGAAGCGGACGCCCTGTTCGCCACCAACAACTACAAGGCCGGCGAGCTGATCGGCGCCTACGCCAAGGCCATGCTGGGCGGCAAGAAGCCCGTCATCGCCACGATGGACCTGTTCCCCGGCCACCCGGTCGGTGCGCAGCGCCACAACGGCTTCCTGGCCGGCTACGGCCTGAAGACCCTGCCGACCGAGAGCAACGAGCTGGCCCAGCCGGCGGAAGTGGTCTGCATGGCCGACTCCTTCGGCGACGCCGCCAAGGGCCAGACCGGCATGGAAAACTGCCTGCAGAAGAACGGCGACATCAACGTCGTGTACGCCATCAACGAACCCGCTGCTGCCGGTGCCTACAAGGCGCTGAAGGCCGCTGGCAAGGAAAAGGGCGTTGTCATCCTGGGCGTGGACGGCATGTGCTCCAACGGCGTGGGCAACGTCGAAAAGGGCGTGATCGCCGCGACCTCGATGCAGTACCCGCTGAAGATGGCCGCGCTGGGCGTGGCCGCGGGTGTCAAGTACGCCAAGGACGGCAAGCGCCAGTCGGGCTACACCGACACCGGCGTGGACCTGGTCGCCTCGAAGGCCGCCGCTGGCGTCAAGAGCATCGACACCAAGAAGGCCCGTGGTCAGTGCTGGGGTGACTGATCTGGCGTGAGCCGGATCCCCTAGGATCTTTGATCGACCGGAAGCCCCGTCACCACGGGGCTTTCCTTTCTTGACGCACGCCACCAGCGAGCCAACGAGCCAACCCCATGAATTCGCTCAAAGCCAAGCTTCCCCCGATCGGGACACTCGGCCCAGCCATCGCCCTGATCCTGGCCTGTGTCTTCTTCTCGTTCCAGCATGAACGCTTTCTCACGCTGCAGAATTTCTCGCTGATCCTGCAGCAGGTCATGGTGGTCGGCACGATCGCCATCGGCCAGACCCTGATCATCCTCACCGCCGGCATCGACCTGTCCTGCGGCATGGTCATGGCGCTCGGCTCCATCGTGATGACCAAGGTGGCCGCCGACTACGGCCTGAACGCCCCCCTGGCCATCCTCTGCGGCGTCGCGGTGACGACCCTGTTCGGCCTCATCAACGGCCTGCTCGTCACCCGCATCAAGCTGCCGCCCTTCATCGTCACGCTGGGCACGCTGAACATCGCCTTCGCCGTCACGCAGCTCTACTCGCACGCCCAGACGATCACCAACATCCCCGACGGCATGAACCTGCTGGGCGAGACCTTCGGGCTGGGTGGCGCCCGTGTCGCTTACGGAACGGTGCTGATGCTCGCGCTGTACATCGCGACCTGGCTCTGGCTGCGCGAAACCGCCCCCGGCCGCCACGTCTACGCGGTGGGCAACAACCCCGAAGCCACGCGCCTGACCGGCATCCCGACCGACCGCGTGCTGCTGACCGTCTACGCACTGGCCGGCACGTTCTACGGCGTCGCCTCGATGCTCGCCGTGGCCCGGACGGGCGCGGGCGATCCGAATGCCGGCCAGACCGAGAACCTCGACGCCATCACGGCGGTCGTGCTCGGCGGCACCAGCCTGTTCGGTGGCCGCGGCATCCTGCTGGGTTCCCTGGTGGGCGCCATGATCGTCGGCGTGTTCCGCAACGGTCTGACGCTGATGGGCGTGTCGTCGGTCTACCAGATTCTGGTGACTGGCATCCTGGTGATCCTGGCCGTGGCCACGGATCAGATGTCGCGCAAGGGGAGCCGCTGAGATGAGCGCACAACCGCAAATCGTGATGCAGGCCAAGGGCCTGGTCAAACGCTACGGCCAGGTCACCGCCATCGACGGCGCGGACTTCGAGCTGCGCGCCGGTGAAATCCTGGCGGTGATCGGCGACAACGGCGCGGGCAAGTCCTCGCTGATCAAGTGCCTGTCGGGCGCGACGATTCCCGACGAAGGCGAGATCTGGCTGGACGGCAACCCCATCCACTTCAAGAGCCCGATCGACGCCCGCCGCGTCGGCATCGAGACGGTCTACCAGGACCTCGCCGTGGCCCCGGCCATGACGATCGCTGAAAACCTTTTCCTCGGTCGCGAGATTCTTCGCCCCGGTTTTGCCGGCAGCGTGCTGCGCATGATCGACAAGAAGAAGATGCTCGAACAAAGCATTGCGCGCATGAACGACCTGAAGGTCGGCATCCGCTCGATGACGCAGGCGGTGGAGACGCTTTCGGGTGGTCAGCGCCAGTGCGTGGCGGTGGCGCGGGCGGCGGCGTTTGCCGAGCACGTCGTGATCCTGGACGAGCCGACCGCGGCGCTGGGGGTCAAGGAAGGCAACATGGTGCTGGAGCTGATCCGCCGGGTGCGCGACAAGGGCCTGCCGGTGATCCTGATCAGCCACAACATGCCGCACGTCTTCGAGATCGCCGACCGCATCCACGTCGCCCGGCTGGGCAAGCGGGCCGCGGTGCTGAACCCGAAGAAGATCAGCATGAGCGACACCGTGGCGGTGATGACGGGCGCGATGCCGGCCGACCAGATCCCCAAGGAATGCCTGGCCTGAGCCTGGCCCCGGCCCGACTGAACGCAGACGACCAACCACCACAGGAGACCACATGCTCAAGGGGATCGACCCTCTGCTGACACCGCAACTGCTGCAGGTGCTCGCGGAGATGGGGCACGGCGACGAGATCATCGTGGCCGACGCCAACTTCACCGCGGCCAGCCTCAGCGTTGGTCCGGATGGACGGCGCAAGCCCATCATCCACCTGCCCGGCGCCGGCATCCAGCGCACGGCGCAAGCCCTGCTCAGCCTGCTGCCGCTGGACGCGGCGGTGACGCAGCCGATCGCCTACATGAAGGTCTGCGACACGCCGGACGGCTACCGCAGCCGGCTGCAGCGCGAGGTGATCGACCTGATCGAGACGGGTGGACATGCCCGCGCCGACCAGTGCGAGGCGGTCGAACGGTTCGCGTTCTACGACCGGGTCCACAAGGCGTTTGCCATCGTGCTGACCAGCGATCTGCAGCCTTACGGCAACTTCCTGTTCAAGAAGGGTGTCATCGGCGAGGCCCTGGACGCCTGACCGTTCGAGCTGGCCAACATGGCCCGCCAGAAAGTAAAAGGCCGGCGCGATGCCGGCCTTTTTTCATGGCTGCACGGGCTTCAGGCGCCCTTGAGCATCCCGACCACGAACAGCAGCACCGCCGCGCCCACCACCGCCGCGATGTAACTCGCCGGTTGCCCCTGGGCGTACCACCCGAGCGCCTGGCCCGCATAGCCCGCGACGAACGAGCCGGCGATGCCCAGCACCGTCGTCAGGATGAAACCCAGCGACTGCGTGCCGGGGATGATCCACCGCGCCACGAGGCCAATCAGGAAGCCCACGATCACGATCCAAACAAAGCCCATGTCCCGTCTCCTCAGAAGGTACCGCCACCGTGGCGGTACCGCACTGTAGGAGAAAAATGTGAACTTTGTCACCCAGACAGACCCAGGTCACTGATTCAATTGGGCCCACACCTTGTCCAGCCGCTTGACGCTGACGGGCTGCGGCGTTCTGAGTTCCTGCGCGAAGAGGCTCACGCGCAGCTCCTCCAGCAGCCAGCGGTACTCGGTCAGGCGGCTGTCGTCGGTGCCTTTGAGATCGGCGAGGCGGCGGGTGTAGCGGGTTTCCAGCGGGCGGAGTTCGGTCAGGCGCTGCGCATCGCGGGCGGGGTCGGCGCGCCACTTGTCCAGCCGCAGCACGATGGCCTTGAGGTAGCGCGGCAGGTGGTGGAGCTGTGACCAGTGCGTCTGCGCGATGAAGCGTTTGGGCACGAGGCGCTGGAGCTGGCCGGTGATGTCGTCGGCCGCATCCTTGGGGACACGGGTGTCCTTGAGCTTGCGCAGCGCGGCGGCGTAGTCGATCAGGATGGTGCCGGCCGTGCGTGCGACTTCCTGCGCGATCAGGTTCAGGCGCGGGCGGCCTTCGTCGAGACGCTGCTGGAAAGCGCGGGAATCGGTCGGCAGCGGATCGGCCAGGAAGGCCCGCGTCAGCGCCACGTCAATGATCTGGTCGCGCAGTTCCTCCTGCGTGCCCAGCGGCATGTAGGCCACCGACATCTTCTGCAGGTCGGGGATGTTCTTCTCCAGGTACTTCAGCGGCTCCTTGAGGTTCAGCGCCACCAGCCGGCGCAGGCCCGCGTGGTGTTTCGCGGCCGCCGCGTCCGGTTCGTCGAACACCTCGATCTCGACGTGCGTCGTGCGGTCGATCAGCGCCGGGAAACCGATCAGCGTCTGGCCGGCCTTGCGGATCTCCATGAGTTCCGGGAGTTCGCCGAAGGTCCAGGTGGTGTGCTTGGCCACGGGGGTTCCCCCTCCCCGGCCCTCCCCCGCTGGGGGAGGGAGAGAAGACGGGGACAGCGAGGTCCGCGAGCCTTGCGCAGCCCCGGTCTTGCCCCCTCCCCCAGCGGGGGAGGGTTGGGGTGGGGGTTCCCCCCGCGCAGCCACCTTCAACCCCGCCAGCGCCTGAAACGCCGTCCGCGCCTGCCCCCCCAGCTCCGCCTTCAAGGCCGCCAGATTCCGCCCCATCCCCAACTGCCGCCCATGCTCATCGACGACGCGGAAGTTCATGAACAGGTGCGCCGCCACCATCTCCAGCTTGAAATCGTTGCGCTGCACGGCGATCTGGCTGCGCTCGCGCACCGCCTTGAGCAGCACATCGACCAGCGGCCCCTGCGCAAACGGGTTCAGCTCGACGAACTCGGCGACGTAATCCGGCAGCGGCACCAGCCGCGAACGCGGGCGCTGGTGCAGGCTCTTGACCAGCGCCAGCACCTTCGCCTCCAGCATCCCCGGCACCAGCCACTCGCAGCGTTCTTCGCTCACCTGGTTCAGCGCGTAGATCGGCACCGTCACCGTCACGCCGTCCTTGGCGTCGCCGGGGCTGTGCAGGTACTCGGCCGTGCAGTCGATGCC
>NZ_JAAFKF010000169.1 GCF_013299175.1 Sphaerotilus sp.
CCACGACGCCTGGCAGGCGGCTGGCAACACGTCCGAACTCGCCGCAGTGCCCGACGCCCACCACTACAACGCCATCCACGGCTTCGAGACGCCGGACGGCGACCTCGCCCGCTGGGTCGGGCAGGCTCTGGGAGTCCGTGCATGAACAAGAACAACCTCGCCACCCGAGACGCCTGCGCTGCGCTGGATGCCGCGGATCCACTGGCCCCGCTGCGCGATCAATTCGACTTGCCGCCCGGCGTGATTTACCTGGACGGCAACTCGCTCGGTGCGCTGCCCAAGGCGACCGCCGACCGCGTGCAGGACGTGGTCCGCCGCGAATGGGGCCGCGACCTGATCCAGAGCTGGAACACTGCCGGCTGGATCGACGCACCGCAGCGCATCGGCGACAAGATCGCGCGGCTGGTCGGCGCGGCGCCCGGCGAGGTAATCGCGGCGGATTCGACCTCGGTGAACCTGTACAAGGTGCTCAGCGTGGCGTTGGCCGCTGTGCGGGCACGGGACGGCGCGGACAGCCGGCGCCGCGTCATCGTCTCCGAGCGCGACAACTTTCCGACCGACCTCTACATCGCCGAGAGCCTCGCCCGGCAACACGGTTTCACGCTGCGGCTGGTCGAAACCGACGCCATCGCCGCGCAGCTCACCGGCCCGGCCGCGGACGAACTCGCCGTCCTGCTGCTCACCCACGTCCACTACCGCACCGGTCGGATGCACCCGATGGCCGAGCTAACGGCCGCCGCACACGCCGCAGGTGCCTTGGTCGTCTGGGATCTGGCGCACTCGGCGGGCGCGGTGCCGGTGGACTTGAACGGCTGCGGCGCGGACTTCGCGATCGGCTGCGGCTACAAGTACCTCAACGGCGGCCCCGGCGCGCCGGCGTTTCTCTGGTGCCATGCGCGGCATCTGGCGCAGGCGGTGTGGCAGCCGCTGGCGGGCTGGATGGGCCACGCGGCGCCGTTCGCGTTCACGCCGGCGTACCAACCGGCGGCGGGCGTGAAGGCGTTTCTGTGCGGCACGCCGTCGCCGATCGGGCTGGCGGCGCTGGAATGCGGGGTGGACACGGTGCTCGCCGCCGAGGCGCACGGCGGGATGGCCGCGGTGCGCGCCAAGTCACTGGCGATGACGGCGCTGTTCCGGCAATTGGTGGAAACGCGCTGCGCCGGGCATGGTTTGACGCTGCACACCCCCGTCGATCCCGCCGAGCGCGGCAGCCAGGTCAGCCTCCACCGCGAGGAGGGCGCCTACGCGATCGTGCAGGCGCTGATCGCCCGTGGCGTGGTTGGCGACTACCGGGCACCGGGCATCCTGCGCTTCGGGTTCACGCCGCTGACGCTGCGGTTTGTCGAGGTGTGGGATGCGGTGGAGCATCTGCGGCAGGTGCTGGACAGCGGGGAGTGGCGGGAAGGGCGGTTCCACCAGCGTGCGGCCGTCACCTGAGCGCGGACAGCGCCTCCACGACGACCGCCACCCCCGACAGCACCGCATTCCCCGACAGCGGATCCCGCAGCCGCTCGTCCAGCACCGCGTTCAGGTTCGCCCCTGGTCGTTCGGCCGCGACGCCCAACCGCGTCCCCGGCAGGTCATGCCCCCAGCCATGCGGCAGGCAGACAACACCCGGCATCACGCCGTCATCGACGTGGATCTGCACGGTGATGTGCCGATCCGGGCGGTCTCCCGCATCGGCCAACTGGATGCGCGCCGACCCGCCATCGGTCAGCCCCAGCCGCTGCGCATCGACCGGATGCACCTGTGCCGCGCCGCGGAACGGCCCCTTGGCCAGCGTCGGCAGGTTGTGCATCCACGAGTTGTTCGAGCGCACGTCGCGCCGCCCGATGATGACCAGCGGCGGCGCGGGTTCGTGCAGCGCGGCCAGTGCGCGCGGCAGGTCGTTCAGCAGCATCGGCGGGGCCAGATCGACCCGACCGCTGGGCGTGCGCAAGACCTCGGGCAGACGCGGCTCCAGCGCACCGAGATCGAGTCCCGACGGCGCATCGACCAGCGCCGCCAGCCGCACGCCACCCGGTTGGCGCCCGAAACCGTCCCCATGCGGCCCGGCGCGCAAGGCCAGATCCAGCCGCCGCTCCGGCCCGCGCCAGCGCGACGCTTCGGCGAAGGCTTGGTCCGCCAGATCCCCGGCAAACCGCTCGGCCTCCTGGCGGGCAAGGCGATCGTCCAGCGCGGCCACATCGACCACGCCACCCGACCCGCGCCCCTGCGCAATCTCGCTCAGGCGCAGCAGGATTTCCCACTCCGCCGGCTGCCCCGACGCCTCCAGCCCGACCGGCGGGCTGTAGCGCGCATGGTTGCGCATCGACAACTGACCGAAGGCGACATCGAAATGCCCATCCTCCAGCGGCGAGCGGCCGGGCAGGATGACATTCGCGTGGCGTGTCGTCTCGTTCAGGTAGATGTCCACGCTGACCATGAAATCGAGCGTGTCCAGCGCCGCCGCGAGCCGCGGGCTGCCCGGCGCGGACAAGACGGGGTTGGACGCGACCGTGATCAGCGCCTTCACCGCCGGTTGCTCGGGCGAGGTGGCTGGCGTCTCGATCTCCTCGGCGAGGCAGGTGATCGGCCATTCGCCCATGACCTCGGGCGCGCCGCTCACGCGGCTGTGGTGCCGACCCGTGCCGACGCCGCGCCCGATGCCCGGCTGGCCCATCGTGTTCGCCGCCAGCGCCGCCGCCTTCGGGAACATCACGCCGCCCTCCGCATCAAGCCGGCCGGTCAGCACGTTGAGCACGTCGATCAGCCACGCCGACAAGGTGCCGAAGGTCTGCCCGTTCGTGCCGATGCGGCCATAGACGGCGGCCCGCGGCGCGGCAGCCAGCTCGCGGGCCAGACGCCGGATCGTGTCGGCCGGGACCGCGCAACGCTCGGCCACCGCGTCCGGCGTGAACGGCGCCACCGCAACACGCACCGCCTCGACATCCGCCGCACTCACCACCGCCGACGCCGAGCCGAGCCGCACCAGCCCCTCCTCGAACAGCGTGTGCGCCATCGCGGCGAGCAGGAACACATCCGCGCCGGGCCGGATCGGCAGGTACTCGTCGGCGACCTTGGCGGTTTCGGTGCGGCGCGGGTCGATGACGACCAGCCGCCCGCCACGCTGCCGCAACGCCTTGGCCCGCCCACGGAAATCCGGCACCGTCCACATGCTCCCGTTGCTCGCCACCGGGTTCGCGCCGATCACCAGCAGCCAGTCCGTGCGGTCGATGTCGGGCACCGGGACGCTGAACCAGTGGCCGTACAGCAACCCGCAGGCGAGCTGGCGCGGGATCTGGTCGAGCGTGGAGGCCGAGTAGACGTGCTTGGTCCCAAGCGCTTTCACCAGCGTCGGCACCGTCAGCGTGAGGCCAAACTTGTGGACGATCGGGTTGCCCAGCGTGATGCCGACCGCGCCCTTGCCGTGGCGGCCCTGCACGTCGCCGAGGCCACGGGCGATTTCGGCAAACGCTTCGTCCCAGCCCGCCGGCACATGCTGTCCGTTGCGGCGGATCAGCGGCTGGCGCAGGCGGTCCGGGTCGCTGTGCAAGTCCTTGAGCGCCACCGCCTTGGGGCAGAGGTAGCCGCGGCTGAAGGGGTCGGCGTCGTCACCGCGGACGGTGGCGACGTGCTCGGTGCCCTGCGCGTCGCGGGCGATGTCGAGCACCAGGCCGCAGCAGGCTTCGCACAGGGGGCAGATGCGGTGGGCGGTGCGGTGCGCCGTGGGCTGAGCGGTGTCTTGGGTCATGGCCGGGTGAGCTTCAGGGTTTCGCCAACCTGGGCGCGCGCCACGTCGTCGGCGTGGAAGGGCAGCACGGGCCAGCGTTTCGCCGCGAACAGGCGCGTCTGATCATTCGAGTGCGGCGAGGCGGGGTCGGTGCTCTGGCCGTAGGTGAGGATGGCCTGCACCACCGGGCCGCGGGCGTCGAAGGTGACGGTCTGCACGTAGCTGGTGCCGTAGTCGATCGGCAGGCCCTGGGCGTTGATCGGCGCGCCGGCCACGTTGCCCATGTTGTTGAGCACGCCCTCGAACTCGTCGCCGCCATGCAGACCGATGCGCTCGGTGCTGGTGGCGGCGTGCTGCACCGTGTTCAGCGGTGCATCCAGCGCAAAACCCGCCTTGCGCACCAGCGTGACCGCATCGGCCAACGAGGTCCAGACCTTGGCGGCGGTGGCCTCGTCTTCCATCTTCAGCCCCATCGGCGTGTCGATCGGCTGCGCCGGGTTGAAGGGCACGCGCCAGACGTTCGGAATCGCCCGTGCCGTGCGCCAGAACTCTCGGAAGAGGTGGGCGCCGCGGGCGTCGCCTTCGTTGGTACGGCTCCAGCCGCGCAGCGTCGTGCAGCCGTCGCGGGCGGCGGCATCGGCTGGCGGGGTGAGGGCGCAGGCGGCGAGCAAGTCCGGCATGGTGATGCCGGCGATGTAGTTCCGGTCGCCGAACAGCCGGTTCTGCAGGCCGGCAGGCGTGACCTTGCCATCGGCGAGCATCGCGGGGATCTCGGTCAGGCTGGCGCGGGTGCGGGGCCGCGAGACCTGCGCATCGCCGACCAGCGGCGAGATGCCCTCGAACCGCTGCGCCGGGTGCGTGTAGACGAAGCTGTCGTTGCTGTTCTGCACCCAGTCGCGGCGCACGGCCACCGGCATCCGCTCGCGGGGGATCAGCCCCGGCACGGGTGAGGCGACATCCAGGTTCCAGCCACAGGCGCTGCGGCTGCCATCGAGCACGAACAAGCCGGCCGGGCCGCGCAGGGCGGCCGCCTGCGGACTCGGCGCACAGCGTTGCAGCAAGGCCGCATCCACATCGGGCACCACGCTCAGGTCGGCGTACAGCGCGTGGCCGTGGCGGTCGGCGGCGATGGTGT
>NZ_JAAFKF010000017.1 GCF_013299175.1 Sphaerotilus sp.
GTGGATCAGCTCTTCCATCGAGGTCTTCATCTCGACGCGGGACGGCGGCGCGACCTTGTGGTTGCTGGTGATGACGGGGCCGGGGTTCTTGCGCAGCCAGTCCACGCACTGCTGGATGATGCGGTTCGACTGGCGCATTTCCTCGACGCGCACGAGGTAGCGGTCGTAGGTGTCGCCGTTGACGCCCAGCGGGATGTCGAAGTCCATGCGGTCATAGACTTCGTAGGGCTGGTTCTTGCGCAGATCCCAGGCAATGCCCGAGCCGCGCAGCATGGCACCGGTGAAACCGAGGTTCAGCGCACGCTCGGGCGACACGACACCGATGCCGACCGTGCGCTGTTTCCAGATGCGGTTGTCGGTCAGCAGCGTCTCGTATTCGTCCACCAGCGTGGGGAACCGCTTCGAAAAGTCCTCGATGAAGTCCAGCAGCGAACCTTGACGGTTCTCGTTCAGCCTAGCCATCGCCTTGGCATTGCGGATCTTGCTGTGCTTGTACTGCGGCATCGTGTCCGGCAGGTCGCGGTAGACACCGCCCGGACGGAAATACGCTGCGTGCATGCGCGCACCCGACACCGCTTCGTACATGTCGAACAGGTCTTCCCGCTCGCGGAAGCAGTAGATCAGCATGTTCATCGCGCCGCAGTCCATGCCGTGGCAACCCAGCCACAGCAGGTGGTTCAGCAGGCGGGTGATCTCGCTGAACAGCACGCGGATGTACTGGGCGCGAATCGGCACCTCGACGCCCATCAGCTTTTCGATCGCCAGGCAGTACGCGTGCTCGTTGCACATCATCGACACGTAGTCGAGGCGGTCCATGTAGGGCAGCGACTGGATGAAGGTCTTGCTCTCGGCCAGCTTTTCGGTGGCGCGGTGCAGCAGACCGATGTGCGGATCGGCGCGCTGGATGACTTCGCCGTCCAGTTCCAGCACCAGCCGCAGCACGCCGTGGGCCGCTGGGTGCTGGGGACCGAAGTTCAGGGTGTAGTTCTTGATTTCAGCCATGGATCAACCTCAGGTTCGGCGCTGCGCCAGCTCAGTGCAGGCCGCCATAGTTGTCTTCGCGGATGATGCGCGGCGTGATCTCGCGCGGCTCGATCGTGACCGGCTGGTAGATCACGCGCTTCTGCTCGGGGTCGTAGCGCATCTCGACATGGCCCGTGACCGGGAAGTCCTTGCGCATCGGGTGGCCGATGAAACCGTAGTCGGTGAGGATGCGGCGCAGGTCGTCGTGGCCGTCGAACACGATGCCATACATGTCGAAGGCTTCGCGCTCGAACCAGTTGGCGGCCGACCACAGCGGGGTCAGCGCAGGCACCACCGGGAAGTCATCGTCCGCCGCGAACACCTTCAAGCGCAGACGCCAGTTCAGGCGCACCGACAGCAGGTGCGTGACCACGGCATACCGCAAGCCCTCGTACCCGCCATCCTTGTAGCCGCTGTAATCGACACCGCAGAGGTCAATCAACTGCTCGAAGCCGAAGTCGGCGTGGTCACGCAGCGTCTGGGCGATGGACAGCGAGTCGGACGCCTTGACGGTGACCGTGATCTCGCCACGCGCACGCACCAGACTCACGAGGCGATCGGCAAACACACGCTCCAGTGCAGCCTGCAGGGTATCGAGTTTCTGCGTCATGTCAGGGTCTCTGCTCAGCGGGCGATGGTGTTTTCGCGGCGGATCTTGGCCTGCAGTTGCAGGATGCCGTACAGGAGTGCCTCAGCGGTGGGCGGGCAGCCCGGCACGTAGACATCCACAGGAACGACACGGTCGCATCCACGCACGACCGAATAGCTGTAGTGGTAATAGCCACCACCGTTGGCGCACGAACCCATGCTCAGCACCCAGCGCGGCTCGGCCATCTGGTCATACACCTTGCGCAGGGCTGGAGCCATCTTGTTGCACAGCGTGCCGGCCACGATCATCAGATCGGACTGGCGGGGGCTGGGCCGGAAGAGCATGCCAAAACGGTCGATGTCGTAGCGGGAGGCCCCTGCATGCATCATCTCGACCGCGCAGCAAGCCAGACCAAAGGTCATCGGCCAGAGCGAGCCCGTCTTGGACCAATTGATCAGGGTATCGACACTGGTCGTGACGAAACCTTCCTTGAGTACGCCTTCAATGCCCATGGTGTTCTTCCGTGACTCTCGTGGTCTGGACCGAATTCATTCCCGTCACTCCCAATCGAGGGCGCCCTTTTTCCATTCGTAGACGAATCCGACCACCAGGATGCCCAGGAAGATCATCATCGCCCAGAAACCTGTCGCCCCGATTTCGCGCAGCGACACCGCCCACGGAAACAGGAACGCGATCTCCAGATCGAACAGAATGAACAGAATTGCCACGAGGTAGTAGCGCACATCGAACTTCATGCGCGCATCTTCGAATGCCTCGAAACCACACTCGTAAGGGGAGTTCTTGGCCGGATCCGGCCGATGCGGACCCAGCAAGGCGCCCAGCAACTGGGGCACCACACCTACACCGACGCCGACAAGAATGAACAGGATGACGGGGAGATATTGTTCCAGATTCATGTCAATCGCCTAGACAGGCTCTCATGCGGCAAAAATAAAGCGCGCTGCCCGGAAAAACACAAAGTGCTCAACCGCGTGCTCAGCGCGCCCACCTCTTCCCTGCGCCTATGTATTTGCCAGGGCGCTGAACCAGAATTCGGTCAAAACTCTGATTCACATGTCATTCATGGTGCCGACGGCGAGACTCGAACTCGCACAGCTTTCGCCACTACCCCCTCAAGATAGCGTGTCTACCAATTTCACCACGTCGGCACGTACAAACTAAATTCTACAGCCAGCAACCTCAGCTCATCACTGCGAGCACGCCAATTATTGGCACTTGATTTGACTGACTTGCCACAAAAATTCAACCTCTGCAGCACAGCCTTGAATTCTAATGCGAATGAGGGTTTGCCTCAAGTACCCTGGCCGCTTTTTCGCACCAATCAACGCGAAGCCGGTGCCGAAGCGGCCACAGCAGACGCTGCCGGCGCCGCCACCAGACCAGGGATCTGTGCGGCAGAGGGCGCGCTCGCCACAACAGCGGGTGCGGCAGCGCGGTCCAGAATACTGCCCCCCGTACTGCCTGCGGCACGCAGGTTGCCGAAATAGGCCAGCGCCAGCGTGCAGACAAAAAACAACGTCGCAGCAACCGCCGTCGAACGGGACAGGAAGTTGGCACTGCCCGTCGCACCGAACAGGCTGCCAGACGAGCCACCACCAAAGGCAGCACCCATGTCAGCGCCCTTGCCATGCTGCATCAGCACCAGCCCGATCATCACAATGGCCGTCACCAGCTGCAGCAGCAGCACCAGATTCATCATCACTTGCATTGGGAAAAACTCCGTAGGAACTCGACTCGACCAACCTGACGCGGATCAGCTCGCCGCGCGGACCACAGCGACGAAATCTGCCGCCTTGAGTGCCGCGCCGCCGATCAGGCCGCCGTCGATGTCGGTCTGGGAAAAGAGAATCGCGGCGTTGTCAGGCTTGACGCTGCCACCGTACAACAGCTTCATCTCGCTGGCCCGAGGGGTCGCCGCCGCCAGTTGCGCACGCAGCACCGCATGAACCGCCTGCGCCTGCTCCGGAGAAGCGGTCCGGCCCGTGCCGATGGCCCACACCGGCTCGTAGGCCACGACCACTTCACCCATGCACGGCCCGAGCGTGTGGATGACGGCCGACAACTGCCGCTTCACGACCGCCTCGGTTTCGCCCGCTTCGCGCTGCGCCAGCGTTTCGCCGACACACACGATGGGGGTGATGCCCCTGGCGAGCGCAGCCTGCGCCTTGTCGGCCACCAGTTGATCGGACTCACCATGCAAGGCCCGGCGTTCCGAGTGCCCGACGATGGCGTAGCGGCAACCGAACTCGGCCAGCATCACCGCCGACACCTCGCCCGTGTAAGCACCCTGGGCATGGGCGGAACAATCCTGTGAACCCCAGGCCACGCTGCTGTTGGCCAGTGTCACCGCGACTTCGGACAGGTAAGGAAACGGCACGCAAACCGCCACCTCGGCCACGAACGGCCGGGCCGCCAGGATGCCCTGCAGCAACTCGGCGTTGGCCGCGTGGCTGCCATGCATCTTCCAGTTCCCTACCACCAGCTTGCGACGTGTCGTCATGATGAAAGCTCTTCGATCAAGTTAGGTCATCTCACCAAATCACCAAGTCAGCACGATCTTGCCGATGTGCTGATTGGACTCCATCAGGGCATGCGCCTGCGCAGCCTCGGCGGCGGGCAGCACGCTGTGCAGCACCGGCCGGATGCGGCCCGACGCGATCAGCGGCCACACCCGCTCGCGCAGTGCGGCGGCCACCGCGCCCTTGAACGCCACCGGACGCGGACGCAAGGTCGATCCGGTGATGGTCAAGCGCCGACGCAGCACCAGCCCGGCGTCGAACTGCGCCTTCACGCCGCCCTGCACCGCGATGATGACGAGCCGCCCGTCTTCGGCCAGCGCCGTCACTTCACGCGCTACGTAGTCGCCGGCCACCATGTCCAGGACCACATCCACGCCACGCCCGCCCGTGAGCTGGCGCGCCTCTTCGGCGAAGTCGGCCGTGCGGTAATTGATGGCGTGGTCGGCGCCGAGGTCGAGGCACGCCTGGCACTTGGCGTCGCTGCCCGCCGTGGCGATGACCGTGGCGCCAAACGCCTTGGCCATCTGGATGGCGGTGACACCGATGCCGCTGGTGCCGCCCTGGATCAGCAGCGTCTCGCCCGGTTGCAGCGCCGCACGCATGAACACGTTCGACCACACGGTGAAGCAGGTCTCGGGCAGGCTGGCCGCTTCGGTGTCGCTCAGGCCGTCCGGCACCGGCAGGCACTGCACCGCGGGCGTCACGCACAACTCGGCGTAGCCACCACCCGGCGTCAGCGCACAGACGTGCTGCCCGATCGACAGCCCGGCCGACGCCATCGCCTCGGCATCACCGCCCACGATGACTCCGGCCACTTCCAGCCCCGGCAGGTCCGAAGCACCCGGCGGTGGCGGGTAGGCACCCATGCGCTGCAGCACATCGGGGCGGTTCACCCCGCTGGCCGACACACGGATCAGCACTTCGCCCGCACCCGGCACCGGGTCCGCACGCTCGACCAGCGTCAGCACGTCCGGCGGACCGGGGCGGGCGATTTCGATGGCTTTCATGGTGCGGGCTCCTTCGGACGCTCAGGGATATTCAGGCAACGATCAGGACTGCGACGGCTCCGAACCGGCGTCCGGCGCGGCAGCAGCGGGTGCCGCCGACTCAGCGGCCGGCTGCTCGCTGCGCGGCGGGCGCTCGCTGCGTTCACGGCGCGGGCCACGGTCGCCACGGTCATTGCGGTCCCCGAACTCACGGCGCGGCGCACGTTCGAAACGCTCTTCTTCCATGCCTTCCGGACGCTCCAGCAGCGCCTTCATCGACAGCTTGATGCGGCCCTTTTCGTCCGTCTCCAGCACCTTGACCTTGACGATCTGGCCTTCGGTCAGGAAGTCCGTGACCTTCTCGACACGCTGGTGGGCGATCTGGCTGATGTGCAGCAGGCCATCCTTGCCCGGCAGCACGTTGACCAGCGCGCCGAAGTCCAGGATCTTGACGACCGGGCCTTCGTAGACCTTGCCGATCTCGGCTTCGGCGGTGATGTCGGCGATGCGCTTCTTGGCGACATCGGCCTTGGCGCTGTCGGTCGAGGCGATCGTGATGGTGCCGTCTTCGTCGATGTTGATCTGGCAGCCCGTCTCTTCGCACAGACCACGGATGACCGAGCCACCCTTGCCGATGACATCACGGATCTTTTCCGGGTTGATCTTCATCGTGTACAGGCGCGGCGCGAAGTCGGAGACCTCGGTGTTGGCCGTGCCCATCGCGTCCACCATCTTGCCCAGGATGTGCAGGCGCGCTTCCTTGGCCTGTGCCAGTGCGACCTGCATGATTTCCTTGGTGATGCCCTGGATCTTGATGTCCATCTGCAGGGCGGTCACGCCGGTGGTCGTACCCGCGACCTTGAAGTCCATGTCGCCGAGGTGGTCCTCGTCACCCAGGATGTCGGTCAGCACGGCGAAGCGGTTGCCGTCCTTGATCAGGCCCATGGCGATGCCGGCGACGTGCGCCTTCATCGGCACGCCGGCGTCCATCAGCGCCAGACAGCCGCCGCAGACCGACGCCATCGACGACGAGCCGTTCGACTCGGTGATCTCGGAGACGACGCGGATCGTGTAGGCGAAGTCTTCGCGGTTCGGCAGCAGCGGCACCAGGGCGCGCTTGGCGAGGCGACCGTGGCCGGTTTCGCGGCGCTTCGGCGTGCCCATGCGGCCGGCTTCGCCGGTGGCGAAGGGGGGCATGTTGTAGTGGAACAGGAAGGTGTCGCGGAAATCGCCCGCCAGCGCGTCGATGCGCTGCGAGTCCTGGTCGGTGCCGAGGGTGGCGACGACGAGAGCCTGCGTTTCACCGCGGGTGAACAGCGCCGAGCCGTGGGTGCGCGGCAGCACGCCGTTGCGGATCTCGATCGGGCGCACGGTGCGGGTGTCGCGGCCGTCGATGCGCGGCTCGCCGGCCAGGATCTGGCCACGCACGGTCTTGGCCTCGATCTCGAACAGCAGGTTATCGACTTCAACGCCGTCGAACACGACGCCTTCCGCCTTCAATGCAGCCTTGACTTCAGCGTAGGCCGCGCGGCAGGCGTCGGTGCGGGCTTGCTTCGAGCGGATCTGGTAGGCGGCTTCGATCTTGGCCTGACCGAACTCGGCGATCTTGGCGATCAGCGGCTCGTTCTTGGCCGGCGCCTGCCACGTCCATTCCGGCTTGCCGGCGTCACGCACCAGCTCGTTGATCGCGGCAATGGCGACCTTGGCTTGCTCGTGGCCGTAGACGATGCCGCCCAGCATGACTTCTTCCGTCAGTTGCTGCGCTTCGGACTCGACCATCAGCACGGCGGCTTCGGTACCGGCGACGACCAGGTCCAGCGACGACTGCTTGAGCTGCGTCGGGCCGGGGTTCAGCACGTACTCGCCGTTGATGTAGCCCACGCGGGCCGCACCGACCGGGCCGTTGAACGGGATGCCGGAGATGGCCAGCGCGGCGCTGGAGCCGATCAGCGCGGCGATGTCGGCCGAGGCTTCCGGGTTCAGTGACAGGACGTGGATCACGACCTGGACTTCGTTGTAGAAGCCTTCCGGGAACAGCGGGCGCAGCGGGCGGTCGATCAGGCGGCTGGTCAGCACTTCCGACTCGCTGGGCTTGGCTTCACGCTTGAAGAAGCTGCCGGGGATCTTGCCGGCGGCGTAGGTCTTCTCGATGTAGTCCACCGTCAGGGGGAAGAAGTCCTGGCCCTGCTTGGCTTCCTTGCGGGCGACGACGGTGGCGAGCACCACGGTGTCGTCCATGTTGACGATCACGGCGCCACTGGCTTGCCGGGCGATTTCACCGGTTTCGAGCGTGACGGTGTGCTGACCCCATTGGAAGGTCTTGGTGACTTTGTTGAACAGACTTGCGGTCATGGGTTTTCTTTCTTCGAGGTGGCCGGTCACCGCGGCGGGATGCCATTCCATCCGGACCCGTCGATCAGGTCGATGCACGGATCAGGATGGAATGACACAGCAGCGCCCACGCGTGGCCGTAAAAACAAAGAGCCTGTGCTGGAGGGTCCAGACAGGCTCTTCACATGCATGACCTGCTTACTTGCGCAGGCTCAGCTTCTGGATCAGGGCGAGGTAACGGCTGGCGTCACGGTCCTTCAGGTAGTCGAGCAGCTTGCGGCGGCGGCTGACCATGCGCAGCAGACCGCGACGACCGTGGTGGTCTTTCTTGTGGGTCTTGAAGTGCGGGGTCAGGTGGTTGATGCGGGCGGTCAGCAGGGCGACCTGGACTTCCGGCGATCCGGTGTCGGCGACGCCGCGGGCGTTGGCGGCAACGACTTCTGCCTTGTTGATTTCGGACATGTCAAATTTCCTTGGGGTTTCGAGGTTCACTTGCGGCCGTGGGGGAAACCGCCCCGCGCCGTGTACGCGCCGATGCGCGTGTCATCGCCATCAGAACGAACAGCGAAGCCGGCGATTATAGCGCCAAGGCCCGCGCCAGCCGCTCCACCCCCTGAAGCAGCCGCTGCGGCTGGCGCGACGCGAAGCACCAGCGCAGCCAGCCCTCGGCCTCGTCCCCGAAGGCGGTGCCCGGCGCCAGCCCGAGTCCGTGCTCGGTCACCAGCCGCTTGGCCAGCGCCAGCGAGTCGGTCTCGCCCTCGATGCGAAGGAAGGCGTACATCGCCCCCGGCGGCGTGGCGACCTCGACCCGTGGCACGGCCTGAAGCGCCCCGACCAGCGTGTCGCGGCACACCCGCAGCCGCGCTTGCAAGGCCGGCACCGACACCGGCGCATCCGCCAGTGCCGCCAATCCGGCCCGCTGCACGAACACCGGCGTACACGAGGTGTTGAACTCGATGAGCTTGCCGAGCTGCTCGATGAGCGGCGCCGGTGCCACCAGATTGCCCAGCCGCCAGCCCGTCATCAGGAAGGATTTCGAGAAGCTGTGGACCACCACCAGCCGGTCCTCGGGATCGGCCAGATCGAGAAAGCTCGGTGCGCAGACGACCTGCCCCGGCAAGGGCACAGCGTCCGGGTAGTACAGCCGTTCGTACACCTCGTCCGACACGATCCAGGTGCCGGTGCGGCGGCAGTGGTCCAGGATGACCTGCTGCTCGGCGCGGGTCAACGTCCAGCCGGTCGGGTTGTTCGGCGCGTTCAGCACCAGCACCCGCGTGGCCGGTGTCACCGCCGCGAGCAGCTCGTCCATGTCCAGCCGCCACGCCCCCGCCCCGGCGCGCAGGCTCACCCGCCGCACCCGCGCGCCCAGGATCGCCGGCTGCGCGGTCAGGTTCGGCCACACCGGCACGACCACCACCACCTCGTCGCCCGCGTCCACCAGTGCCTGCTGCGCCAGCATCAAGGCGCTGACACCCGACGACGTGACCGCGATCCGATCGGCGCCCACGGGCCGGTGCAGCGACGAGAGGTAGCCCGCCAAGGCTTCGCGCAAGGCGGGCAGGCCGAGGTTGTGGGCATAGAAGGTCTCGCCGGCCTCGATGGACGTGACCGCCGCATCGCGCACCGACATGGGCGTGACCTCGTCGCTCTCGCCGAACCAGAAGGCGAGCACGTCGCTGCGCCCCAGTCCGGCGTTGGCGACTTCACGGATGCGAGACGCCGACAGATCGGCAATCACTTGGCGCATGGAATCCCCTGCTGCTGTGCGATCCTGAGGATCAGAGGGGTGCCATCTTGCACGAATGCGGCTGGACCGTCTGCTCGGCGGTCAGGTACCGGACGGTGCGGAAACCATAGCCCGACCCTTCGACATCGAAGCGCACGCCGTCCGTGCCCGCCTTCTGCATCGTGCTGACATAGAGCGGCTGGAGGAACTGGTGGTCCTCGGCGCGCATCACGCCCGCGCCCAGCCCGCCCAGCGCCTTGCCGTCGTAGCGGGCGCCGGACAGGGCCTTGGCGACCGCGGTGGCGTCGGTGCTGCGGGCGCGCTCCATCGCCTGCACCAGCATCTCGACCATCGCCTGCATCCGCACATGGAGGTAGTCGTCCTCCGGCTTGGGGAACCGCTGGTGGAAGCTGTTCACCAGCGCCTCGGACGCCTTGCCGCCCGCGTTCGGGTGCCACTCGGCCACGGCCACCACACGCCCCACGCCCGCATCCCCCAAGGCGCCCGGCACGCCCAGCGCGTTGCCATAGAAGGTGTAGAACTTGCCCTCGAAGCCGACATCGCGCGCCGCCTTCACCAGCAGCGTCAGGTCGTTGCCCCAGTTGCCGGTGACGACCGTCTGCGCGCCGCTGGCCTTGATCTTGGTCGCATAGGGCAGGAAGTCCTTGACGCGACCGACCGGGTGCAGCTCCTCGCCGACGAACTGGATGTCCGGGCGCTTGGCCGCGATCATCACCTTGCCCTGGCGCACGACGTGCTGGCCGAAGCTGTAGTCCTGGCCGATCAGGTAGACGCGCTTGGTCGCGGTGTCCTGCTGCAGCACGTCGGTGAGCGCAGCCAGGCGCATGTCGGCGTGGGCATCGAAGCGGAAGTGCCACGGGCTGCACTTCTCGTTGGTCAGCAACGGATCGACCGCCGAGTAGTTGAGGAACACCGCCCGGCGCTGCGGCTCGCGGTCGTTGTGCTTGTTCAGTGCGTCGATCAGCGCGCTAGCGGTGGCGGAGCTGTTGCCCTGCAGCACGACGCCGATCTGCTGGTCGGCAGCACTTTTGAGCATCGTCAGCGCCTCCTCGGTGTTGCCCTTGCTGTCCAGGCGCACGAGTTCCAGCGGACGATTCCCGCCGGGCAACTTGACACCCCCCCGCGCATTCACGCGCTCGATGGCCCAGGTGAGGTTGCGCGCCACCGCTTCGCCGGCATTGGCAAAGGGGCCGGACAAGCCTTCGATCAGCCCGAGCCGGATCGGCTCCGCTGCCTGCGCGCCGATGGAAAAAACGCTCGACAGGGCGAGCGCAGGAAGGAAGGATGTGTGCAGTGTTTTCATGAATTTTGAATTATGCATTCAAAAACAGCGCACGCACCACCCCCCTCACACCGCCGAGAGATCCCAGCGCGGCTTCACATCGAAGGCGTAGTCTCTGGTCGCCACCCCTTGCCCGCTCTGCAGCCGCATCGCCCCGGCCAGCGCGATCATGGCGCCGTTGTCGGTACACAGGTGCAACTCGGGATAGTGGACGCGCACCCCACGCCGCCCGCACTGCGCGTCCAGTTGCACCCGCAGCCGCCGGTTCGCGCCGACCCCGCCGGCCACCACCATCCGCTTCAGCCCGGTCTGCTTCAGCGCCAGCAGCGACTTGGCGACCAGCACATCGACGATCGCCGCCTGCGTCGAAGCGGCGAGATCGGCCCGCGCCTGCGCGGCGTTCGGCGCCGTGGCATCGAGCTTGTTCAACTGCGTCCACATGGCGGTCTTCAGCCCGGCGAACGAGAAGTCCAGCAGGTCGCCGCGCATCAGCGGCCGCGGCAGCTTGAACGCCGCGTCATCGCCCTGCTCCGCCAGACCCGCCAAGGCCGGCCCGCCCGGATAGCCCAGCCCGAGCATCTTGGCGGTCTTGTCGAAGGCTTCCCCGGCGGCGTCGTCGATGGTCTCCCCCAGCATCGTGTAGCGCCCCACCCCATCGACCTGCATCAACTGCGTGTGCCCGCCCGACACCAGCAGCGCGACGAAGGGGAACTCCGGCGGATCGGCCGACAGGAACGGCGACAGCAAATGCCCCTCCAGGTGATGCACACCGAGCACCGGCCGGTCCAGCGCCATCCCCAGCGCGCAGGCCATGCCGGTGCCGACCAGCAGCGCCCCGGCCAGCCCCGGCCCGCGCGTGTAGGCGACGACATCCACCGCCTCCAGCCCCAGCCCCGCCCCGGCCAGCGTCTCGCGCAGCAGCGGCACGGCGCGGCGGATGTGGTCCCGCGAGGCCAGCTCCGGCACCACGCCGCCATACGCCTGGTGCATGTCGATCTGGCTGTGCAGCGCCTGCGCCAGCAGCCGCGGTGGCGCCAAGCCGTCCATCCCCTCGGGCAGCTCGACCAGTGCGACGCCGGTTTCGTCGCACGAGGACTCGATGCCCAGCACCCGCAGCGGCGCGCTCACGAACGGTTCCCCGACCGTCCCGCCAGTGCCCAGATCCCCATGCCCGCGACCACCATCGGCACGCACAGCCACTGCCCCATGCTCAGGTTCAGCGCCAGCAACCCGAGGAAGCTGTCCGGCTCGCGGAAGTATTCGGCGATGAAGCGGAACGCGCCGTAGCCGATCAGGAACAGCCCGGACACCCGACCCCAGACGATCGAGCCATCGGCGCGGTGGTGGGCCGAGCGGGTCTTGCCATAGAGCCACAGGATCACGAACAGCAGCAGCCCCTCCAGCAGGAACTGGTAGAGCTGCGACGGGTGGCGCGCCAGCGTGTCACTGCCCGATTGCGGAAAGGCCATCGCCCACGGCAGGCTCGCGTCCGCCGCCCGGCCCCAGAGTTCACCGTTGATGAAGTTGCCGATCCGCCCGCAGGCCAGCCCGGTCGGTACGCACGGCGCCACCAGATCAGTGACCTCGAAGAACCGTTTCTTGCGCACCCAGGCGAACACCGCCATCGCCACGATCACGCCGAGCAGGCCACCGTGGAAGGCCATGCCCCCCTTCCAGACTGCCAGAATCTCGGACGGATTGGCCAAGTAGTACGCCGGCTTGTAGAACAGCACGTAGCCGAAGCGCCCGCCCAGGATCACGCCCATGACACCGTAGAACAGCAGATCCTCCACCTCGCGGGGCGTCCAGCCACCGGCCACATAAGGTGCTTGCCGAATGCGGCGAGTGGCGAGCCAGTAGAACAGCCCGAAGGCGGCGAGGTAGGTCAGGCCGTACCAGTGGATCTGGAGGAACCCCAGATTGAGCGCAACGGGATCGAATTGGGGATGCACGAGCATCGGCAGCACTCCGTGGAAGAGAAACGGGGCCGATTGTCGCCGGTTGCCGCTGCAGCGGCCAAAGGGGCAGGCGCGGTCAGCGGCGGCGGGGCAGCGGGGTCTTGCGGCCCAGGGCTTCGACCGTGTTGCGTCGGCGGGCCTCGCGGCGGGTGTCCTCGCGCTTCTGGCGGGCGCGGGCGGTGAAACCCAAGGCGTCGGAGATGGCCCACCAGACCACCGCCAGCCCGAACGGCGCCAGCACCGACCACCACGACCACTGGGCCACCGGGCCGATCTCCAGCCACTTCAGTGCCAGACCCAGCACACCCAGATACAAGAACGCCATGCCACCACCCCCGGCTTCATCCAGCCGCCACAAGAACGCCGACTGGCGAGGATACCCCGCGCCCCATGCGTCAACGAGGGCCTCGATAAAATCGTTGCCACGCGGTGCCTCTGCGCACCGCCACACCGATCCCCAACGAAAGCTCGCACCATGAAGCCCTTGTTCGCCCTCGCCGCCCTGGCCGCCGTGACCCTCTCCAGCTCTGTGTTCGCCAACGCCGAGCTGGCCCAGAAAAAGAACTGCATGGCCTGCCACGCCGTGGACAAGAAACTCGTCGGCCCGGCGTTCAAGGACATCGCTGCCAAGTACGCAGGGCAGAAGGACGCTGTCGCGCAACTGTCCGAGAAGGTCATCAAGGGTGGCTCGGGTACCTGGGGGCAGATTCCGATGCCGGCCAACGCCGTGACGCCCGAAGAGGCGAAGACGCTGGTGGCTTGGGTGCTGAGCCAGAAGTAAGCCAGATCTAGAGCTTGTGCGTCGACAGCAGCAAGCTCGACTCCGTGCTCGCAATCCCCGGAATCGCCCGGATGCCGTTGAGCACCTGGTCAAACGCCTCCAGCGAATCGGCGCGCAGCTCCGCCATCAAGTCCCAGCGGCCGTTGGTGGTGTGCAGGGCCACGACGTTCGGGTGGCCGCGCAGCAGGCGGCAGATCTCGTCGCCGTGGTGCCCCTCGATCTGGATGCTGGTGATGGCCCGGATGCGGTGCGCTTCCGCTTCGGGGCGCAGGCGCACGGTGTAGCCGACGATGGTGCCCTCGCGCTCCAGCCGGGCCATCCGGTTCTGCACCGTCGCGCGCGCCACCCGCAGCTTCTGCGCCAGCGTGACCACGGGCAGCCGGGCGTTGTCGCGCAACAAGGCGATGAGTTGCCGGTCGGTGTCGTCCATGGCGCTGTGCATCCTGCTGATTTGAGTGAGCACAATGTATAGCTGACCGATATTTGTGGCAATTTGCACCGTTCAAATTGGCAGCACCACTGGGGACAATCCTTCTGCAACAAGGAAAGCCCCATGACCCGCTTCATCGACGTTCCCACCATGTCCCGCCTGATCCAGGACATCGGCGTGACCCAGTGCATGGGCGATCTGGCCGACGCCATCCAGGAGGACTTCGTGCGCTGGCCCGACTTCGACAAGTCGGCCCGCGTCGCCAACCACTCGGCAGTCGGCGTCATCGAGCTGATGCCCGTGTCCAACGCCCGGCGCTATGCGTTCAAGTACGTCAACGGACACCCGAGCAACACGGCACGCGGCCTGTACACGGTCATGGCCTTCGGCGTGCTGGCCGATGTCGAGACCGGCTACCCCGTGCTGCTGTCGGAACTCACCGTGGCGACCGCGCTGCGCACCTGTGCGACCTCGCTGATGGCGGCCCGCGCCCTGGCCCGACCCGACGCGCGCCGCATGGCGCTGATCGGCAACGGCGCACAAAGCGAGTTCCAGGCCCTGGCCTTCCACAGCCACCTGGGCATCGACGAGATCGCCGTGTACGACGTGGACCCGCGCGCCACCGAGAAGCTGATCCGCAACCTCTCGGTCTACCCGGCGTTGCGGATCGTCCGCGCCGGATCGATCGCCGACGCGGTGCGCGGTGCCGACATCGTGACCACCGTGACCGCCGACAAGACCCGCGCCACCATCCTGACGCCCGAGATGATCGAGCCGGGCATGCACATCAACGGCGTGGGCGGCGACTGTCCGGGCAAGACGGAGCTGCACGCCGACGTGCTGCGTGGGGCGCGCGTGTTCGTCGAGTACGAGCCGCAGACGCGCACCGAAGGCGACATCCAGCAGCTTCCCCGCGACTTCCCGGTCGTCGATCTCTGGCGCGTGCTGGCCGGCACCGAAACCGGCCGGCAGCACGCCAACCAGGTCACGGTGTTCGACTCCGTCGGCTTTGCGCTGGAAGACTTTTCCACCCTGCGCTACCTCCATGCGCAGGCCGAACGCCGCGGACTGGGCGTGGACGTGGCGCTGGTGCCCGACGCTGAAGACCCGAAGGATCTGTTCCGCCATGTCCGCTCCAGCGATGCACGGGCCGCAGTGCGCCGGGTGGCCTGATCCGACCCACGGGAAGCCCATCGCCATGTCCACCCTGCAGTCCATCCAGGCACCCGCCGCGGTCGTGATGATCCGGCCCCACCAGTTCCGGTCCAACGGCGAAACCGCGGCCGACAACGCCTTCCAGACCACTGCCGCGCAGGAGACGCCCCACACCATCGCCGACACGGCCTACCGCGAAGTCACGGCGGCGGCCGAGCGGCTGCGGGCAGAGGGCGTGCGCGTGCATCTGTTCGAAGACCGGGGCGAGTGCGACACCCCCGACTCGGTCTTCCCGAACAACTGGTTCTCCACCCACGCCGGCGGGCATGTAGCGATCCACGCCATGCGTTCGCCCAGCCGCCGCCGCGAGCGGCGCAGCGACGTGATCGAGCACCTCAAGACCGCCTACCGGGTGCAGGACGTGATCGACTATTCGGGGCTGGAACAGGACGGGCTGTTCCTGGAGGGCACTGGGGCCATGGTGCTGGACCACATCGCCCGCGTGGCCTACACCGCCCGCTCCCACCGCGCCGATCCGCTGGCACTGGAACGCTTCTGCACGCACTTCCGCTACGAGCCGATGCTGTTCGACACGGCCGACGCCAGCGGCCAGCCGATTTACCACACGAACGTGCTGATGTGCGTGGCCACCGCATTCGCGCTGATCGGCCTGGACACGTTCACCGACCCGCGCCGGGCGGCCGAGGTGTGTGCGCGGCTGCAGGAGTCCGGCCGCGAGGTGATCGCGCTGAGCCAGACGCAGATCGCTGCGTTTGCGGGCAACGCCATCGAGCTGTCGGGCCAGGGCGGGCGCCTGCTGGCCTTGTCACGGCGCGCCTGCGACAGCCTGAGCGCCGATCAGAAAGCACGCATCGAACGCTCGGCCCGCCTGGTGCCGCTGGCGGTGCCAACCATCGAGCGGGCGGGTGGCTCCGTGCGCTGCATGATCGCCGGAATCCACCTCTCGCCACGCCAGCAGCCCCCGCAGGGGCTGCGCGGTCCTCAGTACGCCTGACCGAGCTGGCTCAGGATGGCAGGGTTCTCCAGCGTGCTGGTGTCCTGCGTGATCGCTTCGCCCTTGGCCAGCGAGCGCAGCAGGCGGCGCATGATCTTGCCCGAGCGGGTCTTGGGCAGGTTGTCGCCAAAGCGGATGTCCTTCGGCTTGGCGATCGGGCCGATTTCCTTGCCGACGTGGTCGCGCAGTAGCTTGGCGATCGCCTTGGCTTCGTCACCCACTGGCAGCGGGCGCTTCAGCACGACGAACGCGCACACGGCTTCACCCGTCGTGTCGTCCGGACGGCCCACCACCGCAGCTTCGGCCACCAGCTCGGTGCAGCTCACCAGCGCGGACTCGATTTCCATCGTGCCCATGCGGTGGCCGGAGACGTTCAGCACGTCGTCGATGCGGCCGGTGATGGTGAAGTAGCCGGTCTTGGCGTCGCGGATCGCGCCGTCGCCCGCCAGGTAGTACTTGCCCTGGAAGTCGGCCGGGTAGTAGCTCTTGACGAAGCGTTCGCTGTCGCCCCAGATGTTGCGGATCATCGACGGCCACGGCTTCTTGACGACGAGGATGCCGCCCTGCCCGTTCGGCACGTCCTTGCCGGTCTCGTCCACGATCGCGGCTTGAATGCCGGGGAACGGCAGCGTGCAGGAACCCGGCACCATCGGCGTGACGCCCGGCAGCGGGGTGATCATGTGGCCACCGGTTTCGGTCTGCCAGAAGGTGTCCACGATCGGGCAGCGGCCGCCGCCGACGTGCTTGTGGTACCACTCCCAGGCGGCCGGGTTGATCGGCTCGCCGACGGAACCCAGCAGGCGCAGGCTCGTCAGGTCGTAGCTCTTCGGATGCACGGCGTCGTTGGCTTCAGCGGCCTTGATCAGCGAGCGGATCGCGGTCGGGGCGGTGTAGAAGATCGAGACCTTGTGGTCCTGGATCATCTTCCAGAAGCGGCCGGCGTCCGGGTAGGTCGGCACGCCTTCGAAGACGATTTCCGTGCCACCGAGGGCGAGCGGGCCGTAGGTGATGTAGGTGTGGCCCGTGACCCAGCCGATGTCGGCGGTACACCAGAACACGTCGTCCGCCTTCAGGTCGAAGGTCCACTTCGTCGTCAGCGCGGCGTGCAGCAGGTAGCCGCCGGTCGAGTGCTGGACGCCCTTGGGCTTGCCGGTCGAGCCGGAGGTGTAGAGCAGGAACAGCGGGTGTTCGGCGCCGACCCATTCCGGCTCGCAGGTGGTGGGCTGACCGGCGGTGAGGTCGTGCATCCACACGTCGCGGCCTTCGACCACCGTGACCGGCGCATTGGCGCGGTTGACGACCAGCACCTTCTCGATCTTCTCGCAGCCGGGCATCGCCAGGGCTTCATCGACGATGGACTTCAGCGGCAGCTTCTTGCCGCCACGGACCTGGCAGTCGGCGGTGATGACGGCCTTGGCGCCGGTGTCTTCGATGCGGTCGCGCAGGCTTTGCGCAGAGAAGCCGCCGAACACCACCGAGTGCGTCGCACCGATGCGGGCGCAGGCTTGCATGGCGGCCACACCGTCGATGGACATGGAGATGTAGATGACGACGCGGTCGCCCTTGCCGATGCCGATCGAGCGCAGGCCGTTGGCGATCTGGCAGGTCTTGGCGAGCAGTTCGCTGTAGGTGATCCGGGTGACTTCGCCGCCGTCGGCTTCGAAGATCAGCGCCGTCTTGTCACCCAGGCCACGCTCGACGTTGCGGTCCAGGCAGTTGTAGGAGGCGTTCAGCGTCCCGTCGGCGAACCACTGGAAGAACGGGGCGTTCGAATCGTCCAGGGCCTTGGTGAACGGAGTCTTCCAGGTGATCAGCTCGCGGGCGAGGTCGGCCCAGTAGCCTTCGTAGTCGGTGTCGGCCCTGGCGCACAGGGCCTCGTAGGCGGCCATGCCGGAGACAGTGGCGTTGGCGACAAACGCCTCGGACGGCAGATAGATCTTGGATTCTTGGGTAGTGTCGGCTTGGGTCATGCTTGTCTCCTGCGGTGGAATGCAGTGAAAAAATGCTGCCCCCCACATTAGGGAGAGGCTCTTACGAACCCCTTACTCCGCAAATTTCATTCCTGTGGGGGCTGGAGCTGGATCAAGAAAACGCGCGCCATCCTGACACGATCACCCCACTAGAATCCGCTGGTTTTCCCGTGTTTTCACCCATTTCTCCATCTGCTGATGCGTCCATCCGGACACACACCCTGACACGTCCATGGCACAAATTCCCGCACCGCTGACCGCACCTACCTCGCCGCTGTCCAAGCTCATCTTTTCCAGCCGCTGGTTGCAGCTCCCGCTGTACCTGGGGCTCATCCTGGCACAGGCCGTCTATGTGCTGCAGTTCTGGAGGGAGCTGGTCCACCTGATCGAGGCCGCACTGGGCAACCAGCACGCGCTGCAGATCCTCGTGTCTAGCATCGGCTACAAGAGCACGGTACCGCTGGAGGGACTCAACGAGACCGTGCTGATGCTCGTCGTGCTGGGCCTGATCGACGTGGTGATGATCTCGAACCTGCTGATCATGGTGATCGTGGGCGGCTACGAGACCTTCGTGTCACGGCTGAACCTGGAGGGGCATCCGGACCAACCGGAGTGGCTGAGCCATGTCAACGCCTCGGTGCTGAAGGTCAAGCTGGGCACGGCCATCATCGGCATCAGCTCGATCCACCTGCTCAAGACCTTCATCAACGCCGAGAACTACAGCGAGAAGACGCTGATGTGGCAGACGGTCATCCACATCGCATTCCTCGCCTCGGCCATCGCCATCGCGTGGGCGGACAGGCTCATGCACCCGCCGGGCACGCCTGCGCCGACACCCCCGACAACACCGGCTTGAGCAGCGGCGCCATGTTCTTCAGGATCTGGGTGGGCAAGGCACTGGTGAACTTGTAGCTGCCCGCCTCGGGGCCGAGGACGAAGGCGGTGAGCGTGCCGAAGTGGCGCGGGCCGAGGTAGAACACGAAGGTCGCCGTGCGGCTGGTGACTTTGGAGGCCAGCAGCCCGCCGCCGCGGGTGTAGGTGTTGAGCCGGTTGTCGCCGGTGCCGGTCTTGCCACCGATCACCATCGGCGCCTGGCCGGGTTCGTCCAGCACACCCTTCATGCGCCGAGCGGTGCCGTCGCTCACCACCAGCGCCAGCGCCTTGCGCAGTGTCGCGGCGATTTCGGGGGCCAGCACCTGCTCGCCCTCGGCCGGCTTTTTCTTGAGCGCCACTTCATAGGGCGATCCGGACGCGAACTGGAGCGAGTCCAGCATGGTGGCAGGCAGCCGCCGTCCGTCGTTGACGAGAATGCCCATCAACTCCGCCAGCGCGGCAGGTCGGTCGCCCGAGCTGCCGATCGCGGTCGCATACGACGGCACCAGGGTCTCGAACGGAAACCCCACCCGCTTCCACTGTGCATGGATCTTGGCGAACGCCTCGATCTCCAGCAACTGCACGATGCGGCTGTTCTGCCCGCGCCGCGCCTTGTTGCGCAGCAGCCAGTTGTAGGACTGCTCGCGCTCGACCGCACCGGCATCGAGCACCTGGTCCAGCGCCGCCTTGGGGTTCTGGCGCAGGTAGTCGGCCACCCACAGCTCCAGCGGATGCAGCCGCGCCAGATAGCCGCGGTCGGCCAGCGAGTAGTTGCCCGGCGCGTGGCGGTCGTAGAGCTTGCGCAGGTAGTCCGGCGGCAGTGGCGTGCCGGGCATCTGGTGGACGAGGTAGGCGCTGAAGTCCTCGAAGCTGCCCGCCGGGTTCACCGAGCGGTAGATCACGGCCAACCGCGGCGCCGTCTTCGACACCGCCGCAGCCATATTCTCCAGCACCGTCTCGACCGGTTTGTCGTGGTGGCGCTGGTAGAACTTGCGCATGAACTGGCGCCCTTCCTTGTTGATGAAGAGCTTGAGCAGTTCCAGCCGGCGCGGGTGGTCCTCGTCTTCGAGGATGTCGGCGGCCGGGTTAGCGGCGTTGTAGAGGTGGTGGTAGACGATGTCGCGCATCAGCCGGATGAAGGGCAGGTTGAGCGAATCGCGCAGCGCCTCGTAGAGCGTGGGCATGCGGCCGTTGTCGGCGTTGTGGAAATTGGCGAAGACGTGCGCGCCGCCGCCGGTGAAGAAGGTTTCGCCGGGGCTGGCCGAATAGGTACGCAGCATGGCAGCTTCGAGCATCGCGGCCAGCGAGCGGTCCTTGGCCGTCTTCAGCCAGTCCACGGCCCAGCGCGAGAGCCGGTCTTTCGGGCCGACCTCGACCGCCGCGAGCGCCTTCGCATCCAGCCCGGCATGGTCCTGGTGCAGCTTGGTGACGATGTCGAGGTAGGTGGTCAGCGTGCGCAGCTTGGCGGTGGAGCCGAGTTCGAGCTTGGCGCTGCCGTTGATGTCGAAGGGCTGGTCGAGGTTGTCGGTCTGGACCCGCACGCGGTTCATGCCCTCGCCGCGCTCGTAGAGGGTGAAGCTGTAGAGCAGCTTCGATGGATCGCCCTTCTCCAGCAACTGGAAGCCGAGCAGGCCGGCGTCCTTGGCCGCCTGCGGGTCGCGCAGCCGGTTCAGCAGGTCGGTGACTTCCCGCTGCAGGCGCCCGTCCAGGTGGCTGGTGGCGCGCAGGTCGAAGCGGTCCAGTTCGTACAGGCGCGGCGTGTTGAGCATCGCCGAGAGCTGCACCCGCAGCAGGGTCGAGGCGTTGCGCTCGCCGAACTCGATGCCGGCAGCCGGGCCGGTATAGGCGCTGCGCACGGCCAGCGGTGCAGCCAGTGCGGCGTCGCGCAAGGCCGGGCCGATGACGCCTTCCTGCGCCAGCAGCCGGGTGTAGCTGGCGGTCATGTTCAGCAACTGCGCGTGACCAGGGCCGAAATAGTGGCCCGGCCGGCGCTGCGCGATCATCAGGCTGAGCACCTGGCGGAACGCCAGACCGCGCTCGGCCAGCCCGGCCTCCTGCTCGCCGGGTTCGCGCAGCCGGCGGTTGGCCGCCTCGACATCGACGCCGTACCAGGCCGCCAGCCCGTCGTTGACGCCGTGGACTTCGCCCCAGCCCTTCTGCGCACCCAGCGGCAGGCTGTTGAGGTAGTCCTGCAGGATGCGGTGGCGGGCGGCGACGGTGTCCTCGCCATCACGGTAGGCGCGCACGGAGGCCGACACCATCTGGAGGTACTTGTCCCGGGCAGAGGAGGTGCGGCCGTCGGGGGAATGGCGGAACTTTTCGGTTTGCGTCGCCAGCGTGCTACCACCGGCAGCGGCGTGGTCTTCGTGGGCCACGGCGACCGCCTGGTCCAGCACGGCCTTGCCCAGGCGCGTCCATTCGATGGCCGGGTTGTGGCGCGGCTCGCTGGTGTCGAGCACCTCGCGGTTCTCGATGAAACCGAGGGTCTGTGCCACCAGCGGCGGCAAGTCCTGTGCGCCCGCGTAGGTGTGCAGCGGAAAGCGCGAGCGGAACAGCGGCTCGCCACGGCAGTCCAGCAGCGTCAGGCCGGCCTGGACCTTTTCCGGGTACGGCGGGAAGAAGCCGCGGGCCATGAAATCCTGCAGGGCCGCCGACTGCTGGGCCTGCGACACCACCTGGTAGCCACGGCCGGTCAGGCTGGCGAGGAAGTCGGGCAGGTGCGTGTAGCCCATGCGGTCGTCGCTGGGGCCGGACTTGGGGTAGCGGCTGCCGGTCGCTGGCTGCGGTTGCAGGGCATGGCCCAGCTTGGCGGCCCAATCAGCAAAGAAGCGCGCCTGCAACGCCGAGGAGCGCATCTCGACGTGCGCCAGGTACGACACACCGGCCAGCACAGCGACGCCGGCGGACCACTTGGCGAGTCTGGCGGGCCAGCGCCTGGGCGGAGGTGGCAGCGGTGGAGGGTTCCCGGTGTCGCCTGGAGTCATGGACAGCACGTGCTCTGAATCTTCTGTGGATCAACCGGAGCAAGCCCCCGGGCTGCAATGCGCCCCATCGCCCAACGTGGTGACATGGGGACGAGACCGCAGGGAGCTTATCGTATCGACCACTTCCGGCTGAAACTGAAACGCCTTGAGTAAACTCGCCGCAAGTCGAAACGCGCAACATCGCGGTACCGTTCCTGTCCCAGCCGCCCACCGGGCGATTCGCCAAGAGACCCGAGATCCCCCATGACCACCATCCGCCAAGCCGATCTGGTTGAAAGCGTCGCTGCCGCGCTGCAGTTCATCAGCTACTACCACCCGGCCGACTACATCAGTCACCTCGCCCGCGCCTACGAACGCGAGGAATCGCCCGCCGCCAAGGACGCGATCGCCCAGATCCTGACCAACAGCCGCATGTGTGCCGAAGGCCGTCGCCCGATCTGCCAGGACACCGGCATCGTCAACGTGTTCCTGAAGATCGGCATGGACGTGACGTGGGAGGGCTTCACCGGCTCGATCGCCGACGCCGTGAACATGGGCGTGCGCCAGGGCTACCTGAACCCGGACAACGTGCTGCGCGCCTCGGTGCTCGACGACCCGATCTTTGCCCGCAAGAACACCCGCGACAACACGCCCGCCGTGGTCCACATGGAGGTGGTGCCCGGCGACAAGGTGGACGTGATCGTGGCGGCCAAGGGCGGCGGCAGCGAGAACAAGTCGAAGATGACCATGCTCAACCCGAACGACAGCATCGTCGATTGGGTGCTCAAGACGGTGCCGACGATGGGCGCGGGCTGGTGTCCGCCGGGGATGCTGGGCATCGGCGTCGGCGGCACGGCGGAGAAGGCCGTGATGATGGCCAAGGAAGTGTTGATGGAGGACATCGACATGCACGAACTCCTGGACCGCGGCCCGCAGAACAAGCTGGAAGAACTGCGCATCGAGCTGTACGAGAAGGTCAACGCCCTGGGCATCGGCGCGCAAGGGCTGGGCGGGCTGACGACGGTGCTGGACGTGAAGATCAAGACCTTCCCCACGCACGCCGCCTCCAAGCCGATCGCGATGATCCCGAACTGCGCCGCGACCCGCCACGGCCACTTCGTGCTCGATGGCTCCGGCCCGGCCTACATGACGCCGCCGAGCCTGGACCTGTGGCCGGACGTGCATTGGGCGCCGGACTACAACAAGAGCAAGCGCGTGGACCTGAACACGCTGACCAAGGCCGAAGTGGCGAGCTGGAAGCCGGGCGACACGCTGCTGCTCAACGGCAAGATGCTCACGGGTCGGGATGCCGCCCACAAGCGCATCGCCGACATGCTGGCCAAGGGCGAGACGCTGCCGGTGGACTTCACGAACCGCGTCATCTACTACGTCGGCCCGGTCGATCCGGTGCGCGACGAGGTGGTGGGACCGGCCGGCCCGACGACGGCGACCCGCATGGACGGCTACACCCGCATGATGCTGGAGCAGACCGGCCTGATCTCGATGGTGGGCAAGGCCGAGCGCGGGCCGGTCGCCATCCAGGCCATCAAGGACAACCAGTCGGCCTACCTGATGGCGGTCGGCGGCTCGGCCTACCTGGTGTCCAAGGCGATCAAGGCCGCCAAGGTGGTCGGCTTCGCCGATCTGGGCATGGAAGCCATCTACGAGTTCGACGTGGTGGACATGCCGGTGACGGTGGCCGTGGACGCGGGCGGCACCAGCGCCCACATCACCGGCCCGAAGCTCTGGCAGGCCCGCATCGGCAAGATCCCGGTCGTCGAGGCGTGACCTCCCCCATCCCGCGGCCAGCCACGGCCTGTCCGCTCTGCGGCGGGCCGAACGGCTGCGCGCCAGCGGTGTCCGGCTCGTTCGACAGCCCGTGCTGGTGTACGGCGGTGCGGATTCCGGCGGAAGTGCTGGCCCGTGTCCCGGCGGCGCAGCGCGGGCTGGCCTGCATCTGCCGTGGCTGTGCTCAGGCCGGTGCAGCGAGTGACGCCACAGGATGCTGCTGAGCCGAGAAGCGACACAGCGCCGCGAACTCCTTCGCCGGCACCGGTTTGCTGAACAGGAAACCCTGGAACTCGTCGCAGCCGAGCTGGCGCAAGGTATCGGCCTGGGCCTGGGTTTCGATGCCCTCGGCCACGGTGTGCTTGCCCAGCGCCTGCGCCAGCGTCAGGATCGCCCGCGTCACGGCCAGCGCCGACGGGTCGTCGCTCAGATCCTGCACGAACGCCCGGTCCACCTTCATCACGTCGATCGGCAGGTTGCGCAGTGTCGCCATCGAGGAGTAGCCGGTGCCGAAATCGTCCAGCGCGATCAGCACACCGCGCTCGCGCAGGCGACTGAGCTGCTCGCTGGCCGAGCGGGCGTCGCCCACCAGCAGGCTCTCCGTCACCTCCAGCTCCAGCATGTTCCAGGGCACGCCGTGCTGGACCAGCGCCGCCTCGACCTCTTCGAGCAGCCGGCCGGACTGCAACTGGCGCGGCGAGACATTGACCGACAGCCGCTGCAGCGGCATGCCCTCGCGCCGCCAGCGCGCCAACTGGGCACACGCCGCGCGAATGACCCACAGCCCGATCACCTCGATCAGCTCCGACTCCTCGGCCAGCGGGATGAACACACCCGGCTGCACCAGACCGCGGACGGGGTGGCGCCACCGGACCAGCGCCTCGGCGGACACGATGCTGCCGTCGGCCACGCAGACCCGCGGCTGGAAATGCAGCACCAGCTCCTTGCGTGCCACGGCCTGGCGCAGATCGGCCAGCAGCGCGCTGCGCTCCAGCAGCCGCGCGTCCAGGGGTTCCTCGAACATCGCATGGCGCCCACGGCCGGCATCCTTGGCGGTGTACATCGCCATGTCGGCGTGGCGCAGCAGGTCGATGCGGCTGTTGCCGTGGACCGGTGCCAGCGCGATGCCGATGCTCGCCCCGAGAAAGTGCTCCTTGCCGCTGAGCGTGAACGGCACGGCCATGCGCCGGCACACGGCGCTGGCCACCTCGATCGCCGCCGCGTCACTCGCGCCTGGCAGCACCAGCACGAACTCGTCACCCCCAGGCCGCGCCACCACTGCCCGCGTCGGGGCACAGGCTTCGAGGCGCTCGGCGGCCTGGCGCAACAGCTCGTCACCCAGGCTGTGCCCCAGGTTGTCGTTGACGGTCTTGAAATGGTCCAGGTCGATGAACAGCACCGCCAGCGTGGCCGTAGCAGGTGCGCCCGGACCCGCAGCGGGGTCCGCGGCGAGCAGCGCGTCCAGTTCCTGGTGCAGGCCATTGCGGTTGAGCAGGCCGGTGAGGTCGTCGTGGCGGGCCTGCCAGGTCAGCTCCAGCTCGCGCTGGTGAGAGGCCAGTGCCACCGAGAGCCGGTCGCGCAACTCGGCCGCTTCGCGCAGGCGCTGCAACGCGGGTTCCGTGGTCCAGCCCAGCAGCAGCAGTCCATGCGTGCGCCCTTGCCAGCGCAGCGGCAGGGCCTGCAGCGGCGCATCCTTGTCCTGTCGCATCGGCGCGCACCACGCCGAGGCCAGACTCGGCCCGCTCGGCTGCCACACCGTGTCCACCGTCACCCCCAGCAGCGCCTCGACCTCGGCGGGTGACAGCGCCCGCACGCTGCGCCGCACCTTGTGCGCAAACGCCTCGTCGTTCCACTGCAGGTGCAGCCGCGGTACCCGTGCCGACTCGATCCGTGCCAGCCCCATCACCGCCGCACCCAACCCCGGCAGGCCCTGCACCAGCACACGCCGGAACACTTCGTCCACCGCCCGGTGGCCCACGATGTCCCGGTCGATCGACGCCAGCAGCTCCAGCGACTGGAACTGCGCATCGACCGCACCCGCCATCTCGTTGAACGCTTGCGCCAGATCCCGGAATTCGTCCCGACCACCGACATCCACCCGCACGCCCGGCGCACGCTGTTCGAGCTGCCGGGCACCTTGCTGCAGGCGCTGCAGCGGGCCGAGCGTGCGGCGGATCAGCACGCTGCTGGCCAGCAACACCCCCGACAACGCGCACAAGGCTCCCCCCACCAGCGGCCCGGTCAACGCCGGCTCCAGCACCGTGGGAGCCACCCGCACCTGCACCAGATCGAATTGCCAGTCGCCGTCGCCATAGTCGGCGTCCAGCGGCAAGGTCCAGCCGGTGTGGACCCGATCGGCAATCGCCACGCCGAGCAGCCGGCCCCGACTACCCCGACCCGCGCTGTCCGTGGCGGGCGGCGGGCAGTACAGGCGCAGACCCTGCGCGTTCTGCACGCACCAGTAGTTGGCCTCCTCGGATCCCTCGGCGGCCGTGACCGGCTGCCAGAGCGCCTCGGTGGCGAGTTCGGCCAGCCAGCGGGTGCCGTCGGGCCGCGGGGGCTGGGCGAGAACGAGCTGGAGTTGTCCATTGCGCTCATGGGACAGCAACTGGCTGCGCGCGGTGCGGGCAGGAGCGGGCAGTGCCGTGACCACTTCGGCCAGCGGACCCGGCCAGCCGCTGGTGGACCAGCGCAGTTGGCCATCGCGGCCCACGAGCGCAGCCTCCTTGAACTGCATCCCGAGTCCCGGCAAGCGGTTGCGCACGCCGGCGTCACGCGGGTCGGCACCAGACTCCAGCCCCGGTGACTCGGTCGGCCAGGCGGCCATGAGCGTGCGGTCATTGCCGAGGTGGGCCGCCACCTGCTGCGCCACGGTTCGCACCAGCACCAGCCGCTCGCGGGCCGAGAAGCGGTCGGCCAGCGACTCCAGCACCTGCCCACCCAGCAACGCCAGCAGCCCCAGCGGCAGCACCACCGCCAGCAGGACGCTCAAGGCGATGCGCCGGGCCAGCCGGCTGTGCAGCACCCGGCTGGCCGTCAAGCCGCGCGTGGAGGAGAAATCGACCGACATGGAGGCCCAGAAAACCTGTTGTTTCCAATATCGGCGACCGGGCATCAGCCTTGAGTAATTGCCAAGTCCGGGAGCCTGAGACAGACTGCACATGGGGGGCACGCGGCCCTGCCCGCCTGCGCCGCGAGCGGCATGGGCCTTGCCCGGAGTCGTACTTGACCTTGACGTTTCCCGCTTCCCCTGCCAATTCGACCCCCGCATGGCCACGCCATCTGGCCAATGCCCCGGAGCTGAAGGTGCTGACCGTCGATGACGACGTGGTCTTTCGCCGGTCGATGGCCTTTGCCCTGGAGGGCTACCAGTTCCAGGGCCGCGACATCACGCTGCTGCAGGCCGGCAGTGCCGCCCAGGCACGCGCCCTGCTCGTCGCACACCCCGACATCGCCCTGCTGCTGCTCGACGTGGTCATGGAGAACGACGACGACGGGTTGATGCTGGTGCGCCATGTGCGCGAGGGGATGGGGCGGCGCGACATCCGCATCGTGCTGCTGACCGGCCAGCCGGGCATGGCGCCGATGCGCGACGTGATGCGCAACCTCGATGTCAACGAGTACTGGCACAAGACCGAACTCGGCAGCGACCGGCTGGAAGCGATCCTCAACGCCAACCTGCGCAGCCACCAGTTCATCCAGGAAGCCCTGCAGACCCGCCGGCAGCTCGAACAGTTGCTCGCCGCAGTCGATGGCGCCAGCCATGTGCCCGACCTCACGGGCTTGAGCCAGGCACTGCTGGTCGATGTCGCGCGGCTGCTCGGGCTGCCGGGCGAAGGTCTGGTGGTGATGTGGCCAGCGCACACGACCGCTGCGCTCGTCATCGGTGCCACCGGCCGCTTCGCCGAGCTGCAGGGCCGACCGCTCGACGCGCTGGGGGATCCGGCCCAGGTGCAGCGCATCGAGCAGGCCCTGACGCACCGCCCCGGCATGGCCGCCGCACCCGCGCACGCGCTCGATCTGCTCATGCCGCTGCACCCCTCGTCCGCGCTCTCGACCACGGCCAGCCCTGGCCGCCCGGACGATCTGGCGACGCTGTTCGCGCTGTGGATGCCACGCCGGCAGCCTCCCGCGCCGAACGAGACCGAGATGGTGCAACTGCTGGTGGCCAATGTCGGTGCCCAGATGCACCGGCTGGAGCTGATCGCCAAGCTCGACCGGCTGGCCTACCACGACCCGCTCACGGAGCTGCCCAACCGCAACGGACTGCTGCGCATGATGCACGCCGCGGGTGAGCGGCTGTCCACGATGGTGCTGCAGTTCGAGGACGTGGACCAGTTCTCCAACCTCAACCTGATGCTCGGCTTCGAGACCACCAACCGGCTGCTGCAGGCGCTGGCGCAGCGGCTGCGCGACGAGGCCGGCCCGGAGGTGCTCGTCGCCCGCATGGACAACGACACCTTCGCCCTGCTCGGCCCGCGCGACAAGCTCGACACCCCCCTGCACCGCCACCGCAGCGAGGGCATCACCGTGAGCGACGGGCATTTCTCGGCCGTGCTGCACCTGACGGGGGCGCGGGTCGATCTGGCGCTGTTCAGCGGCCCGCCGGAGGAGATCCTGGCCACCGCCCGCTACCTGCTCAACGATGCCAAGCGGCGCGGCTGGGGCCAGGAGGTGGCCTACCGCCCGGGCATGGAGGCCGCCGCCCGCGACAACTACCGGCTCGGCCAGGCGCTGCACGAGGCGCTGCGGGCGGGCGAGATCCGCATCGCGCTGCAGCCACAGGTCTGGCTCCGGGACGGCACGCTCAAGGGCTTCGAGGCGCTGGCCCGCTGGACCGACCGGCGCGGACAGGAGGTCTCGCCCGTCACCTTCATCGCGCTGGCCGAGGCATCCGGCCACATCACCGCGCTGTTCACGCAGGTGCTGCAGCAGTCCTGCCATGCCTGGCGGGTGCTGGAGGCCCTGGGGCTGGGGCACCTGCGCATCGCGGTCAACCTCTCGGCGCTGCAACTGGCCGCCCCGACGCTGGCACAGGACATCGCCGACCAGTGCGCCGACCAGGGTGTGCCACCGGAGGCGATCGAGCTGGAGGTGACGGAAAGCGCCGTGATGCTCGACCCGGATGGCGCCGCCGCGCAGCTCGCCCGCTTGCGCCAGCTCGGCTTCGAGGTGGCGCTGGACGATTTCGGCACCGGTTTCTCGTCGCTGGCGCGGCTGCGCAGCTTCGATCTGGACTGGCTCAAGATCGACCGGGCCTTCCTCGGCGAGATCGGCCAGCGCCCGGACCACGAGACGCTGCCCGACATGATCGTCACGCTGTCGCGCCAGCTTGGCCTGAAGTCGCTGGCCGAAGGGGTGGAGACCGATGCGCAGCGGCTGTGGCTGGTGCGCAGCGGTTGCATGGCGGCGCAGGGCCTGCTCTTCGGCGCGCCGATGCCGGTGGCCGCGTTGCCCGACTGGCTGCGCACCCACGGCCACCTGCCCGCCCAGCCGGTCACGGCCGGCCACGGTTGAACGCCTCGGTGACGGCCGCGCTGCCCCCTGCCCCGGCGCCCCCCGCGACCTGGAAACGCGAAGTGCGGGTGCTCGGCCTGCGGCTGCTGCCGTGGGTGGTGGTGGTGTGCGTGGCGGGATCGCTGAGCTATCTGCGCTTGCTGGACCTGCGGCTGACACCGCTGCGCAACGGCGCACGCCTGCTGATCGAGCAGGGCATGGCGCTGACCAGCAGCGAGCTGTCGAACCTGTCGCGGGACGCCCTGGTGCTCGGCCAGAACCCGGCGCTGACCGCAGCGATCAGCGCCGACAACCTGCCCGCCACCGGCACGGCGCTGCTGACCTTCGCCCGCGCCTCGCGCCCCTATGCCCGCATCGCCTGGGTGGACGAGACCGGCCGCGAGCGCAGCCGCATCGACAACAGCGACGGCATCGCCACCCTGGTCGAGTCACCGCGGCTGCGGCGCACCGAGACCGAGCCGTGGCTGCCTTCGCTGTCCAACCTGCTGCCCACCGAGGCCCGCTTCACGCCACTCGACCGCCGCGGCGGCACCCTCTGGCTGCGCGCAGCCTCACCGGTCTACGACGGGCGGGGGCGCCAGCGCGGCATGGTGGTGGTGACACTCGACCTGCGCCGGCTGCTGACGCAACTGCAGGCGCTCGACAGCAGCGGCATCAACCCGCTGCAGCCCATCGGCCCGGACGGTCGGCCGGTCGAGGCAGGTTCCTCCCTGCCCGGCCTGTCCTACACCGACCCCAGCCTGTGGCAGTCGATGCGGGAACAGGGCCGCGGTCGGCGCGAAAGCGCCGAGGGCATGTGGTACTTCCAGGATTTCCTGCCCACCGAACCCGGCCCCGGCCGGCTGGCGTCCGAACCCTGGTACTTCCTCGCCCATGTGCCGGCCGAGTCCGTGGGACAACTGCGCAGCGCCAGCGCCTGGCAGAGCGGCGGCGCGAGCGCGGTGGTGCTGGGGCTGGCGGTCTGGGCCACTGGCCGGCGCCGCCAGATCGAGCGCGAGCGCGAGCGGCTGCTGGCCGACCTGCAGACCAACCACCGCGCGCTCGCTGCCGCCAAGGCCGAAGCCGAGGCGTCGCTGCAGCGGCTGCAGCAGTTGCAGGCCGAGCTGGTGCAGGCGGAAAAGCTCGCCTCGCTGGGCCTGCTGGTGGCCGGCGTGGCCCACGAGCTGAACACGCCGCTCGGCAGCGCCACGGTCACGGCCTCGGCGATGACGCGCCGGCTGGACGACGCCCTGCGCAGCGCAGGCGCGGACGGGCTGGCACCGCAGCACCTCCGCGCCGTGCTCGACAACCAGCGTGCCGGGCTGGACATCATCGACCACAGCCTGGGCCGCGCTGGACAGGTGATCCGCCTGTTCAAGCAGCTCGCCGTGGACCGGGGCGCGGTCGAGCGGCGGGTGTTCGCGCTGGACGATGTGCTCAGCGACGTGCGGCGGCTGCTGGTGGCGCGCCAGATGGCGCCGGCCGTGGCGCTGCACATCGAGTCCGCGCCGGGCATCGTGCTCGACAGCTACCCCGGCCCGCTCGGGCAGGTGGTCGAGAACCTGGTGGGCAATGCGCAACTGCACGCCTTCGAATCGGACATCACCCCCGCGCCCCCGCGCCGACAGCCGGCCGAAATCCGCGTGTGCAGCCAGATCGATCCGCACAGCGGCCTGCTGCAGATCACCGTCCTCGACAACGGCCGCGGCATCGACGCGCAGGTATTGCCGCGCATCTTCGACCCCTTCTTCACCACCCGGCGCGGCCGGGGCGGCACGGGGATCGGCCTGCACCTGTGCCACCACTTCTGCACCCAGGTGCTGGGCGGGCGGGTGACGGTGGCGACCCACCTGGGTCAGGGCAGCCGGTTCACGGTCCAGATCCCGCTGCAGGCGCCTTGACCGGAGCGACCACGGGCACGGACGCGGACGCGGCAGGCAGCGCATGGTGCAGGACACCCTCGCGCCGCAGCAGCTCCAGCACGGCCAGATTCACCTCCGAGCGCACGTTGCCCTGGCCGTTCTCCGGGTCGGCGATCCAGAAGTACAGGGTCAGCTCCAGCGCCTCGGCGCCGAGGGCAGTCAGGTGGGCGGCCGGTCCCGGTGTGGAGAGCACACGGGGGACACGGGCCATCGCCGTGGTCAAGCGTTCGCGCAGCGTGGCCACATCGGTGCCGTGGTCCACACCCACCACGGTGCTGAGCAGCACGTTGCGGTCGGCCAGCGACAGGGTCTGCACCATGGTGGTGATCAGGGTCTCGTTGGGCACGATGGCCTCGCGACCGGAGGCGGCGCGGATCACGGTGTAGCGGGTGGTGATGTCGGTGATGACACCCTCGAACTCGGCCACCTTCACCAGGTCGCCGATGCGCAGCGCCCGCTCGGCCAGGATCACGAAGCCGCTGACGTAGTTCGCCGCCAGCTTCTGCAGGCCCAGCCCGATGCCGACACCCAGCGCCCCCCCCAGCACGGACAGCGCCGTCAGGTCGATCCCCACCGCCGACAGCGCCAGCAGCAGCCCGACCGACAGCAGCGCCGCCCGCAGCACATTGGCCGCCACCTTGCGCAGCGACAACTGCGCGCCCACCGCACCGGCCAGCAGCCGCGCCTCCAGCGCCGCCGAGATCCACAGCGCCACCACCAGCACGAAGCCCGCCGACAGCGTGCCCTCGATCACGTTGCGCAGGCTGATCGGGTGGGCGCCGACTTTCCACTGGATGTCGTCGAGTTCGTCCAGCACCGCCGGCAGCAGCCCCGTCACCCACAGCACCACGCCCAGCCACGCGAACCACGAGATCGTCCGCTCGACCACCCGCACCAGCCGGGACGCCGGAAACGCCAGCCGCAGCACCCGCACGCTCAGCCGGATCGCCACCAGCGACAGCAGCACCGGAATCGCCAGCCGGAACACCCCCAGCGCATGCCCCGCATCCAGCAGCACCCGCCGCGCCACATAGGCCAGCGCCAGCGCCAGCACCGGAAACAGCACCCCATCGACCACATGGGCGCCGAACCAGATCGAACGCGGGTCGGGCGCGTCCTGCACCCCGCGCCGCAGTCCCCACACGGTCAGCCAGCCCGCCAGCAGCACGCCTGCCAGCACCGCCAGTTCGACCAGGGAGGAGGTGCGCCCCAGCGCCGCCAGCAAGGATGGCAGGTCAGGCGGCGTGGCAACAGCAGGTGCGGGCATGGCAAGGACAGGGACAGCGGAACAGGGCACCGATTCTGCCGCCAAGCCAGAGGCGCTGGCGTGTCCGGGTGTACGCGACAATTCGGGCATGACCTTGCCCCACACCACCCTCGAACTGCTCTACGTGGACGCGGTGCTGGTCGTCGTGCGCAAGCCGTCGGGTCTGCTGTCCGTGCCGGGGCGGGGACCGGAGCGGGCGGACTGCGTGTCGGCGCGGGTGCAGCGCCAGATCCCGGATGCGCTGGTCGTGCACCGGCTGGACATGGCGACCTCGGGCCTGCTGCTGCTGGCGCGCGGGGCCGAGTCGCAGCGCCGGCTGAGCACCGCCTTCGCCGAGCGCCGCATCGCCAAACGCTACACCGCGGTCGTCGCCGGGCAGGTGGCCGGCGAACAGGGCGAGGTGTGCCTGCCACTGGTCTGCGACTGGCCGAACCGGCCACGCCAGATGGTGGACCACACCCTCGGCAAACCCGCCCTCACCCGCTGGCGTGTCCTCTCGCGCCAGCCGGACAGCGGCACCACGCGGCTCGCACTCGAACCCGTCACCGGACGCTCGCACCAGTTGCGTGTCCACCTGCAGTCGATGGGACACCCGATCGTCGGCGATACCCTCTATGCGCCGGACCCCTGGCAGCAAGCAGCACCACGGTTGCTGCTGCACGCCTGCCACCTCGCCTTCGCCCATCCGCTCAGCGGCGCAGCCCTCGCTTTCGACGATCCACCCGCGTTCTAAGCCAAGCCCAAAAAAATGCCCCCTGGCCTTCTGGACCAGGGGGCAAATGCTCTGATGCGCCGACCACGAAGGCCGTGAAACCATCGATCGACAGCGCCTAGACTATCGCGGCGTGGCGGATGGCGCACTAGGGAATGCGTTGACGAATTTCCGGGAACTTGCGTCCACGCGTGCATTCCTGACGCTATCGATGGCCCATCCGATGGCCATCACCGGGGCGGACGGTTGCGGGCCGGGATCCCCAGCGCGGTGTGTCCCGGTGGCACGTCGCGCAGCACCACCGCATTGGCGCCGACCCGTGCGCCGTCACCGATCTGCACCCCACCAATGATCTTGGCACCCGACCCGACGAAGATGTCGTCGCCCAGCCGGGGAAAGGCACCCCGGTTCTCGCCGATGACGACGCTGCTCTCCAGCCACACGTTGCGCCCGCCACGCACGCTGGAGTTGATCACCACGCCGATCGGGTGGATCAGCACGAAGCCGGGGCCGAACTGCGCCTTCACCCCGATGACACAGCCGTTGAGCCACTTGTTCAGCACATGCGGCAACAGCGCCAGCGGGGCCAGGCCGGTGCGCGCCAGCCACGCCTGCAGCCGGTAGAGCGCGTTGGCCAGCGTGCCATCGGCCAGCACCACCTTGAGCAGCGCGACCGGTGGACCCCCTTCGCCATAGAGCACCTGCTTGGCGCGCAGGTCGGACAGCAGCAGCTTCATGGACAGCCCACCTCAGCGGTCCTTGACCTGGGTGCGGAAATCGACCAGCGCCAGGATGTTGTGGCGCCACTGGCGTTCGCGGGCAATGTAGGCGCGCGCGGCCTGGCCGATCCGCTGCAGCGCGGGCAGGTCACGGCTGCGCTGCAGGACCATGCCGACGGCGCTTTCCAGGTCGCCCGCCTTGAACAGCCAGCCCGTCTCGTTTTCCTGGACCACCTCCTTGATCGGAATGAAGTCCGGCGCGATCGGGGCGATGCCGCAGGCCATGAACTCGAACAGCTTGACCGGCGAGGTGTAGTCCCCCGCGCTGGGCAGCACCGCCATGTCCATCGCCGCCAGCAGCCCCGGCACCTCGTCGTGCGAGACGCGGCCGGTCAGGATCACCTGGTGCCCCAGGCCGTGCTTGTCCACGAACGCCTGCACGGTCGGGAAGGTCGCGCCGTCGCCGACCAGCAGCAGCTTCAGGTGCGGGTTGTCCTGGAGGCGGTCGGCGATCTGGTAGACGAACTGGTCGATCGCGTGCCACGGCACGAACGCCCCCAGGTAGCCGCAGACCACCTCGCCGTCCTTCAAACCCCACTTGGCACGGGTCTCGGCGCGCTGTGCGGGCGTGAAGCTGAACTTGTCGATGTTGGCGGCGTTGTGCGAGACCAGCGACGGGGCAATGTGGCCATGCGCCTTGGTCACGCGGTCGCGGAAGGCGCCGGACACGAACACCAGCCCGTTGGCCCGCCGGAACACCCAGCGTTCGATCAGGGTGGCCAGCTTCAGGAAGAACAACGGACGCACACGGTAGACCGTGGCCGAGTCGTTGACCTCCAGGATGACCGGGATCTTGCGGGCGCGACCGATCATGACTGCCACGCACATGTAGAGCGAGTAGCGTTCGTAGATCAGGTCCACGTCCTTGTAGGCACTCAAGTATTCGCGGATGCGCCAGCCGGAGACCAGGTTGTAGCCCAGCTCGACCAGCTCGAACAGCGGTTCCGGCAAGCCTGTGACCCACTTCATCCAGGGGCGCGCCTGCTTGGTCGGACTCAGCGCCTTGGGGCTGGCGTAGGGATCGGCGCCCGGCAGCGAGATGATGTCCACCGTCACCCCTTCGGCGCGCAGCGCGTCGGTGATGCCACGGATGTGGACCCCTTCGACGGCCTTGCCCTGGGTGCGGTGGTGGTACAGCACGCGGCGCAAGGGAGGGAGGACAGCAGGCTTGTTCATGTCGGAGTGGGGGTTACGCAGTGACGCATTCACGCGGCCGTGATGGTACGCGGGCCACACCCCGGCGCGATCGGACGAACAGCGCCGTTGCGATGTTTGTGCAACAACGAGCGGTACCCTCTAATTCCAGATTAAGACGCTGGCACCGAGCGCCCCAGGCAGAAGCCGTTACGATCGAACCTTTGTGCAAGAACAACGGTCTTCGACAATGAGCTTCGCCGTCTTTCTGCTGTATGTATTCCTGAGCTTTTTCCGGCCCATCGAGCTGTTCGTGCCCGAAATCGCCGAGTTCCGACCCATGCTGGTGCTCTGGAGCATCGCCTTCGTCATGGCAGCCAGTCGGGCGGTGGTGCGCAAGCAGATCGCGGCGCGGGCCATCGATTTCAAGCTGCTGTTCGGCTTCATGCTGACGCTGGGCCTGTCGCTGCTGGTCAATGGCTGGGCGGGTGGCGCCTTCGCGGCGATGAACGAGTTCACCACCTCGTCGATGCTGTTCGTGCTGGTGGCGCTGAACGTGACCGATCTGGGTCGGCTCAAGAAGACCTGCGCGGCGGTGGTGCTGTCGATGCTGATCGCTGCCGGCTTCGGCATCCAGGCGTTCCACACCGGCCAGTACGCCACGCAGCTCGTGCTGCGCCAGACGGCGCCCAGCCACGAGGACGAAGACCCGAGCCGTGCGCCGCCATCCTCCGCGTCGGAGATCCCGGCCCAGGACACGACCGGCTGGTACCTCTGGCGCGTGCGTGGCCAGGGTTTCCTGAGCGACCCGAACGACTTCTCGCAGGTGCTGGTGATGTGCCTGCCGCTGCTGTGGGCTGTCTGGCGCACGGGCAAGTACCTGCAGAACCTGCTGTTCGTGCTCGCCCCCGGCGTGGTGATGGGCTATGCGATCTTCCTCAGCCAGTCGCGCGGGGCGATGCTGGGGGCGGCGTCGCTGCTGTTCTTCCTGGTGCGCGACTGGCTGGGCACGACCAAGACCACCGTGCTGATGGCGCTCGGCGGTGCGGGCTTCATCGCCGCCAGCGCCATCGGCGGCCGGGCCATCTCCTCGAAGGAGCAATCGGCAGCCGAGCGCATCGAAGCGTGGTCGGTGGGTCTGGAGCTGCTGAAGTGGAAGCCCGCCTTCGGCGTCGGCTACGGCAACTTCATCGACCACAACCCGCTGACCGCCCACAACTCCTTTGTGCTGTGTTTTGCGGAGTTGGGGCTGGTCGGTTATTTCCTGTGGATCGGCATGATCGTGCTGGCCTACAAAAGCCTGACGGCCGTGATCGACACCCTGCCCAGCCGCAACCCGAGCCGGCAATTGGTTGCCTTGCTGCGCAATTCGCTGGTGGGTTTTCTGGTTTGCGCATGGTTCCTCTCGCGCACTTACCAGCCCGTGCTGTATTTCTTGCTCGCATTGTGCATTTCTGCCTGGTATTGCGCCACGCAATCTCCCGGCATGACCGACCGGGATTCCCCGGCTTATCAACGCATACACGACATCAAGTGGGTGAAAAGCACTTTGTGGATGATGGCTTTCACGATTTTTGCAGTAAAGGCATTCGTGATTTCGCACAACGGTGGCGGCGGCGGCTGAGCTTCAGCAAATCAGGGTCTTCCCGGACCCGCAGGCGGTGCTAGAGTTCGGCCGATCCTGTTTTGCAAGCGTCCCAGCCACCGATCCTGCGTCCATGCGTTGGGCATCGGCGCAGATTTTCACCACACCAAAACACACCAAAAGGTTCCGATGAGTGTCGTGCTTGTCATTTTCGTGCTGTTGGCGGTCATCGCTGGCGTCGTCACAGTGTTCATTCGCCAGCGCAATATCGAGACCTGGCTGGCCAGCTACCTGAAGCAGGATTGGCGGGCGCCGGCACCTGTGCCGGCTGGTGTGACCAAGCATGTGATGTTCTGCTTCGTCGATCACTACGAGCCGATGTGGAAAAAACCGGACTACGCCACCGAGTGCAAGCGCGTGGCCCGCTGGCGCCAGGAATATCCCGCCCTGTGCGCCCCGTTCAAGGACGCCGATGGCCGCGGCCCGATCCACAGTTTCTTCTATCCTGAAGAGGAATACCGCCCCGAGCACCTCGACCCGCTGGTCGAAATCTGCCGCATGGGACTGGGCGAGATCGAGATCCACCTGCACCACGACAAGGACACCGAGGCCGGCCTGCGCGAAAAGCTGCGCCGCTTCACGCAGTTGCTGGTCGATCGCCATGACGCGCTGCCGGTCGATCCGGTCACGAAACAGCCGCGCTGGGCCTTCATCCACGGCAACTGGGCGCTGGACAACTCGCACCCGGATGGCTATGGCTGCGGAGTCAACAACGAGCTGATCGTGCTGCGCGAGGAAGGCTGCTATGTGGACTACACCTTCCCGGCCTCGCCCGATCCCTGCCAGACCTCGACGATCAACCAGATCTACTACGCCAAGGACGACCCCCACGCCTGCAAGTCGCACGACACCGGCGTGCGCGTGAAGGTCGGCGGCCAGCCCTCGGGCGACCTGATGCTGATCCAGGGTCCGCTGGGTTTCAAGTGGAACGACCGCAAGTTCGGCATCATCCCGCGCATCGAGAACTCGGACATCCGCACGAGCTGCCCGCCGACGCCCGACCGCGTGGATGCGTGGATCGAGACCGGCATCCACGTCGAAGGCAAGCCGGAGTGGTTGTTCGTCAAGATCCACACCCACGGCACCCAGGAGCGCGACATGGACACGCTGCTCGGCGAGCCGATGCGGCGCACCTACGAACACCTGCACGCCAAGTACAACGACGGCCGTGACTGGAAGCTGCACTACGTCAGCGCCCGCGAGATGTACAACATCGTCAAGGCGGCCGAACAGGGTCTGCCGGGCGAGCCGGGCGAGTACCGCGACCTGGTGATCCCGCGCCCCGGCTACCGCGACACGGCCGCCACCACGGCGCAGGGCTGAGCCGGTGCTGCACACGCTGCTGGCCTGCGTCGCCATCGGGGGTGTCGTGGCGGTCGTCTACTCGTATGCGCTGTATCCGGTGGTGCTGTTTGTCATCGGGTCGGTGGTGCAGGGCCTGCGCGACGTGGGTTTTGTCTTCCGCAAGCGCGACCGCCGCATCGACGCCGGCCATGCCGAGACCGAACCGCAGTGGCCCCCGGTGGCCATCGTCATCTCGGCCTACAACGAAGAGACGCACATCGTCTCGCGCATCGAGAACCTGCTGGCGCTCGACTACCCGGCCGACAAGCTGCACGCCTACATCGGCTCCGACGGCAGCCGCGACCGCACGGCCGAGCTGATGGTGCAGTTCAAGGACGAACCCCGCGTCGTCGCCCTGCCCTTCGAGGTCAACCGCGGCAAGGCCAGCGTGCTGAACGACCTGGTGTCGCGGACCAGCGAGCCGATCGTGGTGTTCTCGGACGCCAACACCTACTTCGAACGCAGCGCCCTGAAGCGGCTGGTGGCGCGCTTCCAGGATCCGAAGGTCGGCGGCGTCACGGGCGAGCTGCGCCTGATGGGCAACGACGGTGACAACCAGGACAGCCTGTACTGGCGCATCGAGCAGTTCCTGAAGTTCTTCGAGGCCCGCATCGGCGCGCTGCTCGGAGCCAATGGCGCGATCTACGCCATCCGCCGCACCCTGTGGCAGCCGCTGCGGCCGGACACGGTCTGCGACGACTTCTGCGTGGCGATGAACGTGTCGGCGGCGGGGCATCGGCTGGTGTACGAACCGAAAGCCTGGGCGGAAGAGGACACGCCCGAGCAGATCGGCGAAGAGGTCAAGCGCCGCATCCGCATCGGCATCGGCAATTTCCAGGCACTGGCCCGGCACCCCCAGTACCTGACCCGCACCTCGCTGGCCACCGCCTTCGCCTACGTCTCGCACAAGGTCTTGCGCTGGACGGCACCGCACCTGCTGCTGCTCGCGCTGGCGGCGTCGGTCACGCTGGCCGTCACCGAATCCTCGTCGGGCTGGGCCGTGTATGCGCTGGCACAGGCGGGAAGCTACATGCTGGCCTGGGCGGGCTGGCGGCTGACGACGCGGGGCGTGAAGCTGCCGACGCTGGTCAAGCTGGCGGCCTTCCTGTTTGCGCTGAACTGGGCGTTCCTGGTGGCGTCCTGGCGCTTTTCGACCGGGCGGGCCAGCGGAAGCTGGGGCCGCACCAGCCGTTGAAAGAGCCGCAGACTCCGGCGTCCTTGCCGTGAAGTCCTTGAAATCCTTGAAGCATCACCAGGAGTGCATACCGTGTTAAGGGTAGGAATCATCGGCTGCGGCAAGATTGCCGACGGCCACGTAGAACAGATCCGCGCCATCGGCCGCGGCGAGGTGGTGGCCGTGTGCGACCGCGAACCGCTGATGGCCGAGCAGCTCGCCGTGCGGCTGAAGATCCCCGGCCGCTACGACGACGCCGCGGAGATGTTCGCCAAGGAGCGGCTCGACGTGGTCCACATCGCCACGCCGCCGGACTCGCACCTCTTCCTCGCGAAGATGGCGTTCGCCGCCGGCTGCCATGTGTTCATGGAAAAGCCGTTTGCGCTGACCGCGGCGCAGACACGCGAGATCCTGGCGCTGGCTGCACAGGCCGGGCGCAAGGCGGGGGTGAACTACCTCTACAACTACGAGACGCCGGGGCTGGAACTCGAAGAGCTGGTCCGCAAAGGCACGCTCGGCGAGATCGTCCACCTCGACACCAACTATGGCTACAACCTCGCGGGCGACTACGGGCTGGCCGTGATGACCGATCCGGGTCATTGGGTGCATCGCCTGCCGGGCAAGCTGTTCCACAACGTGCTCGACCATGTGCTGGCCAAGGTCATCCCCTTCCTGGGCGACGAGATCGACACCCGCGTGCTCGCCTTCCGCCGCCGCGGCCCGACCGGCAGCGCCATCGTGGACGCGATGCCCGACGAGCTGCGCTTCATCCTGCGCAGCGGCGGCGTCACCGTGAGCGGCAACGTCAGCGCCCACGGCCGCCCGGTGCCGCACACGCTGAAAGTCGTCGGCACGAACGATTCGGTCGAGCTGGATTACACGGCGCGCACGCTGGTCCAGGCGTCGCGCTGGTCGGCGCCGAGTGCGCTGGGTCGGCAGTTCATGGCGTGGACACAGGCCAGGCAACTCGCCGCCAATGGCCGCCGCAACATCACCCGCTTCCGCAAGTACGAGTTCCACTACTTCCAGTGCATGCGCGTGCTGCTGGACCGCTTCTATGACGCCGTGGAAGGCAAGGGTCCGGACCCGATCCCGCCCGAGCAGATCCTGCGCGTGTGCCAAGTGATCGACCAGATCGTCGTGGGCGTGGACGCCTGCATGGCGGAGCAGAACGCCAAGGAGGTCGCAGCATGAAGATCCTCGTCACCGGCGCCGGCGGTTTCCTCGGCAAGCAGATCGCCCGCAGCCTGCTGATGCAGGGTCAGAACGACCTGCGGCTGCATTTCCGCAACAAGGCGCCCGCCGGCTTCATCGAGTCGCTGGTCCGGGAGTTCCCGCAGGCGCAGGTCGAGACCGCGGCGGCCAACTTGCTGTCCCGTGGTTCGTTCGACGCGATGCTGCAGGGTGTGGACTGCGTGATCCACGCGGCGGCCGGCATGAAAGGCGCCGCAGCCGACATGTTCGCCAACACCGTCATGGGCAGCCGCAACGTGTTCGAGGCGTGCGGCAAGACGGGCATCAAGCGCATCACGCTGATCAGCTCATTCGCCGTCTACAAGACCGACGAGATGCAACCTGGTGACACGCTGGGCGAGCAGACACCCATCGAGCCGGTCGGCGTGGACAAAGGCCCCTACGGCTACGCCAAGACGCGCCAGGAACACATGTTCATGGACTACGCGAAACAGTACGGCTTCGAGACGGTGGTGCTGCGTCCCGGCGTGATCTACGGGCCGGGCGGTGGTGCGCTGTCGCCGCGGGTCGGGCTGAAGGCGATGGGGCTGTTCGCGAGCCTGGGCAACGGGGCGCTGCTGCCGCTGACGTATGTCGAGAACTGCGCCGATGCGGTGGCGCGGGCGGCGGTGCATGCGCCGAATGGCAGCGCGTTTGCCGTCACCGACGACAACATCCCGACCTGCCGCCAGTACCTCGACGGCTACCTGAAGAACGTGCAGAAGATGCGCGTGGTGCCGCTGTCGTTCGGGGTGTTCCTGTGGGTGTCGAAGAAGCTGGTGGCGTACAACAAGGCGTCCAAGGGCCAGATGCCCGCGGTCTTCACGCCCTACGTCGTCAAGTCGATGTACACGCCGATCCGCTACAGCAACGACGGCTTGAAGCGCATCGGCTGGACCCAGCGCGTGCCGACCGCCGACGGACTCAGCCGGACCTACGCCTGGTTGAAGGCGCAGCCACCACGCTGAGTTTCTGTGCCGGGGGGCTGGTGCTGGTGCCACAGGCACTGCCAGTCCCCGGCGAGGCGCTGCATCCCCCGCAGCCGCTGCCACATCCCGCAGAGGCAGACACCCCCGCGCGGCGCCCAAGCTTCAGCTTGAGCACGCGCGTGGCGGTGTGCCACAAGGCCCAGCCACAGGCCGCGGCGATCACGGTGGCTTCGAAGGCGGCATAGAGCGTCGTCGTCATGTCAGTGCCTTGGCGATGTGGAAGGTGATGAAGGCCGCGCCGTAGGCCAGCGCGGTCAGGTAGGCCGCCGACAGCCACATCGTGCGCGCCGAGTTGGTCTCGCGGCGGATGACGGCCAGCGTCGAGATGCACTGTGGCGCGAACACGAACCACGCCAGCAGCGACAGTGCCGTCGGCAAGCCCCACTGTGCGCCGATCAGGCCGGAGAGCTGCTGGGTGGCGGCTGCACTGGTGTCGGACAGCGCATAGACCGTGGCCAGCGCGCCGACGACGACCTCGCGCGCCGCCATGCCCGGCACCAGCGCGATGCAGATCTGCCAGTTGAACCCGATCGGCGCGAACACGAACTCCAGCGCGTGGCCGATCATGCCGGCGAAGCTGTAGGAGATCGCGGCACCCGTGGCACCCTCGGGCGGTGCAGGAAAGCTGCCCAGGCCCCACAGCAGCACGGTCAGCGACAGGATGACCGTGCCGACGCGGCGGATGAAGATGCGCGCCCGCTCCAGCAGGCCGATCGCCAGATCGCGCGGGTTCGGCAGCCGGTAGGCCGGCAGCTCCAGCAGCAGCGGCTGCTCGGTATCACCCTGTCCTGCAAACCAGCGTTTGAGCACCATCGACACCCCCACCGCGCTGGCGATGCCCGCGACATAGAGCGTGAAGAGCACCAAACCCTGCAGATTGAAGACGCCGCCCACCACCCGATCGGGGATGAAGGCGCCGATCAGCAGTGCGTAGACCGGCAGCCGCGCCGAGCAGGTCATCAGCGGTGCGACGAGGATGGTGACGAGGCGGTCGCGCGGGTGCTGGATGCTGCGGGTGGCCATGATGCCGGGCACGGCGCAGGCGAAGCTCGACAACAGCGGGATGAACGAGCGCCCCGACAACCCTGCGCCGACCATCAGCCGGTCGAGCAGGAAGGCCGCGCGTGGCAGGTAACCGGATTCTTCGAGCGCCAGGATGAACAGGAACAGGATCAGGATCTGCGGCAGGAACACCAGCACGCCACCCGCCCCGGCGAGCACGCCATCCGTCAGCAGCCCGCGCAGCGGCCCTTCCGGCACCACGCCGTTGACCAGCGCGGTGAGCCAGGCCATGCCCGCCTTGATGCCCTCCATCAGCGGCCCGGCCCACGAGAACACCGCCTGGAACATCAGCAGCAGCAGCGCCGCCAGCACCAGCGGACCCCAGACCGGGTGCAGCAGCACGGCGTCCAGGCGTTCATCGCGCAGGCTCACCGTGTCGTTGAATGTCACGGTCTGCGCGAGCAGGCGCGCGGTCTCGGCGTGCAGATCGGCGGGGGTGGCCACCGTCGGCACGGGCGGCACTCCCCGGTCCAGCAGCTCGACCAGCGCCCGCGCGCCGTCGTGCTGCACGGCGATCGCTTCGACCACTGGCACACCCAGCGCCCGACCCAGCGCGGCGGCGTCGATCTGCATGCCCAGCCGGCGCGCCTCGTCCATCATGTTGAGCACCAGCACCATCGGCCGGCCCAGCGCCCGTACCTCCAGCGCAAAACGCAGGTGCAGCCGCAGGTTGGTGGCCGAAACGACCGTGATCAGCACGTCCGGCAGCGGCTCGCTCGCCAGCTCGCCCAGGCACACGGCGCGGGTCACGGCCTCGTCCGGGCTTTTCGGCTGCAGGCTGTAGGCGCCGGGCAGGTCGAGGAGGCGGAACCTGCGCCCGGACGGCCCGACGAAATGCCCCTCCTTGCGCTCGACGGTGACGCCGGTGTAGTTGGCGACCTTCTGGCGGCTGCCGGTCAGGCGGTTGAACAGGGCGGTCTTGCCGCAATTGGGGTTGCCGACCAGGGCAAGGTGGGCGGTGTTCATGCGGGCACCGAGAGGGCGTTGAGCAGGACACGCTCGGCCTCCGCCCGCCGCAGCGCGAACCGGGTGAACCCGAGCTGCACGGCGATCGGCTCGCCCCCCAGCGGCCCGTGCGCGATGACCCGCACCCGCTCGCCTGGCACGAAGCCCAGCTCCTCCAGCCGCTGGGCGATCGGGTCATGGGCCGAGCGTGGCACGACGGCTGCGATGCTGGCGCTGACCCGCAGGGGCAGGTCGCGCAGGGACAGGGAGGGCGTGGGAGCGTTCATGCCAACATTCTAGGCACTAAACGCGAATCGTTTTCAATACGGAATCCATGCCCCCTCAATGCCGGGCATAAAACTGCTGGAATGCCGTGAACAAGGTGCCGATGGAGCCGTGTTCGCGCACCCAGTCGCAGGCAGCCTGCCCCAACCGCTCGCGCAACGGCGCATCTGCCAGCAGCGTGTCGAGTGCCTGCAGCAGCGGCGGACCTTCGCCAGGCGGCACCAGCAGGCCGGTCTCGCCTTCCCGGACGATCTCCGGATTGCCGCCCACCGCCGTGGCAACGATGGCCAGACGGGTTGCACACGCCTCCAGCAGCGCGATCGACAGCCCTTCCGTCAGCGACGGCATCGCGAAGATGTCGAAACCCGGCGTCAGGTCGGACACGTCGCGGCGCTGGCCGGTCAGGATCACGCGGTCGCCCAGCCCGGCGGCCTCGGCCTGTGCGCGCAGCTCGGCTTCGAGCGGGCCGCTGCCGACCAGCGCCAGCCGCAGCGAGGGATGGCGCTGCAGCAAGGCGGGCATCAGCGCGATCAGCAGTGCGTGGTTCTTCAGCGCCACCTGCCGCCCGACCGCCCCGATCAGCAGCGCGTCCTGCGGCACCCCCAGCCGCTCGCGGGCGATCCAGCGGCGCTCGGGCGTCCAGCGGAAACGGTCCACCGGGATGCCGTTGAGCACCGTCGTGGCCTTGTCCGCCGCCACCATGCCACTGCCGACATAGCGGCCGTGGACCTGCGAGCCGACCATCGCGAAACCAGCGGTGCGGCCGATCGACCACTGGAAGAACCGGCGCAGCCGCGCCTCGCGGTCCAGCCGGAAGCCCATGTCGTGCAGGCTGCACACCAGCTTGGGCGCCTGCCAGCGGCCCCAGAGCGCAGCCGCAGCGTGGTAGTTGGGCACAAAGTTGTGGGCGTGAACCAGCGCGATGCGCCGCTCGGTGATGGCGCGGCGCAGCCGGCCGATCAGCGGCAAGTCCACCCCGTCGCGCTTGCCGCCGACGATGACCTCGATGCCGGCGGCCTCCAGCTCGGATTTCAGGCCCTGCGTGTGCAGCAGGCTGAACACGCAGACGGTGTCGCCGCGGCGTTTCTGTTCGATGGCGAGGTCCGTGACCACCCGTTCGAGGCCCCCGAATTCGAGCGAATCGACAATGTGCATCAGCCGCAGGGACATGGCGTAAGGGTGGGCAGTCGAGAATGGCGCGAATGCTAGCGCAGCCCCCTGCCGTCTGCCCAAGGAGTCCACCGATGCCACCCCGATTCCCGCTCCCTGCCCCACTCTCCGCCCTGCTCCTGGCCCTCGGGCTGGTGCTGTCGGCGCCACCCGGTCAGGCGCAGCGGGTCATCGTCCCGGCCACGAACAGCGGCGCCCAGACCGGCGGGCCGAGCGGCGAGTCCGGACAGTTCCTCGGCGATCTCGGTGCTCCACCCCAGGAGGCTGCGGCCACGCCCGGCCAACCTGGCCAATCCGGTGAAGCGGGCGCCCCGCTGGCGTCCACACCAGCCAAGGACGCCGCCTGGCCCCCTGCCCCGCGCGAGCCGGTCAGCGCCGACGGCTGCTCCAAGCCGCTCACAGGCTCGGGCACCACCTACCACGTCGGGCCGGGACATCCGCTCACCGAGCTGACCGATGTGCCGTGGCTGTCGCTGCGCGCCGGGGACGTGGTGAACATCTACCACCGCGCCGAGCCGTACCGCACCAAGATCGGCCTCCGCGCGCAAGGAACCGCCGACGCGCCGGTGGTGGTCCACGGTGTGACCGACGTGAAGTGCAACCGCCCCGTCATCAGCGGCCAGAACGCCGTCACCGCCCGCGACGCCGCGGCAGCCAGCTTCTTCAGCAAGCAGTACAGCGAGGCGCTGGGCCTGGTTTTCATCTACAAGTCGCGCGACCAGGCCTGGGGCAGCCGGCCGAAACACATCCGCATCGAGAACCTCAAGCTCACCGGCGCCCACAAGGACAACCACTACACCGCCCAGGACGGCAGCACCGGCACCTTCTCCGGTGGCGCGGCGGCCATCTACGCCATCGTCGTGGAAGACCTGGCGATCGAGAACTGCGAGATCACCCGCAACGGCAACGGCGTCTTCGTCAACAGCAAGTCCGAGGACGAGGCCAGCCGCAACGTCTTCATCCGCCACAACCGCATCTGGGACAACGGCAACGTGGGGAGCTGGTTCGAGCACAACCTCTACGTGCAGACCGCCCGCGCGCTCTACGAGGGCAACTACATCGGCCAGCTCATCCCCGGCGCCAAGGGCTCGTCGATGAAGGACCGCTCCAGCGCCACCGTCGTGCGCTTCAACCACATCGTCGCCGCGGCGCGGGCCATCGATCTGGTGGAGATCGAGGGCGGCGTGCGGCAGATCCTGAAAGACCCGCTCTACCCGGACGCCTGGGTCTACGGCAACCTGATCGTCAACGACTTCAAGAACCCCGGACTGCCCTCGGTCAAGCTGATCCACTGGGGCGGCGACAACGACGAACGCTACTTCCGCCAGGGCACCCTGCACTTCTACAACAACACCGTCCTGCACAGCAGCACCCAGGCGCAGGCCTGGTACATGGCCCTGTTCGACATGCCGACCGCGCAGCAGAAGGTCGATGCCCGCGCCAATGTCTTCGTCAACCAGGGCACGACACAGATGCGCGTGGGCCATGAAGCCGGCACCGTCACCTTCAGCGGCACCAACTGGATCAGCCGCGACTGGGCGGAAGCCGCGCCGACCTCGCAAGTCAAGGTGGTCGTCACCGGCAAGCTGCTGAGCCAGCCCGCCGCCGGTCTCGGCCCGGACGGCCGCCCGCGCGTGGGTGCGGCCGGCACCGACCTGGCCGAGACCGCCACGGATCTGCCTGCTGTCAGCCACCAGTTTGCAGAACCTGCGGGCCTGGTGCGCCGAGTCCAGGGCGGGCGGACACCGGACCTGGGCGCTTTCGAGCTGAAATAGGGGGTCGCTATCGGATGCACGGCCTGTGCTCCTACACGGCAGCTCCACAGACGATGCAAACACCCTTCGTCTGCAACGGGAGGTGTAGAGATGCGGGAATCCGGCCCACACGCCATCTGGATCGCCCGCTACGCCTTGTGACGGCTGTTTGCTGCCTGCGCCACATCCGTGGGGATCTGCGTGAAACAGCGCACGCTCGGGTGGAAAACATCCATTTTCTCACTGGCGTGAAACAGCCCCAATAA
>NZ_JAAFKF010000170.1 GCF_013299175.1 Sphaerotilus sp.
GCTGATCTCGGTGGCGGAGGTGCCGTTCGGCGGGATCAAGCAGTCGGGCCTGGGCCGCGAGGGGTCGCACCAGGGCATCGAGGACTATGTCGAGACCAAGTACCTCTGCATCGCCGACCTCCTGCGGTAAAGGGGGTAAAGGGCCTTGGGGCGCCGCGTCCGGCGATCACGCCGCCGCCGCGGAGCTGAACCGCGACGGCGACAGGACAGGGCGGATCAGGCTGCGGTCGCCCGCTTCGCCACCAGCGTCAGGATGTCGTAGCTCGCCACCAGCTCCCCGTGCTGGTTGCTGACCTCCACGTCCCACGCCACCACGCCCTGCCCCACGCCGCTCGGATCGACCCGGTTGCGGTCGATCTTGCGCTTGCAGGTCAGCCGCGCCCGGATCGTGTCGCCGATCGCCACCGGCTTGACGAAGCGCAGCGTGTCCAGCCCGTAGTTGGCCAGCACCGGACCCGGCGCGGGCGAGACGAACAGCCCGGCGGCGGCCGACAGCACGAAGTAGCCGTGCGCGATGCGCTGGCCGAACTGCGTCTCCTTGGCCGCGATCTCGTCGAAGTGCATGTAGAAGTAGTCGCCCGAGATGCCACCGAAGTTGACGATATCGGCCTCGCCCACCGTGCGGCGGTGGGTCAGCAGCGACTCGCCGATCTGCAGCTCCTCGAAATGGCGGCGGAACGGATGCACCTCGGTCTCGATCAACTTCGCGCCACGCACATGCTCGCCCGTGACCGCCGCCAGCATCGTCGGCGAGCCTTGGACCGCCGTGCGCTGCAGGTAGTGTTTCACCGCCCGCACGCCGCCAAGTTCCTCGCCACCGCCCGCCCGGCCTGGGCCGCCGTGCTTCAGCACGGGCAGCGGCGAGCCGTGACCGGTCGATTCCACCGCCGATTCGCGGTCGAGGATGTGCAGCCGGCCGTGCAGCGCCGCCGCTTCCGGGATCACGCGGGCAGCAATCTGCGGATCGCGGGTCACCAGTGTCGCCACCAGCGAGCCACGTCCGCGTGCGGCCAGCGCCAGCGCCTCGTCGATGCCGTCATAGGCCATCAGCGTGCTGACAGGGCCGAAGGCTTCGACATCGTGAACGGCGTCGTGTGCCATCGGCTGGCGGCTCAGCAGCAGCGTCGGCGCGAAGAAGGCACCACCCGCCGTGCCGTCGCCCACCGGCCGCACCGCGTCGGCGCCACCGCAGACCAGCTCCGCTCCTTCGCGCAGCATCGCCACCCGCTCGGCGACATCGGCGAGTTGTGCATGCGACGCCAAGGCCCCCATGCGCACCCCTTCGACCGACGGATCACCGACCACCACCTTCGCCAACCGCGCCTTCAGCCGCTCGGCCACGGTGTCCAAGTGCTGCCTCGGCACGATGGCGCGGCGAATCGCGGTGCATTTCTGACCCGCTTTGACGGTCATCTCGCGGGCGACTTCCTTGACGAAGAGGTCGAACTCCTCGTCGTCCGGCGTCACGTCCGGCGCCAGGATCGCGCAGTTGAGCGAGTCGGCCTCGGCGTTGAACGGGACCGAATTCCGGATCAGGTTCGGGTGGACCCGCAGCCGCGCCGCCGTGTCCGCCGAGCCGGTGAACGTCACCACGTCCTGCTCGTTCAGGCGGTCGAGCAGGTCGCCCGTGCCGCCGATGACGAGCTGCAACGCGCCCTCCGGCAGGATTCCGGACTCGACGATCAACCGCATCGCCGCTTCGGTGAGGTAGCTGGTCGCCGTCGCCGGCTTGCCGATGCAGGGCATGCCCGCCAGGAAACTCGGCGCGAACTTCTCCAGCAAGCCCCAGACGGGGAAGTTGAAGGCGTTGATGTGGACCGCGACCCCTCGGCGCGGCACGAGGATGTGCGTCCCCGCAAAGCCGCCCTTCTTGCCCAGCGGGATCGCCGGGCCTTCGTGGACGACGTTGCCCGACGGCAGCTCGTTGCTGCCGAGGCCAGCGTAGGCGAACAGCGTGCCCGCGCCGCCCTCGATGTCGATCCACGAGTCGGCCCGCGTCGCCCCGGTGTGCGCGGAGACGGCGTAGAGCTGCTCCTTGCGCTCCATCAGGAACTTGGCGAGCGCCTTCAACCGCTGCGCCCGCTGCTGGAAATCCAGTCGCAGCAGGTTCGGCAGACCCACGCGCCGGGCGTGGTCCACCGCCTCGGCGAAATCGATCGCCTCGGCGTGCGTGTGGGCGACGACCTTGCCGTTGACCGCGCTGCACAGCGGCTGCGCGGCGTCCTGGCCGACCCAGCGGCCGGCGATGTGGCTTTGCAGCGTGGGTGCCATCACTGGGCCAGCTTCCAGGCGCCGTTCTCGATCTTGACCATCACGCGGGCGCGCTGGTCGAGGCCGAGGTGGTCACTGGCCGAGGTGTTGAAGATGCCGTGGGCACCGGGCATTTCCTTGACCGTTTCCAGCGCGTCCCGCAGCGCGGCGCGGAACTCCGGCGTGCCCGGCTTGGCCTTCTTCAACGCCGTCGGCACCGCAGTCGCCATCAGCAGCCCCGCGTCCCAGGCGTGACCGCCGAAGGTGGAGACGGTGCCCTTGCCATACGCAGCCTCATAGGCCGCGACGTAGGCCGACGCGGACTTCTTCACCGGGTGCCCGGCCGGAAGCTGGTCCGCCACCAGCACGGGGCCGGCCGGCAGGAAGGTGCCGTCCACGTCCTTGCCGCCCACGCGCAGGAAGTCGGCGTTGGCGACCCCGTGCGTCTGGTACATCTTGCCGGTGAAGCCACGCTCTTTCAGCGCCTTGGCCGGCAGCGCGGCCGGCGTGCCCGAACCCGCGATCAGCACCGCGTCCGGCTGCGCGCCCACCAGCTTGAGCACCTGCCCCGTCACCGAGGTGTCGTTGCGCGCATACCGCTCACTGGCCACGACGCGCAGCTTCTTCAGCTCGGCCGCCTTGGTGAACTCCTGGAACCAGCCTTCGCCATACGCATCCGCGAAGCCGATGAAGGCCACCGTCTTCACGCCGCTGTTGGCCATGTGCTCGGCGATCGCCAGCGACATCTGGATGTCGTTCTGCGGCGTCTTGAAGACCCAGCGTTTCTTGGCGTCCTGCGGCTCGACGATGCGGGCGGAAGCCGCCATCGAGACCATCGGCGTCTGCGCTTCCGAGACGGCGTCGATCATCGCCAGCGAGTTCGGCGTGGTGGTCGAGCCGAGGATGATGTCCACCTTGTGCTCGGTGATGAGCTTGCGGGCGTTGGCCACTGCCGCGGTCGTGTCCGAGGCGTCGTCGAGCACGATGTAGTTCACCGTCTGGCCCGCGATGGTCTTGGGCATCAGCGCGATGGTGTTCTTCTCGGGGATGCCGAGCGAAGCGGCCGGGCCGGTGGCGGACACGGTCACGCCGACGGTGATGTCGGCCAGTGCAGCCGCGCTCGTCAGGGCGGCGGCCAGCAGGGTCAGGATCTTGTTGAGTTTCATCGGGGTGTCTCCTCTTGGGGGTTTTGGAGGTCTTGGGGGGGTGGAACGGGGGTCAGCGAGGTCAATGCAATGCGGTGGATGCCGCCAAAGAACAGGTCGGCCACGATCAGCGCCATCCGGTCGTAACCCAGGCGGCCGTCGGGTTTGAGCCAGGTGAACATCCAGTTGATCATGCCGAACAGCAGCATCGAGACCGGTGTGGCGAGCTGCGCTTCGTGGAACTCGGGGCGCAGTTCGACCAGCGCCCGCGCAAAGCCATCGACCACCTGCCGCTCCATCACCAGCACCCGTGCGCGGTCCTCGGGTTCCAGGAAGCGCACGTCTTCGGTGAGGACGCGGTGGGCGTGCTGGGCGTCGGCGTATTCCTCGACGAAGCGGATGATGAGCCGGTGCAGCCGCGGCTCAGCCGGCAAGCCTTCCGCCTCGATGCCGCGCACCAGTTCGGCCAGCCGCGCCACATGGCCTTCGGCGATCTGGACCAGCAGCGCGTACTTGTCGCGGTAGTAGTGGTAGAGCGTCGGCTTGGACAGGCCGCAGGCTTCGGCGAGCTGGTTCATGGACGTGGCCGGATAGCCGCGCTGCGAGAACAGCTCCGCCGCGTGGGCGAGGATCATCTCGCGCTGGTCGTCGTAGCCGGCGGAACGGGTGCGTGCCAAGGGGATGCGCCTCGTTCAGCGTTCGTCGAAGCTCAGCACCACGCGCTCGGTCAGCGGGTGGGACTGGCAGGTCAGCACGAAGCCGGCGGCGACCTCGTGCTTGTCCAATGCAAAGTTGCGGTCCATGCGCACCTCGCCTTCGAGTACCTTGGCCCGGCAGGTGCTGCACACGCCCGACTTGCACGAGTACGGCATGTCCAGCCCGGCGAAAGCCGCGGCGTCGAGGATGCTCGGGTCCGAGCGGCGAAACGCGATCTCGCGGGTCAGGCCGTCGCGGATGATCACCACCCGCGCCTGCTCGGCGTCGCCCGGCAGCGCCTGATGCACAGCGGCAGCCCCCGGCGCAGCACCCGGCACGCCGAACCGCTCGACATGCAGCCGTTCGATCGGCACGCCCGCGTCCAGCAGCGCAGCCTCCACGTCGTCGTTGAACCGGTGCGGCCCGCAGACGAAGACCTCGTCGATCGACGCCGCCGGCACCAGCGTGCGCAGGAACAGCCCGAGCTTGTCACGGTCGAGTCGGCCGCTGTGCAGCGGGCTGTCCACCTGCTCCGCCGAGAAGACGGGGTGCAGCGCCAGCCGGCCCATGTGGCGGTTCTTGAGGTCTTCGAGTTCCTCCTTGAACATGGTCGAGCGCGGCGTGCGGTTGCCGTAGAGCAGCGTGAAGCGGCTGCGCGGCTCGCGGGCCAGCAGCGATTTCATGATGGACAGGATCGGCGTGATGCCACTGCCGCCCGCGATGCCGACGACGTGGCGCGGCGCGG
>NZ_JAAFKF010000171.1 GCF_013299175.1 Sphaerotilus sp.
TTGCCTTGCTGCAGAGAGGCCAGTTGATGCCGAATCAACCACTGGCCGATGGCCTGGTCATTGACCGAAGAGCGTTGCCAGTCCGTGTAGGGGCTGAACCTGTCGGGTGGATGCTGGATCGACTTTTCCTGGCTCAGCTCTTCACCTGAAGACCACAACCGATCGCATTCATAAAATGCAATCACCGGCAAGGTGAAATCACGGTTGTTCCGCGCACCTTCAACCACCAGCGCACGTTGATCCATCGCCAGAAAATCACTGCTCGCTTCAGAGCCAGACACCGACACTTTCGCAGCCAGACCGCCGGTCAATCCGCCCGAGCTGCCATGAAACTCGAAATCCACCACACTGCCGGACTTCAAGACACCATCGCCACCGATGACATCCGCAGAGAACCGTGCATGGATGGAAACATGACGCGCCCGCAAAAGGCGCTTGTCTCGATAGATCACATGGGCTTCAGACTCCTGGATGGGACGGCGCCCGCTCAAGTCGTCCACGTAAGACAAAGCCCAACCCCCCAAGGTCACAGCCATTGCACGGAGCAGCGAAGTCTTTCCGCGTCCATTTTCTCCAATCACCAGATTGAATCGGGGATCAAAAGCAAATTCCGCTTGCTCGAACAAGCGGAAGTTTTCTACTTTCAAATGATTGAGCTGCATGGCGCGGATTATCCTCCTGACGACAAGGCGTCACTCACGCCGCCTTCGGATGCGGCCGGGTCAGATCGACCCACAGGCTGTTGTCGTCGAAACGCACCGACTTAGGCGAAGTAGTCATTCCACGTCCTTTGAAGAAGAAGCGGAAATTGCGATGGCGGAAGACGGCCGGCATCACGCCATCATAGGTCAGAGTCCTTCCGCATCAGGGCACAGCGCGTGCCACCGCCCCGCGCACTTCGAACCGCACCGCCTCCACCCGCCCCCCCGCCAGCCGCAACTCCAGCACATGCCGCCCCGGCCACGGCGCCCAGCCCACGCGAGCGCCCTGCCCGATGCGCTGGCCGTCGAGCCACCACTGGCCCGGCTCGCCCTCGAAGACGATGCGCTGGACCTTGGGCGGGATGTCCGGGTCGATCGCGTAGAGCGCGCCCTGCTGCGGGCGGGCGATGCCGTGGTACTGGGCGGATGCCTGCGTGTGGCCGCCGCGGCGGATCTCGGCCTGCTCGGTGCCGGCGAGGAAATGCTCGACACGCACCGGCTGTGCATCGCCCGCGACAAGCTGGCGCACCACCCCAGCGGGCATCGGTGGCGGGCGTGAGGGCTGGCCGTCGTGCAGCGCCTGCACCAGCGTGCGCCAGACCGGGGCGGCGCCGACCGTGCCGCTGACCGCCTGCATCGGCTCGCCGCTGGCATTGCCGACCCAGACGCCGACCGTGTACCGATCCGTCCAGCCGACGCACCAGTTGTCGCGCAAGTCCTTGCTGGTGCCGGTTTTCACCGCCGCGAAGCCGCGGGTGACCAGCGGGCTGTCGAGGCCGAAGGTGATGGCGCGGGCCGCGTTGTCCGAGAGGATGTCGCCGACCAGCCAAGCCGCAGCCGGCGTGCCGACCTGCCCGTTCGCCGTCCGGCCGCCGTTGGCGAGAGCGCGGTAGGCGTTCGTCAGCGCGAACAGCGTCACCTCGGCGCTACCGAGCGCGAGCGCGGCGCCGTGGAAACCGCCGCTGTGGCGAATCGCCAGCCCGTAGGCGTTGAGGCGGTCGAACAGTGCGTCCGGCGTCAGCATCACGCCCAGGCGCACGGCGGGAATGTTCAGGCTCGCGGCCAGTGCGTTACGGGCGCTGACCCAGCCGTGGTAGTCGTGGTCGTAGTTCTGCGGGGCGTAGACGCCGCTGCCGGCCATGAGCTGCGCGGGGGCGTCTTCGAGCAGGCTGGCGGGCGTGATCAGCCGGCGCTCGAAGGCCATCGCGTAGACGAAGGGCTTGAGCGTCGAGCCGGGCTGGCGGCGCGTGAGCACCATGTCCACTGCCGCCGCGTCCGACAGCGCCGCCCCCGACGAGCCGACCCAGGCAAGCACGTTGCCCGTGGCGTTGTCGAGCACGAGCACGGCGCCGTCCTCGATGTGGCGCAGGCTGAGTTCGGCGAGCTGCTGGCGCAGGGCCTGCACGGCGAGGCGCTGGAGTCCTGCGTCAAGCGTCGTCGTCAGCGTGGCGGGGAACGGCGGCTTCAGGGTACGCAGAAGTTGGCGTGCGTAGTGCGGCGCGTCGTTCGGCGGCGCGGGCTGCACGGCGCGGGCTGAGGCGCCAGCCACCAGCGCCCGCGACGCCACCGGCTCCAGCGCGGCGCAGTCCAGCTTCTGCTGCTGCAGCAACGCGCAGGCACGGCGCACCACCACGTCCCGCGCCGCGTTCGGCCCGCGCACCAAGGCGGCCAGCAACGCCGATTCAGCCGCGTCCAGCCCGCTCGGGTGCTTGCCGAGCAGCACCCGCGACGCCGCCGGAATCCCGACCAGCTCGCCGCGCATCGGCACGCGGTTCAGGTACGCCTCCAGGAGGTCGGCCTTGCGCCAGTGCGCTTCCAGCTCACGGGCCGCGGCGATCTGGCCGAGCTTGCCAACGACGCTGCGGCCCTGCGCGGGGCGGGCGTGGTCGGTGTCGATCAGGCCGGCGAGCTGCATCGTGATGGTGGACGCGCCCTGCTTCGCGCCATCGCCCGCGAGGTTCGCCCAGGTGCTGCGGGCGAGTCCCGCCCAGTCCACGCCAGTGTGGGCGTGGAAGCGGTGGTCTTCGGCGAGCACGATCGACGTGCGCAGCGCAGGGGAGAAATCGGCGAGCACGACCCAGGGCAGGCGGCGGGCGCTGGGGTCGGTGCGGATCGACTGGAGCGGGGTGCCGTGGCGGTCGAGGAGCGTGAGGTCGGCGGGGCGGTGGGCGGCGCGGACCTCGGTGTACGCCGGCAGCGCCAGCGCGGGTCCGCTGATCACGGCCCAGGCACAGACTGGCAAGACGGACAGGGTTCGGTGGAAGAGGCGCATGCCGCCGATGATGCCAAGCGGCCACGCAGGGGCAAAATAAAAGGGCCTGTCGCTGTGACAGGCCCTCCCTGAGGTACATGAATGGGTCGATGAAGCAATAAAAAAGGGTCGTATACCGCGCCAAGGCTTTGACAAACCGTGTCGCGTTGGATGAAAGATACGACCAAGTACCTGTTGCACCCATCCCCGACTTCAGGGGCCATGCCTCATGGTGCGACTTCCATCACGCCCACCGGCACCTCGCCGAAGTTCTCCGGCGCATACATCGCCTCGACCCGGCTCGGTGGCAAGGTGTAGCGACCGGCGGTGTTCAGGCGCATCGTGTACTCGACGGTGTGCGTGCCGCGGGGCAGCCAGGCGTAGTAGGCCCGCCAGGCTTCCGGCAGACGCTCTTCGTACACACGCCACGCGCTGCCGCTCTGCTGCTCGCCGCGGGTGGCGATCTGCGAATCCCGGCCCAGCCCGTTGCCCAGCAGCGCCGCGCCCGGCGGCACCGGGTCGCTGATCACCACCCAGCCGAGGTCGGCCATCGCCGTCACCTTCAACTGCACGCGCAGCACGTCGCCGCGTGTCCACTGGCCGGCGGTCTTCTGCTCGACGCCGGTGACGCTGCGCTCGATGCGGTAGCCGGCGCTGAACGGTGCTTTCAGCGGCACGGCGGCGAGGCTCTGCAGGGCGACCCACGGCTTGCCGGTGCCCTGCTGCGTGACCGTCAGCGTGGCCGGTGCCGCCGATGCAGCGGCCGACGCTGGCGCGGTCCACGGCAGGCCCATCGCGCCGCCGCCCGCCTGCTTCGCCCAGTCGAGTTCGCGGGTCGTCGCCCCAAGCGCGGCGCGGCTGCGGCCCGTGACCGGCGTGGACTCATGCACCGCCGAGAAGCGGTCCAGCGCCAGCGTGGTCCAGACGTTGGCCGTCGTCGTCGCGAAAGCGCCGTTGCGCTGGGCATCGAGGCGGGCCATCAGGCCGGTGACGAGACGCGGCAGGTCTTCGCGCCAGCCCGCGCCGTCGTCCACTGCGGTGAGCAGCAGCCGCGCCGCGTTGGCGTCCGCGCCGGTCATCAGCCACCACCACGCATCGCCCGCCTCGTCCGCGAACTTCAGCGTCGTGCCGCCCGCGACCAGCCGGGCACGCAGCAGGTTGCGCGCCTCGTCCACCCGCTGCGCCTGCTGCGCAATGCCTTCGACGCGGCGCAGGATCACCAACCAGTCGATCAGCGCCGCGGTCGGCCACTGCTGCGGCGCGATCTCCAGCGAACCGAGCAGCCGCGCCGTCGCCCGGCCGTGCCGCGACAGCGCCTCGATCGCGGCGAGCTTGCGCACGTCGCGCTCCAGCGCATCGCCCCGCGGCGACGGCAGGCGACGCTCCAGCCGGCCTTCGACAAACGCCGTCAGCCCGCCCAGCATCGCCTCACGCGGCGCGTCCGGGATCTTCCAGCCCGCCGCATGCGACGCCGCCAGCACATACGCCGTCAGCGCATCGCTGCCCCCGCCCACGCTGTCCGACGACGGCGGGAAGTAGTGCGCGAGGCCGTCGCTGTCGAGGTAGCTCGGCAACTCGCCCATCAGCGCGGTCCACGCCGCCGTGTCGTGCAGGCCGATCGACCGCGAGGTCTTCTGCTCCAGGCAGCGGTACGGGTACAGCTCGAAGTAGCGCCGGATGCCCGGCAGCGCCCCGGCCAGCGTCGGCTTGAGCGTCACCTGTACGCCGCCAAGCCCCGGCAGCGCATCGGCGGGTGGCGCCACCGGCCAGCTCACGGCGCCATCAAGCTGGCGGATCGTCGCCTGCATCACGCGCACCGGGACGGCCGGCTGCACCTGCTGCACGACCTTGATGCGGTCCCGCGC
>NZ_JAAFKF010000172.1 GCF_013299175.1 Sphaerotilus sp.
GGCCGCAGGCGTGCATCTTGCCGGGGTGGCGGCTGGCGTGGGCGAAGGTGTTGTGCTCGGTCATCGGCAGCGCGTCCATGTCGGCGCGCAGGCCGATGGCGCGGGACGATTCGCCCGCCGTGCCCTTGACGATGCCGACCAAGCCCGTTTTCCCCAGGCCCCGGTGGACCGGGATGCCCCAGCCGGCGAGCGTCTCGGCGATCACGTCGGCGGTGCGGACCTCCTCGAAGCAGAGTTCGGGATGGGCGTGGATGTCGCGGCGGAGCGCGACGAGGGGGGAAAGGTCGGGGGCGTTCATGGCGTGGGACTCGCAGGGTGCGTTTCGGGCCATCTTAGCGGGGCTGTCGGACAAGTTCGACGGGAAGTGTGTTGTCCACAGCCGCACGGCACGCTGTGGTGGAGCCGCTCCAGTCCAGCAGCCCTCCCGCCTGTGCCGCGGCGCCACGCCGCCGCACGGTCATCTCGGCGAGGATGCTCAGCGCGATCTCTGGTGGCGTCAGCCCGCCCAGGTTCAGGCCCACGGGACCGCGCAGGCGTGCTACCTCGGCCGCACTCACGTCGAACTGCTGCAAGCGTTCACGGCGGGTGTCGTTGTTGCGGCGCGAACCCAGTGCGCCAACGTAGAAGGCCGGCGTGCGCAGCGCCTCCATCAGGGCCAGGTCGTCCAGCTTGGGGTCGTGGGTGACGGCCACCACGGCGCTGTTGGCGTCCAGCGCCATCGCCAGCACCAGGTCGTCCGGCATGCTGGGCGACAGGGTGACGCCCTCCATCGCCTGCCAGCCTTCGTGGTACTCCTCGCGCGGCTCGCAGATGGTCACGCGGTAGTCCAGCATCACGGCCATCGCCGCCAAGTAGCGCGAGAGCTGGCCGCCGCCGATGATCAGCAGGCGCAGGCTGGGGCCATGCACCGTCCGCAGCACCGTGCCGTCGAACTGCAGGGTGTCGCCGTCCACGGCGGGCACCAACTGCACGGTGCCGGTGGCGAGATCGATCTGGCGTGTCACGCGCTGGTGCCCCTGCACGGCCGCCAGCAGTTCGTGAAGCTGCGACCGTGCGGACAGCGGCTCCAGCACCACCTGCACCGTGCCCCCGCAAGGCAGGCCAAAGCGCCGGGCTTCTTCGGCACTGGCACCGTAGGTGGTGAGCTGCGGCAGCCGCACCGCCAGCTCGCCCCGCGCCACGCGGCGGATCAAGTCGTCCTCGATGCAGCCGCCGGACAGCGAGCCTGCCACCTGACCATCGTCCCGGATGACCATCAGCGAGCCTGGTGGACGCGGCGCCGACCCCCAGGTGCGCACCACCGTGCCCAGCGTGACGCGGTGGCCGGTCTCCAGCCAGTGCAGGGCCGTGTGGAGGACTTCGATGTCCATGCTGTTCATGTGGGGTGTTCCTGGGTCGGCGGGGTAACGGGTCTGTCGCGCATCAACGGCCATGCGGCACCCGCCATGGCCAGCGCCGCCAGCGTGGCATGGACGGTGGCCAGGGCGTCCGGGCCGGCGGCGTCCATCGCCACCCCCAAGGCGAGCACGGCGCCGCCGCTGGCCGCCAAGGGGACGATGCGGCCGACAAACCCCCACAGCGAGGCCAGTGGCGAGGCCGGTGGCGGGGTCGGTGGCGGGGTCGGCCGTTGCGGCACCGGCAGCGCCTGCATCGAGAGGCACCAGGCCAGGCTCCAGGCCACGGCCTGCCAGAGCGAGGCGGCCATCAGCCCGGCAAAGCCCGGCCAGATCAGCAGGACCGGGCCACTGGCGAGCATGGCCAAGGCAACGCCGGCCCGAAGCAGCTTCGGTGACACCGCGGCGGGCAGCCCGGCGGCCTGGGGGCCGTGCCGCAGCGTGAAGTTCAGCCCCCAGGCGGGCAGCAGCATCGCCCCGAGGTGCAGCGCCACGGTCGCGGGGGCGGACAGCGCCATGCCATCGTCAGCGCCACACCACTCGGACATGCGCGACAGGGCGGCCATCATGGGCAACATCACCAACGCGGCGGCGAGGTGCGGCCACTGCGCCGGGTCTCGCCAAGGGCGCCAGCCCGGCAGGTGCAGCGCGCAGTCGAACAGGCCGGCGCGGCAGGCGCTGACCGCCTTGACGCCGTGTGGCGCCAGCGCCGCCGCCGCCAGCGCCGCCACCAGCACGGCCAGCGCCACCCCGTCGGCGGATCGACTGACGGCGACCAAGTCACCGGCCACCGCCCATGACAGCACCGCCCCCGCGACAGCGGCCGAAAAAGGGGCCGGCGGGCGTTGTGTGCCGGCCCGGCGCAGCGCCTGGACGCAGAACGACGCGCCCAGCAGCAGCACGCCCCAGGCGCCGGAGGCGAGCAGCACCCAGCCTCCCGCCGGACCACTGCGGTGGTTCAGCGCCAGCAGGGCTGCCGCAGCAACCCCGCCAGTACCCACCAGAGCCATGCGCAGGGTGGGCATCGACAGCCGGCGGTCCTTGAGCAGCGCCAGCCCGCCCGCCATGGTCACCAGCCACAGGGCGACCGGTGCCTGACCACCCGCCCACAGGGGCAGATGCTGTCGGCCCAGGGCACCCAGCACCAGCCACCCCCCGATCAGCAAAGCCCAGGCCAGCGTGCGCACCAGCGCCAGTCGCAGCGCCAGGCCGGAGGGTTCAGGCCGCCCGGTAGCCATGCAGGCGGTCCGTGCCGTGGGCCTGGTGAATGCTGGCGTTGAACGAGATGACCATGCGGTCGAGTTCGCCTTCATACGGCAGGGCCTGGTGGGCCAGCCAGGAGGGGAACAGCACCAGTTGTCCGGGCAACGGGGCCACGTCCACATGCGCCGGCTGCAGGTAGGCGTTGCCCAGGTCCACATGCGCACCGCCCAGCCGGGCAAACGGCGGGCCGTAGAAGCGGGTGGTGCCGTTGAGTTCGCCGTGGGTCGGGTGGGTGCAGCGGCGCTCCGGCGGGTCCACCTGCACGCAGTACACGCCCGACCAGGAACAGTTGCCGTGGGTATGCACGTCGTGAAAGGCATTGCGGTTCGCGCACTGGAACCACAGGCCCTCGATGGCCACTTGCAGCGACAGGCCGGTGCGCTCGGTGCTGGCGGGCCAGGCGCCGCGGTTGGCCTGCGTCACCGTGTCGCGCAGGCATTCCACGAAGTAGCGCACCAGGCCCTGCCACTCGGGCAACTGCACGCGTTGCAGCAGATCGTCGTCGCTGGCGAAGAAAGCCCCTGGCGCTTCACCGCGCACGGCGGACTGGGTGGCACGCAGGGCACCGAACATGCGCACCAGCAGCGGGTTGAGCGCCGCGGCGGCAGGGTAGCGGTGGAGGCCCAGCGGGGTGGGCCACAGTGTGTGGAAACCGGCGTTCAGCGTCATGGCCGTGAACGAGGCTCAGGCCGCCGGCACCAGTGCGGCCGGCCAGCGCAGGGCGTGGCCGGTCTCGCGCTCGAAACGGGCAATGTCGTCCAGCGTGTCCACGTCCACCCGGTAGCGCCGGTTGTCGGTGGCAAAGAAGGACACGGCCTGCGGATTCGCGGCACGCCACTGGCGGCACCCCACACTGGCGTCACCCGCCAGGATCTGCTGCTGCACCTCGGCGCTGAAGACCACCGGGTTGCCCGGCTTGCCGTCCACGGTGGGCACCACCACGGCGGTGCCTTCGGCGCGTTTCTTGAAAGCACCGATCACGGCGCTGATGTCCTGTGCGTTGATCAAGGGCTGGTCGGCCAGCGCCACCAGCACGGCATCGTGCCGGCCGGTCAGCGCCTGCAGGCCCAGGCGCAGCGACGAGGTCTGGCCCTCGTCCGGGTTCAGGTTGCGCACCAGCGTGACCGGGAAGCTGTGGACCATCGGTTCAATCAGCTCGGCATGGTGGCCCAGCACCACCACCACCTCGTCCACGCCCGCACCCGACAGGGCAATCAGTTGGCGCCGTATCAGTGGCACCCCACCCAGCTCCAGCAAGGCCTTGGGTCTGCCACCCATGCGCGAACCCGCACCAGCCGCCAGCAGCACGGCGCCCACCGCCAGACGGCTGTACAGCCCGCCACCCCCTTTGAGAATGCACCCCATGGCTCAGGCTCCACCGCAGCACGAACCTGCGATCGGGGGCAGGTCGGGCAGCGGCAATGGCAGCGGCAATGGCGTGTGTCGGGCCGCGACCGGCGTTGGGGTTGCAGGCGTTACCGGGTCTGCAGCGGCTGAACCCTGCTGCGGTGCGGCCCGCCGCGCCGCCACCACGGCGGCCAGTACCGAGAGCGCGATCTCCTCGGGCGACTGCGCACCAATGGCTTGGCCTGCCGGCGCGACGATGGCGGCCACGGCCGCGGCGTCCTGCCCGGCGGCGACCAGCGCCGAGCGCAGCACCTGCGCCTTGCGGGCGCTGGCCACGAAGCTCACCTGCCGGGCACGCAGCGCCAGCGCCGTGCGCAAACCTTGCAGGTCGCGCTGGCCTTGCGTGGCCACCACCACCAGCGCACCCGGCGCAACCTGCGCGGCCACGGCGTCGGCGTCGTCGCTGGCGATCACCTCGGCGGCATCGGGAAAGCGCGCCGCCTCGGCCGCGTGCGCCACCACGGTGACCTGCAGGCCCACGCGGGGGGCCAGCCCGGCCAGTGCGACCGCCACGGGC
>NZ_JAAFKF010000173.1 GCF_013299175.1 Sphaerotilus sp.
ACCACACGCTGGAAGAAGTCGGCAAGCAGTTCGACGTGACGCGCGAGCGCATCCGCCAGATCGAGGCCAAGGCCATCCGCAAGCTCAAGCACCCGAGCCGCTCGGACAAGCTGCGGACCTATCTGGACAATCTGTAAGCATCCCGGTTGACAAAGGGGGATTAACCTCTCCTGTGAACGTGGCCCTGCATCCGCAGGGTCATTTCACTTCTGCAACCTCTGGATGCGCACTGCTTCACGAAACGACAAGGTAAACTGCGTGTATGCCGCAGACCGTGACTTGTACCGTTCTTTTTGCCGATCTGCGCGGCAGCACATCCCTCTACGAAAGCTTGGGGAATGCTGAAGCCGCGTCCGTCGTCACGCACAGCGTGGCGGTGGTGGCCCGCATCATGGAAGGCCAGGGGGGGCGTGTCATCAAGACGCTCGGGGACGGGCTGATGGCCGTGTTTCCGCATCCGGTCGGTGGTGTGCGGGCTGCCGAAGAAGTCCACGAATCGCTGGAGCGGGTCATGGGAGCGGCGCGGCCCTCGCGCAGCCCGGTCATGCGCGTGCAGATCGCCATGGCCCACGGCGAGGTGATCGAAGTCGCGGGGGATTGTTTCGGGGACGCCGTGAACGTGTCCGCCCGGTTGCTCGACCACGCCGGGGACAACGAGACGCTGGTGACTTCACAGACGCTGGGGGTGCTGCCGTCGGACGTGCGCGAGCGGTTTCGGCGGCTGGAGCGGCTGCACCTGCGCGGCCGGGTCGAACCGGTGGAGGTGTGGCGCTTCGAGGCGCGGCGCTCCGGGCCGGATCCCCTGTCCACCATGTTCGGCGACGCCACCCCGACCACCGTGCCCGAAGGCATCCGGCTGGTCAGCGAAGGCGTGTCGCGCATCCACACGCTGCGCAATCTGCCGGCCATCCTCGGTCGCAGCCACGAAGCGGCCTACTGCCTCGACGACAGCCGGGTCTCGCGGATGCACGCCCGCATCGAGTGGCACAGCGGCAATTTCCAGCTCACCGACCTCAGCTCGAATGGCACCTACGTGCGCTTCGGTCGCCAGTCCGAGGTGGTGACGCTGCGCCGCGGGGCCTGCACGCTGCACGGGCGCGGCGTGATCTGTCTCGGGGTCAGTCCGAACATCATCAACGCGCCGACCGTCAGCTTCGAAGTCCTGCGCTTCGACGACACGGACCCGCTGCCACTGTGATGCCGTGGGCGCCGCCGCATCAGGCGGTGGTGTCGGCGTCCGTGCTGGCCTGTGCGGGCTGTGTTTCCTCGAACAGCGTGCAGCGGTTGCGCCCGGCGCGCTTGGACTGGTAGAGCGCCTGGTCGGCCTGGTCAATGAGCTGCTCCAGCGCCAGCCGCGGCGAGCGGGTCACGGCCACGCCGAAACTCGATGTGACGCTCAAGCGCGGCTCGTAGTCGATGCCATCGCCCGCCGTGTCCTGCACCCGCTTGCGCAGCATCTCGCCGAACACCTGCGCCTGCGCCTCGTCGCAGCCGGGCAGCATCACGCAGAACTCTTCCCCCCCATAGCGGCACGCCAGCCCGACCTCGGCCGCTGCGGTGTTGTAGATGCCCGAGACCGCCTTGATGACCTCGTCGCCGATGGCGTGGCCATAGCGGTCGTTGAAGGACTTGAAGTGGTCGATGTCGCACATGATGACGGCGACCGGCTGACCGACCAGGTTGCACTGGTCCTTCTGCGCACCGCCCAGGTCGAAGAAGGCCCGGCGGTTGAGGCAGTCGGTCATGGGATCGCGTGTTGCCAGGCGGAACAGCTCGGCGTTCTTCTGCTGGATCTCGTCGTTGGCGGACTGCAACTGGCTCGTGGTCAGGCGCAGGCTTTCGTTGTTGCGCTCGATGTGGGTCTGGTCGGAGATGACCACCAGGCAGCCCAGCGTCTTTTTCTTCTCGATGAGCGGGCTGCACGTCACCAGCGTCACGCGCAGCTCGTCCCCCAGGCGCAGCTTCATCGGCAGCCGCGTGCAGGGCGTGTGCGTCTGCATTGCCATGGTCCAGGGGTAGTCGCTGCCGTCCTGCAGCTCGGCTCCTTCGCGCAGCCAACTGTGTTCCTCCAGGCGGCGTCCGATCTGCACGCTGCGCTGCCCGATCAGCCCCCGGAACGCCTCGTTCAGCAGCACCACGCGCCCTTGCCCGTCCAGCATGATCACCGACTCCGACAGCGCGTTGTAGGCTTTGCTGACCCGATCCGGCACGGCGGCACTCGGGTCCAACTGGTGCAACACCTTGCCCAGGTAGAGCCGCAGCAGCACCGACAGCAGCACGAACGTCAGCATCGGCCACAGCGACTGCGGCGTCAGCAGCAGGTACGGAAAGGATTCCGCCGCGATCGGCTGCCAGTTCAGTTCCAGCGCGCCCCAGGGCTGGCCCTGCAGCATCACCGGCACCCGCACATGGGTCGAGGTGCTGCGGAACCCCGCGGCCACCTGCGGCGGCGGCAGCCCGGTCACGGACACCGCCTCACCGGCCGCAGAGCGCAGCGCCATGCCCAGCAGCCTGGACTCGTTGCGCCGCGAACCATAGAGCACCTGGTGGACATCCTGTGCCCCCAGCCGGGTGGCGACCAGCGCGATCTGGTCGGCCATCAGTTGGCTGACCACCTGGCGCCGGTCGATCTCCGCCCGCACCGGGTTGGGCACCAGCCCGAAGGCGTAGTCCAGCCCCATCAAGCACAACACCGCCAGCGCCGCGATGCCCACGGCGATGCGTGAAATCGTGTCCGGCGGCCAGGGTAAGCGCATGGGTAGGTGGGGCCTGGAGAGGCGGCGTCAGGTGCGTTGATCGAGGATGTCTTCTGCCAGCTCGGCCAGCGATCCCGTGATATCGGTATCGAGCCACTCAACTTCAGTGCCAGCCGGCTGACGGGGGGCATGGACGCTCAGGACGGGCAGCGGGTCGAACTGCCGCCACGGTGGCGCCACCGCCAGCAAGCTCGCCACCAGCCCGGTGGCCCGCGTGGCCCAGAACACCAAGCCCACGGACAACGCCATGCTGCCCACCTGCAAGGTTTTTCCACTGTCCCAGTGCAGGTCCGGTGCGTTGTCCTTCTCCTTTTGCTGCAGTGCGGACTCGGCTGCAACGCGGGTACGCTCCTCCGCCGACATCCATTGCAGCAAGGCCGTGTGCTCCTGCGCAAACCCGCTCAGGTCGATGGGCACATCCAGCATCACCAGCAAGTCGCTGGCCGTCTGGCGCCCTGGGTCGATGCCACGGGCAGGTTCGGTCAGGGTGGCCGTGCGGGTGCCGTGCGTGGCCGGTGCGGCCGGTGTGACCTCGGGCTTGGACGCAGCGTGGACGGCAACGGGCTGCACGCCGGGATCTCCCACCAGAGAGAGTGCCGCCATGGGTGCTTCGCCCTGGCGGTCACTGGCCACTGGGGACAGGCTGACGGGCGGGGCGGCACTCCCGGCGATCTCCACCATGATCTGGTCCAACCGGGTTCGGTCATTCACCATGGTCAGGACACCGCCCGAGCCGACACGACCCGCCACACCCTCGAACCCGGCAGCCCCCGCAGTCCCGAACTGTCCTGCCACGGCGGGCACCGTCTGCTCCGGGGTCGGCTGCACCTGCACCACCACCCGGCGCGGGCCGACCGTCAACGCGCCATCGGACACGGTCAAGGCGAAGCTGGCAGAGGCAGTGCGGACATCCGACTGGACGAACACCACCCGCCCGGCGGTGACATCGGCCTGCGTGAACTGGCTGATTGCCTGGCCGGGAGTGCCTGCACCCACCTGCTCGAACTGCCCCGACTGCACCTCGCTGACGGTGTAGACCAGCGTGGCGGCGGCGGTGTCCGGGTCGCTGGCGGAGAGCATGGTGGCGTCCAGCACGACCTGCCCGCCCTGCTCCACGGCGATCTGGCTGTTCAACAGCACCGGCGCCTCGTTGACATTGGCCACGCGCAGCACCACGGTCCTGCGCGCGGCGAGCACACCATCCCCGACCTCGACCTCGACCTCATAGGCGTTGTCCCGGTTGGCGTCCTGCGGCACCTCGTGGTCGGCAATGCGCTGGAAGGTCAGCAGGCCGCTGACCGGATCGAGCGTGAACAGGGCCGCATCCGCACCGCCGGTGATGGCGAACGCCAGTCCCTGCGCGGGCAGATCGGCATCGGTCGCATCCAGCACCACCGACCAGCGCACCCCCTCCGGGGTGGACACCTGGATCTGTGCCGCCCCTGGCTGCGCGCTCCACTGCGGCACGTTGTCATTGACCCCGGTGACGCGGACCACCAGCGACTGGTTCACGTTCATCCCACCGTCGCTGACCTGCACCACCACGTCGTACACGCTGTCTGCGCCTGCATCGCCGGGTACTTCGTAGTCGGGCGCCGTGACGAAACTCAGTGCGCCCGTCGCTGCATTGATTGAGAACTGCCCTGCATCCACACCGCCCGCGATGCGGTACGTCAGCGTCTGGCTCGGTGCATCGGCATCCGTCGCCGTCACCGTGGTCACGGCCGTGGCGTTCTCGGCCACGCTGATTGCGCCGCCCGAGGTGATCGTCGGTGTGTTGTCGTTGACTG
>NZ_JAAFKF010000174.1 GCF_013299175.1 Sphaerotilus sp.
ACTCGACGCCGTGCCATCGACCACCCGCCGCGCGATGCCCTGCAGGATCGCCGCGATGCGGAACATGTTGTAGGCGAGGTAGTAGTCCCAGTCCGGCATCAGCGCCTCGAACGCCAGCCCGCCCTCGCGTCCCGCATTGACGCGCGACAGGTAACGCCGCACGTACTCGGCTTCGGACGGAATCCCCAGCGCCGCCAGATCCACGCCGCCGATGCCGCGGAAGGTGCCCGGCGGGATGTGCCACGCCATGCCGTGGTAGCTGAAATCGGCGATCGGGTGGCCCAGCGTGGACAGCTCCCAGTCCAGCACCGCCAGCACCCGTGGCTCGGTCGGGTGGAACATCAGGTTGTCGAGCCGGTAGTCGCCGTGCGCGATCGAGACCTGCGTGTCGTCGCGGGCATAGGCGGGCAGGTGGGCGGGCAGCCAGTCGATCAACCGGTTCATCTCGGGGATCGGCTCGGTGACCGAGGCGAGGTACTGCTTGCTCCAGCGCGCGGTCTGGCGCTCGAAGTAGCTGCCCGGGCGGCCGTAATCGCCCAGGCCGATCGCCACCGGATCGACCCGGTGCAGCGCCGCCATCACGCGGTTCATCTCGTCATAGATCGCCGCCCGGCCGGCAGGGTCGAAGTCGGGCAGCGTCTGGTCCCACAGCACGCGGCCGGCGACATGCTCCATCACGTAGAAGGCCCGGCCGATGACACTTTCGTCCGCGCAGAGCAGGTGCATCCGGGCGACGGGCACGTCGGTGGTGGCCAGCGCCTGCATCACCCGGAATTCGCGCTCGATGGCGTGCGCGGAGGGCAGCAGCTTGGCGGCCGGCCCCGGCTTGGCGCGCATCACGTAGACGCCGCCGGGCGTGACGAGCTGGTAGGTCGGGTTCGACTGCCCGCCCTTGAACTGCCGCACGGTCAGCGGCCCGCTGAAACCTGGCAAGCGGCCGGTGAGCCAGTCCTGCAGGGCGGCGACATCGAAGGCTTGCCCGTCAGCGACCGGGCGGGTGCCGGACTGGGCGGCGGCGTGGGTGTCCATGGCGGGTTGCTCCTGGGGAACGGGGCGGGTGAGAGACCGTTTGGTCAGCGATGGGCCGTCAGCGGTCGGCGATGGCCAGCAGCTTGTCACGCGAGAGCACGACCAGCCGTGTCGGCTCCACCCGCACGGCCCCTTCGCGCTCGAAGCCCTTCAGCTCCTGGTTGACGCGCTGGCGCGAGGCGCCGACGAGCTGGGCGAGGTCTTCCTGGGCGAGCTGCAAGCCGATGCGGGTTTCTTCCCCATGCGGGATGCCGTAGGCACGCGCCAGCGTCAGCACCTGCTTGGCGAGCCGGGCCGCCAGCGGCTTGGTGTTGAGATCCTCGAAGGACGCGAACATCAGCCGCATGCGCCGGCAGTTCAACCGCAGCAGCGCCTCGGCGAGTTCGGCGTGGCGCGACAGCAGGTCGAAGAAGTCGTGCTTGCGCACGATCAGCAGCGTGGTCGGGCCGTGCGTGGTGGCGTCGTGGGTGCGCGGCAGGCCGTCGAACAGGGCAATGTCGCCGAACCAGGTGCCTGGTTCGACATAGGTCAGCGTGATCTGCTTGCCCGACATCGACACAGAACTCACCCGCACCGCGCCGCTGGCCACGCCCACCCAGTCGGTGGGCGGCGCGCCACGGGTGGCGACCTGCACGCCGTCCGGGTAGCGGCGGATGATGGTGCGGTTCAGGATGTCCTGGCGCAGGGCGGGGGAGAGCTTGGCGTACCAGGAGCCGGACTCGACGTGCTGGCGTTCTTCGGGGGTCAGGACGGGGGTGGTCATGCGGGGTTCGTTCCGGTGCCAGTGCGCAGGTACTGTGCGAGCAGCTTTTCCATCGTGGTCTGGCGCTCGCGGTCGTTGAGCCACTGGCTGGGGGAGAGGTTCATCGCGCGCACCACCGCATGGTCGGCGCCGATGTCGAGGACGTTGATGCAGGCCGGCGCTTGCTCCATCCGGCCGAAGAAGGCCCGTGTCCCCGCCAGCGCGCTCGACAGCAGCGCCCGGTTCACACCGCCATGCAGCACCAGCAGGGCGCAGTCCCAGTCGTCGCGGGCGAGGAAGCGTATCCAGGCGGGCAGGCAGCGGTCGAGCAGCTCGCCCACGCTTTCGCCCCCGAGGAACCGGTGGCCTTCGATGGTGTCCAGAGTGCCGCCGCTCTCGAAGGCACCGAGGAAGGCGTCGCGCACGGCCTCCCGTGGCAGGTCCGAGAGGCGGCCGGGGCGGATTTCCTGGAGCGCCATGTCGGTCTCGATGGCAGTGCCCGATCCGGCGGCGGCCAGCACGCGCTGTGCCGTTTCCACCGTGCGCGGCAGGCCGCTGACCAGCACGCGGTCGAAGCGCACGTTCGACGCCGCGAACAGTGCGCCTGCCGCGTCCGCCTGTGCGCGGCCGGTAGTGTTCAGCGGCACGGTGTCGGGCGGGACCGGCGTGCCGTCGTCGAGGAAGTAATCGACCGAGCCGTGGCGCATCAGGTAGAGGCGCCGGCGTGGCGTCGGAGTGGGCATGGGCGGTGTGCGCGTTGTCATGTCGGGTCGGGTCCGGTCAGCGGAACTGGGGCGGGCGTTTCTCGCGCCAGGCGGTCAGGCCCTCGCCGCCGTTGTCGTGGTTGAGGTTGGCGATGAAGGCGTCACGTTCGTGGTCGAGGTGGGTGGCCAGGGGCAGCACCGCCGCGTCCACCGACAGCCGCTTCACCGAGGCGATCACGTTCGGGGCGAACTGCGCCAGCGACGCGGCCAGTGCCAGCGCCTCGTCGAGCGCCTGCCCCGGATCGGTCAGGCGGTTGACCAGCCCGGCGCGCTGCAGGTCGGCCCCGCTGCGCACCTGCGCCAGCCACAGCCATTCCAGCGCCTGCTGCCGCGGCAGCAACTGCATCAGCGACTGCACGACCCCCCCATCCGGCGATGCGCCGATGCGGCCATAGGCGAGGCCGAAGCGCGCCGTCGTGGACGCCACCAGCAGGTCACAGGCCAGCGCGAGCGAGCAGCCCGCACCTGCCGCCGCACCTTCCACCGCAGCGATCACTGGCAGCGGATGTGTCCGCATTGCCACGATCCAGCCGTGCAGCGCATCCACCCGCGCTGCCTGCACCGCCGGCTGGCCCCGCACGGCCGCGAGCTGGTTCAGGTTGCCGCCGCCGCTGAAATGCCCGCCCGCGCCGGTCAGCACGAGGGCGCGCAGCGTGGGGTCTTGGGCCGCGTCGTCGAGCGCGGCGACTGCGGCGACATACACCGCGGGCGACAGCGCGTTGCGCGACGCAGGGTCGTTCAGCGTCAGCACCAGCGTGCTGTCGTGGCGGGTGAGGTGCAGTTCGGCGGACATGGCGGCGGACACGGCGGTGGGCATGGCCGAAGATTCTGGCATGGAAAAAAGAACGACCGTTCGTTCTTTTCAACGTTCGTTCATTCTTTCAGCCCAATCGGTTGCGCAGCCGCTCCAGCGCGTGCTCCAGCGTCTCGTCGCGCTTGGCGAAGCACAGCCGGGCGATCTGCTGGTCGCGCCCGTCCGCGTAGAAGGCCGACAGCGGAATCGCCGCCACGCCGACCTCGCGGGTCAGCCATTCACAGAATGCGGCTTCGCCCAGCCCGGCGATCTCGGGGGCCAGGCCGCTGTAGTCCACGCTCTGGAAGTACGTCCCTTCGCAGGGAAGCGGCCGCAGGCCGGTCCCCGCCAGCCCGGCGCGAAACAGGTCGCGCTTGCGCTGGTAGAAGGCGCCGAGTTCGACGTAGGGCGCCGGATCGGCCATGTAGGTGGTCAGCGCGTGCTGCATCGGCGTGTTGACGGTGAAGACGTTGAACTGGTGGACCTTGCGGAACTCGGCCATCAGCACGGCCGGAGCCGCCACGAAGCCGATCTTCCAGCCGGTGACGTGGTAGGTCTTGCCGAAGCTGGAGATCAGCATGCTGCGGGCGGCCAGCTCGGGGTGGCTGGCGACGCTGAGGTGCGCCGCGCCGTCGTAGACCATGTGCTCGTAGACCTCGTCCGAGAACAGGAGGATGTCGGTCGGGCGCAGCAGCTCGGCGAGCTGCTGCTGCTCAGTGGCGGTCCAGACGGTGCCGGTCGGGTTGTGCGGGGTGTTGACGAGGATCGCGCGGGTCTTGGGCGTGATCGCGGCGGCGATGGCGGCGAAGTCGGGGCGGAAGGTGCCCGGTGTCAGCGGCACATGCACGGGCGTGGCGCCGGCCAGCACGATGCTGGGCGCGTAGCTGTCGTAACACGGGTCGAGCACGATGACCTCGTCGCCCGGATGCACGAGGGCCAGCACGGCGGTGAGGATGGCCTGGGTGGCACCGGCCGTGACGGTGATCTCGCTGCCGGGGTCGTAGCGGTGGCCGTAGAGCGCCTCGACCTTGGCGGCGACGGCTTCGCGCAGCGCCGGGATGCCGGCCATCGGCGGGTACTGGTTGTGGCCGGCGT
>NZ_JAAFKF010000175.1 GCF_013299175.1 Sphaerotilus sp.
GTTGGCGATCTTCGCGTGGATCGCACGCACCCGGTCCTTCTTCCCGGCTCGCTGGGCGATCCCCAGCGCGCCCTCATGCTTGCGGTACAGGCCGGACGCCAGCTCTTCGCCGTCCGAGCACGTCGCTGCAGTCTTCAGGCCAAGGTCGATCCCCACCGATCCAGTGCCGGCCGACTTCGGCACGTCCACCTTGACGCACGCGTTCAGGTCGAGTATCCGGCCGTGAGCTTCTGCAAGTCGAACCCGCTCAAGAACTCGCGCCGCTCCCGGAGCGCCCGCGCACTCGTCTCGTTGCAGTAGTTCCACACGAAGTTCACCTCACGCGCCATCAAGGACAGCACGCCCGCGTGCTTGTCCTTGATGCGCAGCTTGAGGGTCTTCACGGCTTCCATCCGACAACTGTATTTCCATACATGTCGCTTGACAAGCCGTTCCGGCTTGAACGCTCGACCCCGGGCTGAACCTCGGGGCTTGTCGCTTCGTCCGGGTCATGCCCAACCCCACCCACCCCCGCCAGCGGTTCAGCGTTGGTAGCGTTGCGCCAACGCCTGCTGGGCGCTCACACCGGTTTCGCCGACCCGCTGGTAGCGGCCCGAACTGTCCAGCGTCCATGCATCCCGCTCGTCGTGCAGGTAGGGCACCAGGCACTCGTCGATCACCCGCTGGCGCAGCGCCGCGTCACGGATCGGCCAGGCCACCTCGATGCGGCGCAGCATGTTGCGGGTCATCCAGTCGGCACTGCTGAAATACAGGGCCTCGTCCGACTCTTCGGTGCCCCAGCGGAAATACAGCACCCGCGTGTGTTCCAGGAACCGCCCGACCACCGACCGCACCCGGATGCGCTCCGTCTGCCCCGGCACGCCCGGCGGCAGCGCACAGGCCCCGCGCACGATCAGGTCGATCTCCGCCCCGGCCTGCCCCGCGGCGATCAGCGCGCGGATCAGCACCGGGTCGGTGAGCGCGTTGAACTTGCAGACGATGCGCGCTGGCCGCCCCGCCTGCGCAGCGGCGGCCACCCGCTCGATCAGCGCCACCACCGTCGATTGCAGCGTGAATGGCGCCACCAAGAGCTGCTTGGTCGGGCGCAACGTGTTCAGGCTGGCCAGGTGCAGGAAGACGGCGTCGGCGTCGGCCGTGATCTCCGGGTCGGTCGTGAGGAAGCCGATGTCGGTGTAGAGCCGTGCGGTCTTCGCGTTGTAGTTGCCGGTGGAGAGGTGGCCGTAGCGCACCAGCCGCCGGCCCTCCTTGCGCGTGACCAGCAGCAGCTTGGCGTGGGTTTTCAGCCCGACGATGCCGTACACCACCTGCACGCCCACCGCTTCGAGCCGATCTGCCCAGTCGATGTTGGCCTCCTCGTCGAAGCGCGCCTTCAGCTCCACCACCGCCAGCACCTCCTTGCCGCGCCGTGCCGCCTCGATCAGCAGGTCCATCAGCACCGACTCGCTGCCCGTGCGGTAGATCGTCTGCTTGATGGCGAGCACCTGCGGATCCTCGACGGCCTCGCGCAGGAACTGCACCACCGGGTCGAAGGACTGGAAGGGCTGGTGGGTCAGGATGTCGCGTTCGGCCATGCAGTCCATGACGCGCCGCCCTGGCGGAAGCTGGTCGGTCGGCCAAGACGGCTCGTGCGGCGGGAAGCGCAGGGCGGGGGCGTCGGCGCGGTCGATGAGCGTGTTCATGCGGACCAGGTTCACCGGCCCGTTGACGCGGTAGAGCGCCGCCGCCGGCAGGTCGAACTGGGTCAGCAGAAAATCCGACAGCCGCGCCGGGCAGGTGTTGACCACCTCGATGCGCACAGCCCGGCCGTAGTGGCGCGTCGTCAGCTCGCTGCGCAGGGCCTGGCGCAGGTTGGTCACATCGTCCTCGTCCACATCCATGTCGGAATCGCGCGTCACGCGGAACTGCGAGAACGCCAGCACCTCGCGCTCCGGGAACAGCTCGCCCAGGTGCGCCCGGATCACGCTGGTCAGCAGCACGAAGACCTGCCGGCCATCCGACAGCCGCTCCGGCAGGCGGATCACCCGTGGCAGCACCCGCGGCACCTTGACGATGGCGATGGTGTTCTCGCGTCCGAACGCATCGATGCCGGCGAGCTGCGCGATGAAGTTCAGCGACTTGTTGGCGACCTGCGGGAACGGGTGCGCCGGATCGAGTCCGACCGGCACCAGCAGCGGCTGCACCTCCCGGTGGAAGAACTGCGACACCCATTGCCGCTGGGCGGCGTTGCGGTCGGCGTGGTTGACGATGACGATGCGCTCGGCGGCCAGCGCCGGCATGACCTCGTCGTTGAAGATGCGGTATTGCTCGTCGAGCAGTGCATGGGCATCGGCCGCCACGACGGCCAGATCGCCGTGGCTCGTGCCGCTGTCGGGCAGGCGGGCGGCGTCGAGCGCATCCGAGAAGCGCACCTCGAAGAACTCGTCCATGTTCGACGAGACGATGCAGATGTAGCGCAGCCGCTCCAGCAGCGGCACGTCCGCCCGCCGGGCCTGGGCCAGCACGCGCCGGTTGAATTCCAGGATCGCCCGTTCACGGCTGAGCAGGGGCAGCGGGGCGGGCGTGGTCGGGCGGGGTTCGGGCATCCTGCGATGCTATGCCGGCTGCGTGACCTGTTCGTGACAAGTCGGCGAGCGCCGCGCTGGCTGTCTCAGCCGGTCTGCACGGTCTGCAGCCGCAGCAGGCCGACCTTGGACCAGGCATCGACCTCCCCCTGCAGCAGGTGCAGCGTGCGGGGGTGCTGCAGCGCCCAGCCGGCGGTGCAGCCCAGGCGGACCTGGCGTCCCTCGGCGGACAGGGCCGGCAGCGGCTGCTCCGGCGCGCTGCGGGCGTGGCACAGCAGCACCGCCAGCCGCAGCGCCATCACCTGCGCGGCCAGCGCCGGGTCGGCCAGCGCCGCGTCGATCTTGCGCAGCCCGCCGCGGTGGCCGAGCACCAGATCGGCCAGACGGCGCTGCTGGTTCTGCGAGAAGCCGGGGGCGTCCACATGGCCGACCAGGTAGGCGCTGTGGCGGTGGTGGTCGTGGTGCGAGACCATCATGCCGATCTCGTGCAGCGCAGCGGCCCAGCCGAGTTCGCGCTGGTGGTCGAGCGTGGCGCGGGGCTGCACCTGCCGGTGGAGCTGGCCGGCCACGTCCTGCACCCGGCGCGCCTGGGCGACATCGACGCGGAAACGCTGCTGCAGATCGACCACGGTGTCATCGCGCAGGTCGTGGTGGCCGGGGTCGCGGTCGGCGGCGAGGCGCTCTTCCAGGTCGAAGATCACCCCCTGGCGCAGGGCACCCCGCGCCGGCTGCAGAGAATCGATGCCGAACTGCGCCGCCAGCGTGGACAGGATGGCCAGCCCGCCACCCAGCACCGCGCGCCGCTCCGGCTTGAGACCGGGCAGTTTCAGCGCGTCCTGGTGTCCGGCGGCGATGCATGCCTGGATGCACCAGCGCAAGCCCTCGGGCGTGACCGCGCCGTCGGTGATGCCGCTGGCGGCCAGCAACTGCGACACCGCGCCGGCCGTGCCCGACGAGCCCAGTGCCTCGACCCAGTTCTGGTGGGAGAACTGCGCCAGTGCTTCCTCCAGCTCGGCCCCGGCGGCGATCTGGGCCGCCGCGAAGCGTTCGGCGGTGAACTGGCCGTCGGGGAAATACTGCATCGACAGGCTGACGCTGCCGATGCGGAAGGATTCGGCCTGCAGCGGCGTGGCGCCGACGCCGATGATCATCTCGGTCGAGCGCCCGCCGATGTCCACCACCAGCCGCTGCCGGTCCGAGGGCTGCAGCCGCGCCACGCCCTTGTAGATCAGCCGCGCCTCCTCGCGGCCGGAGATCACCTCGACCGGATGCCCCAATGCCTCGCTGGCCCGCGCCAGAAACGCATTGCGGTTGGTGGCCTCGCGCAGCGTCTGGGTGGCCACGGCGCGCAGTTGCTTCGGCGGGATGCCGGCCAGCCGGGTGCGAAAACGCGCCAGACAGGCCAGCCCGCGCAGCGCAGCCTCCTCGCTCAGCACGCCGTTGGCATCGAGTCCGGCGCCCAGGCGCACGGTGTCCTTGAGGTAGTCGATGCGGCGGTAGCGGCCGCGGGTGATCTGGCCGATCTCCAGCCGGAAGCTGTTCGAGCCGATGTCGATCGACGCGAGCACCCCGCGCCACGAGGGGCCGACAAGGGGAAGGGCGCCGGGCAGGCTGGCGGTCAAGGCGGGAGTCGGAGTCAGGGCAGGCATGGCGTGATTGTCCATGCCCGGGCCGCGGGAATGTGACCCGGACGAAGCGACAAGCCCCGGGGTTCAGCCCGGGGTCGAGCGTTCAAGCCGGAACGGCTTGTCAAGCGACATGTATGGAAATACAGTTGTCGGATGGAAGCCGTGAAGACCCTCAAGCT
>NZ_JAAFKF010000176.1 GCF_013299175.1 Sphaerotilus sp.
GGACGCCGTGGTCGGCGGCTCGCCGCTGAACGTGGCGGCGGGCGTGCAGCGCATGGGGCAGCCGGCGGTCTTCCTCGGCGCCATCTCGCGGGACTTCCTGGGCGAGCGCATCCTGAAGAGCGTGGTCGATGAGGGCATCTCGACCGAAGCCGTGGTCCTCAACGACGCGCCGACGACGCTGAGTCTGGTGGGCGTCGATGCGAACGGCGTGCCCAGCTACCGCTTCTACGGCACGGGCGGCGCCGACCGGCAACTGCTGCCCGAGCACCTGGCGCGCCTGCCGGCCGAAGTGGCCGCGATCCATTTCGGCTCCTTCGGCTGCGTGGTCGAGCCGATCGCGTCCACCATCCGCACGCTGGTGGCGCAGCGGCACACGTCCACGGTCATCTCCTACGACCCGAACGTGCGCCTGAACGTCGAGCCGTCGCTGGCCGCGTGGCGCGACAACATCGAGTGGATGGCCTCGCGCACGCACCTGCTCAAGCTGAGCGACGAGGACTTCGAGCGGTTGTATCCCGCGCTGCATCCGGCGGATCTGGCGGCGCGCTGGCTGGCGGCCGGGGTGTCGCTGGTGATGATGACCCGCGGCGGCCAGGGCGCGCTGGCGTGGACCCGCGAGGGGCAGTGCGAAGTGTCGGCGCCCAAGGTGCAGGTGCAGGACACGGTCGGCGCGGGCGACACCTTCCAGGCGGCGACGCTGGTGGCACTGGCGGAAATCGGGCGCCTGAGTCCGGCCGGGCTGGCGGCGATCACGCTCGACGAAGTGCGCCGCGTGGCCGATTTCGCTGCACAGGCCGCGGCCATCACCTGCACCCGCCGCGGCCCCGATCTGCCGCGTCGAAATGAACTTCGTGCATCTATCTGAGCATCTGCTGGCAATGAGAGTCAAAAGTCGGCTATGATCTAAGGCTCTTGTCGGGGCGTAGCGCAGCCTGGTAGCGCATCTGGTTTGGGACCAGAGGGTCGAAGGTTCGAATCCTTTCGCCCCGACCAAGATTTCAGATTCTTCAATCTGCACACTGCCCGTAGCTCAACTGGATAGAGCACCGGCCTTCTAAGCCGGGGGTCGGGAGTTCGAGTCTCTCCGGGCAGGCCAGTCGGCACACCCACTCCCCGCTTCCCGCTTTTTCCCCCGCGCATGTCCACTCCGCTGGAACGCCGCCTCCTCCCGTTCATCGCCTGCCAAGGCGCCTTCGCGACGCTGATCGGCTTCGCGGAGGTGCTGGTGTTCGCGCAACGCGGCTGGTCCGAGGCGGTGCAGTTCACGGCCGTGATGCTGACGGTGGCGATGGTGGGCATCGTGGGGTCGTTTGCGCTGGGTCGGCGGTGGTCGCTGCGGCCGGCGCACCTGATCTGCGCGGGTTTTCTGGCCCCGGCGTTCCTGCTGCTCGGCGCGGATGGCGAGCCACTGTGGCTGGCGCTGGCCGTCGGCTTGTACCTGGGCCTGACCTGGGGTGCGCGGCACTGGCTGGAGCTGAGCCTGCTCGCCGACGCCGACCGCGACGCCTACGCCGCCCACACCACGGTCTGGACCGTCTTCGCCGGGCTGTCCGCCACGCTGACGGTCACGCTGCTCCTGTCGATGACGGGCGAACGCGCCGCGGCGGTCTACACCAGCTACGCCGTGCTGGCGCTGGTGGCGGCCATCTGGGTGCCGCGCCAGTTGCCGGACACGCCGGCGATGCACTGGGACCGCCCTTGGGCGGTGGTTCGACAGCCGGGGTTCTCGCGCTGCCTGCCGCTGTACGGACTCGAATCGGGCTTGCTGGGCATCGGGATGGTGCTCGGGGCCAGCGGGGCGGTGCAGGCGCTCGGCGTGGTGAGCCACTACGGCTGGACAGCCAGCGCGGCGACGGTGCTGGGCGGGCTGGCCTTGTTCGCGCTGCGCCGCCGCCGCCATGCCGGCAACCGCCTGCGCTGGATGGCCTGGGCCGCACTCGGCATGGTGGCCGCCCACCTGCTGCTGGGCGCCAGCGTCTGGCATCCCGCCCTCTACGTCGTCCACCTGCTGACGCTCGCCGCCGTGCAGCCCTTCTGGGCGGCCAGCGAGCAGGTGCTCAACCAGCGGGTGCTCGACCTGGAGGGTGCGCTGGCGGACCGGATCGTCGTGCGCGAGTTCGTCTTGTGGGCGTTCCGGATGCTGGCGCTGGGCGGGTTCTGGTGGGCGGTGCAGGGGTGGTCGCCGGTGCGGGTGCTGCTGCTGGGCGCCGGGTTGATGGCGGTGGCGGTGCTGGCGGAATGGGGCGTTGGCCGGGCGTGGCTAACGCGCGCAGGCTGACCGTGGCGGACCCGCAATGCAGGGTCAGAACGGCGAAAACATCATCCCCGCCCCCACGCTCGTCTGGCGAAAGTTGTAGTCGGTCAAGGTCTCGCCGTGCCCCGTGAAGGCTTGCACATACCAGCGCAGCCCCTCGGGCTGGTCCAGGTGGATGGGGCGACTCCATTCGGCGAGCAGGGCGCCACGGTTCGTTCTCCGCGGTGAGCCGTTGTATTGCAGGGCCGCCACCGAATGGCCCGATGTCCAGCGCAACCGCAATTCGGCCCGCCCGCGGTAGAGGCCCAGGTCCGGGTTGTTGTCGGTGGCGAGCGGCTCGTTCAGGCGCTGGGTGAGCTTGGTGGTCAGGGTCCACGCGCCTTGCTCGATGCCGGCGGCGAGGTAGACCCGGTTCCAGCTCCGTGACAGCGGGTCGGACTGGCCGTTGGACTGGTGTGCCAGCCCGAGCTGCGTGCAGTGCCACTGCCAGCCGCCCGGCAGCGTGCGCAGGTGCATCGGCGTCGGCACCACCACCACCAGTTCCGGCTCGTAGTCGGTGTTGCGGAACGGCGCCGAATCCTGGCCGTTGAAGACCTGCCACAGCGCCTGCTGCGTGAAGCCGGCCCAGAGGTCGGCGCCCGACTGGAAGGCGTCTTCCACCAGCTTGGTGCGCAGCGAAAGCTGGAACTTCGCCTCGGCCCGCTGGTAGTCCGGCATTGGCACGGCGGCCTGTGTGGGCGAGTGCGGCGCCTGGTTGATGTGGCTGGTCAGGTGCAGCGGCAGGATGTAGTTGGGACGGTAGGAAACGAAGCGCAGCGTGCCGCGCTTGTCCTGCGGGTCCAGCTCCCAGTAGCGGGACAGCGTGCTCTGTGGTGCGCTGGGGCTGGTGGGTTGCGAGCGTTCGACGGGTGTGGCAGGTGTGGCGGGTGGTGCGCTGTGGTGCAGTGGGGTCAACGCGTCGTAGCAGGCCAGCCGTGGCCCGGCGTCGGCGAGTGTGGCGCAGTGCTGCAGGTCGGCCGCCAGGGTGTCTGGTGCGGCGCCCGCCAGCGGCGTGACGGCGGCCAGCAAGAGCGTGGGCAGCGGCTGCAGGAGGCTGCGTGGCAGGGGGTTCGACATCGGCGGGGAACTCCGTGGCGGAAGGTGGACGCACAGGGATGGACAGGCGTGCGCGGTCGGTCAGGTGGCCGTGGTCCAGCGCCAGTGCAGGTGCTCGGACAGCACCACGCCCGCAGCCAGCCAGCACGTCCGCTGCGCCCACGCCGCCTGGTTCGGGCTGTCCGCCAGCCACCCCGGCTCCATCGCCACCCCGGCATTGCGCACCATCGGCTGCCCGCCGCGCCCCGGCTCGCCAGCGAGGTGCCCGCCGGTGTAGACCTGCAGCGCGGGCATCGAGGTGGTCAGCGCCATCGACAGCTTGCCGTCCGACGAGGTCAGCACCGCGGCGGGTTGCGGCCCGGCGTCGAGCAGCCAGCCGTGGTCGTAGTCGCTGCCGATCGACTGCGCTGTGCGGAAATCGAACCCGGTGCTTTCCACCGGCTGCGGCCCGTCCACCGGCAGCAGTTCGGCATCGACCGGCAGGTACTGCGCCGCGCCGATCTGCAGCGTGTGGCCGCGCACGCTGCCCGGCTGCGCATCGAGGTTGAAGTACGCATGCTGCGTTGGCGCAACCGGGCAGGGCGCGTCCACCGTGGCGCGGATCTCCATCGCCATCGCCATCGCGTCGGTCAGCGTGTAGACGACGTCGATGTGCAGCGCGCCGGGGAAGCCCTGGTCGCCAGCCGGGCTGTCGAGCGAGAAGGTGACGGCGGTGTCGCTGCGCTGCGTGACCTGCCAGCGGCGGTGGCTGAAGCCGTCGGGGCCGCCGTGGAGCTGGTGGCGCGAGCCGGCAGGGTGCGGCACGAGCGCATGGGTGACGCCACCGCGGTGCAAGCGGGATTCGGCGATGCGGTTGGCATAGCGGCCGACGGTGGCGCCCAGGTAGCCGCCACGGGTGGCGTGGTCCTCGGGCGTCGGGTGGGCGAGCAGCACCTCGCGCGGCGCTTCACCGGGAACCGGTACCCGGCAGGACAGCCAGGTGGCGCCCCAGTCCATGAA
>NZ_JAAFKF010000178.1 GCF_013299175.1 Sphaerotilus sp.
GATCGCGCGGGCCTGCCCCGTGTTGAAGTTCCAATACTCCGTGGACAAGGCCAGTGCGGTTCGGCGCCCGACCTCTTCGAACTGCGCCACCTCGCCCTGCACCAGCCGCTGGCCGGTCAAGTGCTGGAGGTAGCTGTTGCCGCCCACCGTCATCACCAAGGCGGAAGGGATGACGATCAGCAGGAACTTGATCTGTACCGAGGCGCTGAACCAGAAGCGAGAGAGAGCGGACATGGTGGCGATGGGTGGCGATGCCCGGGCTTACTTGACCAGCTTGGCCTGCCAGGCGCCATTGCCGTAGCGGTTGACGCTGACCCGGCCGACGATGTCACCCGCCGCGTCGAAATCCACCGGCCCCGAAGCGCCGTCGTAGTTGATGTGCGCCCCCTGCTTGAGCAATGCCTTGGCCTTGGCAAACTCGCCGGGGTAGATGACCGCGCCCTTGGGCCCGGAAATCGCGCGCAGGCCGGCCGACACCTTGGACTTGTCGGCCACGCCAGCCGCCTCGATGGCCAGGGCCATCATGAAGGCGGCGTCGTAGGCATGGGCAACGTAGGGGCCGTCGGCCTTGACCTTGGCCCCCGCGGCCATCGCCAGCCAGCGTTTGTAGCCCTCGCGCTCGGTGTCGGCCGCGGCCAGCACGAAGGTCATGCGCGACAACTGCTCGGGGCTGAGCGCACTGGCCAAGTCCTTGGACATCAGGCCATCGGTGCCCAGCACGCGGCGCACGCCGGGCTGCTCCAGCACATCCTTGAGGTATTGCACGCCGCCCGAACCCGAATAGGCAAACAGCGCCACGTCCTCCGCGCCAGCCGCCGCCGCACGGGCCTCGCGCTGGTAGTCGGCCTGCCTGGGTTCATGCGACTGGTTGACGGTGACACGTCCGCCCAGGGCCTTGAAGGCGTCGGCAAACACCTGCGCCACGCCCGTGTTGTAGGCATCACTGGCATGGCTCACGGCCACGCTGCGCACGCCCATCTCGTGCGCGACCCGCGCCAGGGAGGTGCCCTTGAGCGCATCCGACGGCGCGGTGCGGAACACCAGATCCTGGTCATCCAACTGCGTGATGAGGGACGACGCCGACGCCACCGACAGCAGCACCACCCCGGCCGGAATCGTCACCGAGCGCGCGACCCGCAGGGTCACGCCCGAGCACACCGGCCCCACCATGGCCACCGCGCCGGCCTGGATCAACTGGCGCACCGCGTCCACGCCCTTGTCGGGGTCGCAGGCGGTGTCGGCGAACTGCAGGCGGTAGGTGTCGCCCAGCACGCCTCGCGCAGCAGGTTCTTCTGCACCTTGCCCATCGCGTTGCGCGGCAGGTCGGCGACGACGAAAGCGCGCTTGGGCACCTTGAAGTTGGCGATCTTCGACTTGAGCGCGGCCACCAGCGTCTCCACGTCGAGCGCCTCACCCGCCTTCGCCACGATCACCGCCACCACCGCCTCGCCGAAGTCCGGGTGCGGCACGCCGATCACCGCCGACTCCGCCACGCCGGCCATGTCGTTCAGGTAGCCCTCGATCTCGGCCGGGTAGACGTTGTAGCCGCCCGTGATGATGAGGTCTTTGCTGCGGCCGACGATGGTGAGGTACCCGCGCCCATCAGCGTCGAATCGGCCGACATCGCCGGTCTTGAACCACGCATCGGCCGTGAACTCCTCGGCGGTCTTCTCCGGCATGCGCCAGTAGCCGCCGAACACGTTCGGGCCGCGCACCTGCACGTTGCCGATCTCGCCGGCCGGCAGCGCCCCGCCCGCGTCATCGACCACGCGCACGCCGACCAGGGGCAGCGCCGGGCCAACCGTGCCGCCGATCCGATCGCCGTCCTCGGCGCGGCAGGGGTTGGACGTGAGCATCACGGTCTCGCTCATGCCATAGCGTTCCAGGATGGTGTGGCCGGTGCGCGTCTGCCAGTCGCGGAAGGTCTCGATCAGCAGTGGCGCCGAGCCGGAGATGAACAGCCGCATGGGGGCACAGGCTTCGCGCGTGAGACCCGCCTCCTGCAGCAGCCGCACGTACAGCGTCGGCACGCCCATGAAGACGGTGGCCCGCGGCAGCCACTCGACCACCGCCTTCGGGTCGAACTTCGACAGCCACAGCATCTTCGAGCCGTTGAGCAGTGCGCCGTGGCTGGCGACGAACAGGCCGTGGACGTGGAAGATCGGCAGCGCATGGATCAGCACATCGCCGGGCTGCCAGTCCCAGTGGGTTTTCAGCACCTGCGCGTTGGACAGCAGGTTGCCGTGGCTGAGCATCGCGCCCTTGCTGCGGCCGGTGGTGCCGCTGGTGTAGAGGATCGCGGCGAGGTCGTCGGCCGCTTTCACCGCCGGTTCGTGCTGGTCACTGAAATGCGAGGCACGTTCCAGCAGCGAGCCGGTGCGGTCGTCGTCGAGCGTGAAGACGTGGGCCACGCCCTTCTGGAACGCCAGCTTGCTGATCCAGGGGAAGTTCTTGCTCGCGCAGACGAACACCGCCGGCTCGGCGTTGCCGATGAAGTAGTCGAGTTCGGCGGCCTGGTACGCGGTGTTCAATGGCAGGTAGACGAAGCCAGCGCGCAGCGTCGCCAAGTACAGCACCAGCGCCTCGACCGACTTCTCGGTGTGGACCGCCACGCGGCTGCCGGCCGGGATCTCCAGCGACTGCAGCAGGTTGGCCAGCATCGCCGTCGCGCGTTCCAGGTCGTGCCAGGCGTAAACGAGGCCGCTGTCGGTCTCGATCGCCGCCGCGTCGAGGTCGGCGGGGAAGGCACCGCGCAGCGCGGCAAACAGGTTGTCGTTGGACATGGTCATGCGGGGTAGTCAGGCGGTCAGGCAATCAGGAGCCGGTGAAGTTCGGCTTGCGCTTCTCGATGAAGGCGGTGATGCCTTCGCGGTGGTCGGGGCCGGTGGCGTAGGCGGCGAATTCGGCGCGCTGGGCTTCGGTGAAATGGAACTGCGGTGCGACGAGGCGCAAGGCACGTTTGTTCAACCGTGCGGCGCGGGGTGCCCCGGCCGCGATGCGCTGAGCCGTCGCCTCGGCTTCGGCGGCCACCTCGTCGTCGTACACCACGCGGTGAACAAGTCCACGGCGCAAGGCGGTCTCGGCATCCAGCAAACGCGCTTCGAGCAGGATCTCGGCCGCCGTCGCCAGCCCCGCCACCCGCGCCACGCCGGCCAGTTCGTCACACGCCATCGGGAAGCCCAGCCGGGCAATCGGCGCCCCGAAGCGGCTCGACTGGCCCGCGATGCGCAGGTCACATTGACACGCGATCTCCAGCCCGCCGCCGACACAGGCCCGCTCGATCTGCGCCACCAGCGGGATGTCGCAGCGGTACATTGCGTCCAGCGCCGGGGCAACGATCTCCTCGTGGAAATGCCGCAGCCGCGCCTCGTCGAAGCGGAAGGCGGGGAACTCCTCGATGTCACCGCCGGAGACGAAGGTGCCGCCCTCCCCGCGCACGATCACGCAGCGCAGCAGCGGCTCGCGTTCGGCCAGGCCGTCGAAGACGCCGCGCAGGGCTTGCCACATGGCGACGCTGACGGCGTTGAGCTTGCCGGGATTGGCGAGGGTGACGATGGCCACGTCGAGGAGCGTGGCGTGGGATTCGAAGCGGACTTCGGGGGTAGCGGCAGCGGTGGTGTTCACGCGGTCAGACAGTCAAGGTCGAAGGAAAGGTGCATCTTAGTGCGCAGCCGGAGTCGGCAACAATTGGCGGTCGTGGCCGTCACCGAGGCCAACGCAGCACGGCTTTGTTGCACAACTCCCCCAGGTTGAGATTCCCCTGACCCCAGACGGAATCACGCCACAGCCCGCGTCATCGGAGTGCCCAGGTGGGTGGAGCGGGCAGTGGCGGCGTGAGGCCCGCTGCGGCAGCGACTCAGGCGCGGATCTGTTCCAGCGTCTTCTGCCCCTGCCGCTTGTACGGCACCCGGTAAGCTGCCTTCGAGGTCAGCTCCGCCACGCCCAGGATCGTCGGCCACCACTCGACAAAGCGGGCACTCATCTCCCAGAACGGCTTGCCCGCCCACTGTCGGTCCAGCACGAACACCGACAGCCCGTGCCGGCGCACCAGCTCCCGCTCGGCGGTCGTCTTCCGGAACTGGTCGCAGGAAATGATCGACCAGCCGCCCTCCCCGGCCAGCGCAGGCAGCCAGACCTC
>NZ_JAAFKF010000177.1 GCF_013299175.1 Sphaerotilus sp.
ACGAGCGGCTACAAGGGCGTGACGGGCAACATCAGCTTCGACGACAAGGGCGACGTGAAGAACGGCGCGCTGACGATGTTCACCTACAAGGCGGGCAACCGCGAGCAGATCGCCGTCGTGCGCTGATTGGTATTCTCGCCGGTCAAGAAAACTGCTATAGTTGCTGTCTTTCCGGAGAGGTGGATGAGCGGTTTAAGTCGCACGCCTGGAAAGCGTGTGTGGGTTAATCCCCACCGCGGGTTCGAATCCCGCCCTCTCCGCCAGACAACATGACCTAGGCCAACAGCTCGACGGCTCGACAGGTATGGCAAAAAGCCTCGCAAACCTTGCGGGGCTTTTTTATTGGCGAATCCAGCATGACATTGCGATGTGTCCATGAAAAAAGGCGCCAACTCGGCGCCTTTCCTGGAAATCGTTCCAGCAATCTCAGCGATTGCTTTCCTTGACGATGTACCACTCGGTGCCGCGGCGCTTCCAGATCAGCGTCTTCTGGCTCTTGTCGTTGAAGTCCTTGGACGAGTAGTGCTGTTCGAACTTGGTCTCGACCGTGTCCACGCCCACCGAGCGGCGCTGTACATTCGCGATCTTCAGCTCGACAGCGCCTTCCTTCTTCAGCAGCTTGGTCCGGTTCGCAAACCACACTTGGCGCGGCACGCCCGTCGGCTGGAACTTGGGATCGTAGAAGCTCAGGTAGCGCGTTGCGTCCTTGGCTGTCCAGGCACCCACCCAGTCCAGCAGGCGTTGCGAGACGGGCGTGGCTCCTGAAGTGTCCGCTGTAGCCTGGGCTGCCATCGGCATGGGAGCTGCGCGCGCGCCTGGCAGTGCGCTCAGCGCGGGCATGGCCGCGGCTGCGATGGGGGCCAGCGTGGCGTTTTGGCGTGCGCGTGCATCCAGCTCTGCCTTGGGGGTGACGGCGAGGTCCGTGGCGTTCAATGGGCAACGGGCCGCCGCGTCTTCACCCGCTTGCCAGTAGCGGCCTTCGGCGATGTCATCGTCCGCCGTGCCCGCGCGGGTCAGGCCCAGGGCCGCCACCAAGCTGCTGGCGGCTGCATGGGTGCGGGCCTTGGCGATGACGAGATCCAGCTCGGCGTTGGTATAAGCCCTCCGCGCACCGTACAGCTCGTTTTCGGAGTTGAGCAGGTCCAGCAGCGTGCGCTGGCCAATGTCGAACTGCTGGCGGTAAGCGTCCCGCACCTTTTCGCTCGACAGCACATGCTTGTCCAGATAGTTCAGTTGCTCGTTGAGCTTCTGCACGTCGTGGTAGGCGATGGCGGCGGTCTGGCGTGCATCGCGGCAAGCCTTGTCACGCGTGTCGGCCGCCTGGTTCAGCAAATTGGCGGCCTGGCGCACACGGGCCTTGTCCGAGCCGCCATTGAACAAGTTCCAGTTCAGTGCCACACCGGCGCTGGTGTCGCGCTTCTGGTCGAGCACGCCATCGAGGTTGCTCCCGGCGGCAGCGCGCACGCGGGCTTCCACGCGCGGCTGGTAGAGATTGCCTTCGCGCTCACGCGATTGGGCCTGGGCAGAACGCAGGTTCTCGACGGCCGCCGCGATGGAGGCGCTGCGCTTGGCAGTCTGCTCCAGCAAGGCGGTCGAAGTGGCGGGCAGACCCTTTTCCAGACCCGCAGCGGTCGGCATGTCCACAGGGGGCAGCGTGCCGACGATGCGCCGATACCGCTCGGTCACGTCGTGGAGGTTGGAGGTCTCGGTCGCGAGGTTGGACTCCGCCAGTGCGAGACGTGCCGCAGCTTGCTCCAGATCGACGCCGCGGCCCACGCCAGCGCGCACGCGCGATTGGCTCTGCTCGGTCACATGGCGGTGCTGGACGTAGTTGTCTTCCGCGAGCCTGACCAGCCGGCGGGCACGCTGCACGTCGGCATAGGCCCGCACGCTCTCCTGTGCGACCTGCTCGCTGGCGTCGATGAACTCGAAGTAGCGCACCAGCCGGGCGTGCCCCAGGCGGTCCACCTGGTTCATGGTGGCGAATCCGTCCCAGAGCAGCTGGGTGGCGGACAGCGCAACGCCCGTGCTGTTCATGCGCTGGTTGACCGTGCCAATGCGGTCGCGGGTCTGCTTGGCCTCGGCGTTCAGATCGACCTTCGGGTAATACGCGCCGCGTGCCACATCGACTTCATCGACCGCGGCCCGGAAAGCATTGAGCTTGGCCGTGACTTCGGGGTTGGTGGAAATCGCGCGTTGCACCGTGTCCTTGAGCGGGTCGGTCGATTGCGCAAACGCAACCTGACAGGCCAAGGCGATCAGGCCGACGACGAGAGGAGAGGCTGCCTTATTCATTGTTTCATTGATCCTTGCGCTGGCCTTTGGAATAGACACATCTACCGTTACATCGACTGCTGTCACGTCCGATCGTCACTCCCGGAAGGCCCGTGGATGAAGGGTGTACTTTCGGCGGCTATTTTGCCGCCTTGCCCGCGGATACCTTCATCTGAGTATTCCACACCGCGCCTAGCCCGTCCAAGCCATCTGCGCACTAAATCGCACCCACATGTGGCTCCCGTCGCGATTCGTGAAGGAAGGCTACGGTTTTGCCTGCGACCTGCCGACAACGTCTCCATGCGTGCTGTTGTGCCTGTGTCACGGACTGTAACGACCTCCCCGGATCGGGTGGGGGCGCTGTCACGCATCTGGCGAGTCCCGCTGTTGCAGCACTGGCTCGGATGGACGCTGGCGGTGGTGGGCTTGCTGGTGGTGCCGGTGGCGTTGGCCTGGGAGTCCGAGCGGCTGCTGCAGCTCGCGGGCCGGCACGGTGGTCAGACGCTGATGCTGGCGCAGGCGCTGACCGAGGTGATCCACCAGATGAGCCGCCAGGACGACGAGACCCGCCTGCAGAGCATCAACCAGTTCTTCAACCGGCGGCTGCTGTTCCGCGAGGACATCGAGACCTGGGGCCAGCTCGACTACTGGGCCAGCCCGCTCGAATTCCTGGAGAAGGGCCAGGGTGACTGCGAGGACTACGCCATCGGCAAGTACTTCTCGCTGATCGCCTCGGGCGTCGCGCCGACACGGCTGCGGCTGGTCTACGTCAAGGCCATCTTCGGCGGTCAGGCATCGCTGCAGCAGGCGCACATGGTGCTGGCGTACTACCCGAGTTCCGGCGCCGACCCGCTCATCCTGGACAACCTGATTGGCGACATCCGGCCCGCGGCCAAGCGGCCGGACCTCATTCCGGTGTTCAGCTTCAACTCTGAGGGTCTCTGGCAGGGGACGCAAGGGCCGGGGGCAGGGGACGCCGTGGCGCGCTTGTCGCGGTGGCGCGAAGTGCTGGTCAAAGCAAGAGATCAGGGGTTTTTGTGAACACACCAAAAAAGGAGTCGGCATGTCGCTGATTCGACAAATCTGGATATTGATCCTTGGCACGATCTTGTTGTCGTGCGCCGGCAGTGTGCTCGTGTCGGTCTGGACAGCCCGAAACTCGCTGGAAACCCAGTTGTCGGTGAAGAACAATGACAACGCCCAATCGTTGGCGCTGTCGCTGTCGCACCAGGGCGAGGACGCGGCACTGCTGGGAATCTCGATCTCGGCGCAGTTCGATACTGGACATTACCAGTCCATCATTTTGCGCGCACCCGACGGTGTGACGCGGTATTCCCGTGTGGCGGGCGATGTCCAGATTCCGGCGCCCGCGTGGTTTGTCCGCCTGGTGCCAATCCGGCCCACGGCGGGACTGGGTCAGGTGCTCAACGGCTGGGCGCAGATCGGCACGCTGGAGGTGGTGAGCCAGTCGGCGTATGCCTACGCGGGGCTGTGGTCGGCGTGCATGAGCATCATGTTGTGGACCTTCGCCATCGGGCTGGTGGCGGCGACGCTGGGCCATGTGGCGGTGCAGCGGCTGCGCCGGCAGCTCGACGAGGTGGTGCAGCAGGCGGATGCGCTGACGCAACGCCGCTTCGTGCGGGTCAAGGAGCCGCGCACCCCCGAGCTGCGCCGCGTCGCCCAGGCCATGAACCAGATGGTGACGCGCATCAACCAGATCTTTGCCGAACAGGCCGAGCAGGTGGACCAGTTGCGGGTGCAGGCGAGCTGTGATCCGTTGACGGGCATCTCGCACCGGCGGCATTTCCTGGCGAGCTTCGAATCGCACCTGGGCCGCGAGGAATCGTCCGCGTCAGCACAACTGGTGCTGGTGCGGGTGCGGCGGCTGGCCGACGTGAACCGGGCGCTTGGCCACCAGCGCAC
>NZ_JAAFKF010000179.1 GCF_013299175.1 Sphaerotilus sp.
CCCCCAGATTCAAGCAACCTAAAGAGCTTCAGAACATGGCTGTTACTGTGGAAACCCTCGACAAGCTCGAGCGCCGCATCACGCTGACCCTGTCGGCCACCGAACTCCAGAACGAGGTCGCCAACCGCCTCAAGCGGATGGCGCGCACGGTCAAGATCGACGGGTTCCGTCCCGGCAAGGTGCCGATGTCCGTCATCGCCCAGCGTTACGGCTACTCGGTCCAGTACGAAGTCATGAACGACAAGGTCGGTCAGGCTTTCCAGGATGCGGCCAACGAAGCGCAGATCCGCGTGGCCGGCACGCCCCGCATCACCGAAAAGGAAGAAGCCTCCGAAGGCAACGTCGCGTTTGACGCGGTGTTCGAGGTCTATCCGGACGTGGTGGTCGGCGACCTGAGCGCGGTGGACATCGAGCGCGTGTCGTCCGACGTGACGGACGCCGCGATCGACCGCACCGTGGACATTCTGCGCAAGCAGCGCCGCACGTTCACCGAGCGCGCCGCCGACGACGTGGCCGCCGACGGCGACCGCGTGACCATCGACTTTGACGGCAAGATCGACGGCGACAGCTTCCAGGGTGGTCAGGCCGAAGCCTTCCAGTTCCTGATGGGCGAAGGCCGGATGCTCGAAGCCTTCGAGACGGCGGTGCGCGGCATGAAGGCCGGCGAGTCGAAGACCTTCCCGCTGAAGTTTCCCGATGACTACCACGGCGAAGACGTGGCGGGCAAGGAAGCCGACTTCCTGGTGACGCTGAAGAAGGTCGAGCAGCAGAACCTGCCGGAAGTGGACGCCGCGTTCGCCGAGTCGCTGGGCATCCCCGACGCCAGCGTCGAAGGGCTGCGCGCCGACATCAAGAAGAACCTGGAACGCGAAGTCAAGTTCCGTGTCGCCGCTCGCAACAAGCAGGCCGTGATGGCGGCGCTGGAGTCGGCGACCTCGTTCGACTTGCCGAAGGCGCTGGTCGAGAACGAACTGGGCCGTCTGGTCGAGAACGCGCGCGCTGACCTGAAGCAGCGCGGTGTCAAGGATGCCGAGACTGCACCGATCCCGAACGAAGTGTTCCAGCCGCAGGCCGAGCGCCGCGTGCGCCTGGGCCTGACGGTGGCCGAGATCGTGCGTACCCACGCGCTGTCCGCGACGCCGGACCAGATCCGCGCCCACATCGAAGAGATGGCGCAGAGCTACGAGCAGCCCGCCCAGGTCATGGCCTGGTACATGGGCGACAAGCAGCGTCTGGCCGAGGTGGAAGCCGTGGTCATCGAGGCCAATGTGTCCGACTTCGTGCTGGCGCAAGCCAAGGTCACGGACAAGGCCCTGGCGTTCGACGAGCTGATGGGTGCCTGAAGCAAGACCGTGCTAACCGACGATCGCCGTCGGTGAAGCAGAAACAAGGGGCGCCACGAGCGCCCCTTGTCACATGATGGCGTTGCCAGCATCCGGCGTCGAATGCTGGCAACCCCCATAATCGGGTTCATCGCTGATGGCCGACCCGCCCCCGAGCGGTCCAGAGCGGTCATCAGCGCGACACAGTGATGTTTCAAGGGTCTTCAATGAGCGCAATCGACACGCAGAACCTGGGCATGGTGCCCATCGTCATCGAACAATCCGGACGCGGCGAACGCTCCTACGACATCTATTCGCGCCTGCTGCGCGAGCGGGTCATTTTCCTGGTCGGCCCCGTCAATGACCAGGTCGCCAATCTGGTGGTGGCCCAGTTGCTGTTCCTGGAAAGCGAAAATCCCGACAAGGACATTTCGCTTTACATCAACTCGCCCGGCGGCAGCGTCTCGGCCGGCATGTCGATCTTCGACACGATGCAGTTCATCAAGCCGCAGGTCTCCACGCTGTGCATGGGCATGGCGGCGAGCATGGGCGCGTTCCTGCTGACGGCGGGCGAGAAGGGCAAGCGGTTTGCGCTGCCGAACGCCAAGATCATGATCCACCAGCCCCTCGGCGGCGCGCAGGGTCAGGCCACCGACATCGAGATCCACGCCCGCGAGATCCTCAAGACCCGCGAGCAGCTCAACCGCATTCTGGCCGACCGATCGGGCCAGCCGCTGGAGAAGATCCAGGCCGACACCGAGCGCGACTACTACATGACCGCCGCCGAAGCCGCGACCTACGGCCTGATCGACCAAGTGATCAGCAAGCGCGCCTGATCCGTTCCGCATTCCATTTCTCCAGACTCGACAAGGCCGCATTCCATGCCCGAGAAAAAAGGCTCCTCCGGCGAAAAGACGCTGTACTGCTCGTTCTGCGGCAAGAGCCAGCATGAGGTGAAGAAGCTGATCGCCGGCCCGTCGGTGTTCATCTGCGACGAGTGCATCGAGCTGTGCAACGACATCATCCGCGATGAAGCGCCCGCAGCCGACGCCCCCGGCGCCAAGACGAACCGCGACGACCTGCCGGTGCCCAGCGACATCAAGGCCAGCCTGGACCAGTACGTCATCGGCCAGGACCAGGCCAAGCGCACACTCGCCGTCGCCGTCTACAACCACTACAAGCGCCTGAAGCACATGGAGGGCAAGGCCAAGGGTGACGGGGTGGAGCTGTCCAAGAGCAACATCCTGCTGATCGGCCCGACGGGCTCCGGCAAGACGCTGCTGGCCCAGACGCTCGCCCGCCTGCTGAACGTGCCCTTCGTGATCGCCGACGCCACCACGCTGACCGAAGCCGGTTACGTGGGCGAGGATGTCGAGAACATCATCCAGAAGCTGCTGCAGAACTGCAACTACGAGGTCGAGCGTGCCCAGCGCGGCATCGTCTACATCGACGAGATCGACAAGATCAGCCGCAAGTCGGACAACCCGTCGATCACGCGCGACGTGTCCGGCGAGGGTGTCCAGCAGGCGCTGCTCAAGCTGGTCGAAGGCACGATGGCTTCGGTGCCGCCCCAAGGTGGCCGCAAGCACCCCAACCAGGATTTCCTGCAGATCGACACGACCAACATCCTGTTCATCTGCGGCGGCGCCTTCGATGGGCTGGAGAAGGTCATTGCCAACCGCTCCGAGAAGTCGGGCATCGGCTTCGGCGCGTCGGTCAAGGCCAAGTCCGCGCGCAGTGCGGGCGAGGCGTTCCGCGAGGTCGAGCCGGAAGACCTGATCAAGTTTGGTCTCATCCCCGAGCTGATCGGCCGCCTGCCGGTGATTGCCACGCTGGGCGAGCTGACCGAAGACGCGATGATCCAGATCCTCACCGAGCCGAAGAACGCGCTGGTCAAGCAGTACCAGAAGCTGTTCGCGATGGACGGCGTGGACCTGGAAGTGCGTCCGTCCGGGCTGACCGCCATCGCCAAGAAGGCGCTCAACCGCAAGACCGGTGCCCGCGGGCTGCGCTCGATCATCGAGCAAGCGTTGATGGACACCATGTTCGAGTTGCCCACGTTCCACGGTGTCGCCAAGGTCGTCATCGACGAGCACACCATCGACGACAACACCAAGCCCCTGCTCGTCTACCACGAGCAGGCCAAGGCCAGCGCCTGAGTTCATCCGCGCCGCGTTTGCATCCCGACCCTTGCAAACCGGCGCTGTGCTCCCAGATGGGAGCGCAGAAAGAGAGGTTCTGATGTCAGGCCATCCCATCCTTCCCCCCGATCCGATCACGCTGCCGCTGCTGCCGCTGCGCGATGTGGTGGTCTTCCCGCACATGGTCATCCCACTGTTCGTGGGGCGGCCGAAGTCCATCAAGGCGCTCGAAGCCGCGATGGAAGCGGGTCGCCAGATCATGCTGGTGGCGCAGAAAGCCGCCGGCAAGGACGAACCGAAATCGGACGACATGTTCGAGACGGGCTGCGTCTCCAGCATCCTGCAGATGCTGAAACTGCCCGACGGCACCGTGAAAGTGCTGGTCGAAGGCTTGCAGCGCGCCAACACTGTCAGCATCGACGACAGCGGCGAGCACTTCACGTCCGTCGTCTCGCCCGTGCCGGTGCCGGACCAAGGCTCGCCCGAGATCGAGGCACTGCGCCGTGCCGTGACGCAGCAGTTTGACCAGTACGTCAAGCTGAACAAGAAGATCCCGCCGGAGATTCTCACGTCGATCGCTGGCATTGATGATGCGGGCCGGCTGTCGGACACGATCGCCGCGCACCTGCCGCTCAAGCT
>NZ_JAAFKF010000018.1 GCF_013299175.1 Sphaerotilus sp.
GATCGCCACGCTGTCCAAGGTGCTGCAGCAGCAGTCCGTGTTCACGCAGGAGGACCGCGACACGGACATCCTGGCGGTGAAGGTGCAGGGCGGGCGGGCCTGCGTGAACCTGGCGATGGTGCGCGGTGGGCGGCACCTGGGGGACCGGGCGTACTTTCCGGCGCATGTCGAGGACGCGGTGGCGGTGGACGTGGGCGACGAGGCGGACGATGCGGCGCTGGAAGCACCACAGGACACGGTGGCAGACGAGGCCCGCCCCGTCGAGGTCCGGGTGCTCGAAGCTTTCATCGCGCAGCACTACCTCGGTGCTGACTGCCCGCCCGTGCTGGTGACGAGCCACCCGGTGGCGCGCGAACTGATCGCCGCGCTGACCGACCACCGCGGCCACAAGGTCAGCGCCCAGCACCAGCCCCGCGACAACCGCCGCGCCTGGCTCGACATGGCGATCAAGGGCGCAGAGCTGGCGTTGGCGCGGCTCTTGTCCGAAGAGGGTTCGCAGCAGGCGCGCACGCGGGCGCTGGTCGAAGCCCTCGATCTGGCGCCGGAGGGCATCGACACCGGGCTGGACGGCCTGCGCATCGAGTGCTTCGACATCAGCCACACGGCGGGCGAGGCGACACAAGCGTCGTGCGTCGTGTTCGAGGGCCACAAGATGCAGCCCGGCCAGTACCGCCGCTACAACATCGCCGGCATCACCGGCGGCGACGACTACGCCGCGATGCGCCAGGTGCTCACGCGGCGCTACGCCAAGCTGGTGGACGCGGTGCAGCAGGGCACGGGGCGCTTGCCCGATCTGGTGCTGGTGGACGGCGGGCGCGGCCAGATCGGCGTGGCGCGCGAGGTGTTCACCACGCTGGGGCTGAACCTGTCGCTGCTGGTCGGCGTGGAAAAGGGCGAGGGCCGCAAGGTCGGGCTGGAAGAACTCGTCTTCGCCGACGGGCGGGAGAAGGTCTACCTCGGCCACGACTCGGCCGCGCTGATGCTGGTGGCGCAGATCCGCGACGAGGCACACCGTTTCGCCATCACCGGCATGCGGGCCAAGCGGGCCTCAGTTCGCACCGGGGGCAGCCGGCTGGAGGACATCGCCGGCGTCGGGCCGAAGAAGCGGGCGCGGCTGCTGCAGCGGTTTGGTGGCGTGCGGGGCGTGGCGGCGGCGTCGGTGGAGGATCTGGCGGGCGTGGAAGGCATTTCGGCGGAACTGGCCGAGGAGATCTACCGGGCCTTGCGCTGACCCTGCGTGGAGGGGTGCGGCCGTGTACCTGCGGGGACCGAACGCCCGGCGTTTCGTTACACCATGCACAATGCGCGCATGTTCTGGACCCTCCCCACGCTGCTGACCTGGGCGCGCATCGTCGCCATTCCACTGATCGTCGGCATCTACGAGTTGCCGATCGACATGCCGACGCGCAACCTGATGGCGACCGTGCTCTTCGTCGTGGTGGCGCTGACGGATTGGCTCGACGGCTGGCTGGCGCGAAAACTGAACCAGACCTCGTCGTTCGGCGCCTTCCTTGACCCGGTGGCGGACAAGTTCCTGGTCTGCGCGGCGCTGCTGATCCTGCTGCAGCTCGACCGGGTGAGCGCGATGGTGGCGCTGGTCATCATCGGCCGCGAGATCGCCATCTCGGCGCTGCGCGAGTGGATGGCCCAGATCGGCGCGTCCCGCAGCGTTGCCGTCCACATGATCGGCAAGCTCAAGACGACGGCGCAGATGGTGGCGATCCCCTTCCTGCTCTACGACGGGCGGCTGTTCGGCGTGATCCCGACGCGGCTGTGCGGCACGGTGCTGATCCTGATCGCGGCGGTGCTGACGATCTGGTCGATGGTGTACTACCTGCAGAAGGCGCTGCCCGAGATCCGTGCCAAGGCGCACTGAAGCCGGGTACCGGGCAGCTCTCCTAGAATCCGTTCCCTTCCCACCAGGCACCAGGGGTTCCGCGTGAACAAGACCGAACTGATCGAGCACATTGCGCTGCAGGCCGACATTTCCAAGGCCGCCGCTGCCCGTGCCGTGGACGCCATGATCTCCGGGGTGTCGCAGTCGCTGAAAAAAGGCGAGCCGGTGGCGCTGGTCGGTTTCGGCACCTTCGTCGTGTCCAGCCGTGCCGCCCGCGAAGGCCGCAACCCGCGCACCGGCGCCCCCGTCCACATCCGCGCAGCACGCATTCCCCGGTTTCGGCCCGGCAAGGTGTTGCTCGACGCGTTGAGCTGATACAGTTGCGGACTCGCCGGACGGACGGTACCCGGGTGCTTAGCTCAGTTGGTAGAGCGGCGCCCTTACAAGGCGTAGGTCGGGGGTTCGAGCCCCTCAGCACCCACCACACGGGTTCCTGTCATGTGTTCCGCCGCGACGGGTTGCGGTCATTTCTCTTCAAAGGCGAACCCCGGTTCGCCTTTGTCGTGTCTGGCGCTGTTGCTTGCAGTGCTCCCTAGGAAGCTCAGATGTTCGATTTTTTCCGTCGCCATACCCGCGTCCTGCAGTTCCTGCTGCTGCTGCTGATCGTGCCGTCCTTCGTGGTGTTCGGCATCCAGGGCTATGACAAGTTCTCGCAGGGCAAGGACGAGGTCGCCAAGGTCGATGGCCAGTCCATCACCCGCGGCGAGTGGGACCAGGCCCACCGCAACCAGATCGAGCGCCTGCGCGCCCAGATGCCCAACGTCGATGTCAAGCTGCTCGACACGCCGGACGTGCGCAAGCGCGTGCTCGACGACCTGATCCGCCAGCGCGTGCTGTTCGCCGCGTCGCGTGACCTGCACCTCGTGCCCACCGACGAGCGCCTGAAGCGCCTGTTCGAGACCGATCCGCAGTTCGCCAACCTGCGCAATCCGGATGGCACGGTGCGCAAGGAACTGCTGGCTGCCCAGGGCATGAATTCGCAGCAGTTCGCCTCCCGCCTCAGCCAGGACATGGCGCTGAACCAGGTGCTGCTGGGCGTGGGGGGGACGGCGGTGGTGCCGAACGCCGTGGCCCGCAGCGCGGTGGACGCGTTCTACCAGCGCCGCGACGTGCGCGTGCAGACCTTCGCCGCCAAGGACCATCTGGCCAAGGTACAGGCCAGCGACGCCGATCTGCAGGCGTACTACGACGATCCGAAGCACGCTGCGCGCCTGCAGTCGCCCGAGTCGGCGAGCTTCGAGTACGTGGTGCTTGACCTGCCGACGATCGCCCGCGGCATCAGCGTGCCCGAGGACGACCTGCGCAAGTACTACACCGAGAACGCTGCCCGCTACGAGCAGCCGCAGGAACGCCGCGCCCGCCACATCCTGATCAAGGTGGATGCCGGTGCGCCTGCCGAGGCGAAAGCCAAGGCCAAGGCCCGCGCCGAGGCGCTGCTGGCCGAAGTGCGCAAGAACCCGGCCGGTTTCGCCGATCTGGCCAAGGCCAATTCCGAAGACTCCGGCTCGGCCAAGCAGGGCGGGGATCTGGACTGGTTCGGCCGCGGTGCCATGGTCAAGGTGTTCGAGGACACGGCCTTCGCGCTGAAGAAGGGCGAGGTCAGCGGTGTCGTCGAGAGCGATTTCGGCTTCCACATCCTCAAGCTCGATGACCTCCGGGGTGGCGACAAGCGCAGTTTCGAGTCGGTCAAGACCGAGATCGAAGCGGAAGTGCGCAAATCGCTGGCGCAAAAACGCTATGCCGAAGTGGCGGAGCAGTTCTCGAATCTGGTCGAGCAGGAAGACACGCTGCAGCCGGTGGCGGACAAGCTCAAGCTGACAGTGCAGCGCGCCGAGCGGTTCACGCGCGGATTCAAGGCCGAGCCGGGCAGCGCGCTGGCCAATCCGAAGGTGGCTGAAGCTGCGTTCCTGGCCGACAACCTGCGCAGCAAGCGCAACACGCTGGCGGTGGAGATCGGCGCCAACCAGTTGCTGTCGCTGCGTGTCACCGAGCACCAGCCGGCGCGCAAGCAGGCGCTGGCCGAGGTGCGCGAGCAGGTGAAGGCGGGCGTGCTGCAGGCCAAGGCGGCGCAGGCGGCACGGGACGAAGGCGCGGCCAAGCTGGCGCTGTGGAAGACGCAGCCAGCGGCGGCCGGTGCGCTGCCCGCGGCGGTCACGCTGTCGCGCGTCAAGACGCAGAATCTGCCGCGTGCGGTGGTCGAGGCGGTGCTGAAAGCGAAGGCGGATGCGCTGCCGGCCTGGGTCGGTGTCGATCTGGGTGACGAAGGCTACGCGGTGGTGGTCATCGAGAAGGTGCTGCCGGCCGATCTGGCCGAGGCGGGTTCGCTCGACAAGGCGCGCGAGCAGGTCGCGCAACTGTGGGCGCAGGCCGAGAGCGAGGCGTATTACACCGCGCTGCGCACGCGCTACAAGGCCGTGGTCCTCGACAGCGCGAAGGCCAAGGCGACCGAGGAGTCGGCCGCCGCGTCGTCCTCAGCGAAGTGATGGTGGTGGTAGTGGTAGGTCAGTGGTGGGTCAGAAGGGGCAGAAAATAAATACGCCAAAAACTGGCATGCCCAGAATGTTCTGATCTACAATAGCAATCTCTGCGGTGGCTGTAGCTCAGTTGGTAGAGTCCCAGATTGTGATTCTGGTTGTCGTGGGTTCGAACCCCATCAGTCACCCCACTTGATGCAGAAAAAAGCCAGCTCCTCACCGGGCTGGCTTTTTTCATGGGCGAAAGGCAGGGTGTAACGGATCAGGTGTCCGTCTGGCGCCCGACCTGCAGACCCTCCTCCGGCGTGCTGGCCAGGGCGATCTTGCGGTAGACCACGCGGATGTGGTCGTTCACTGCCTGCCACTTGATGCCCATGTGGCGCGCGATTTCCTTGATCGTGTAGCCCTTGCTGAGGTAGGTCAGCACCTCGTTCTCGCGCGCATTCAGGCTGTCCGACAGCGTGCCTTCGAGCGCACCTGGTCCCGTCTCCAATGGGGAGAACCGGCTGTCGTGCTGGCGGAAATGCCCCAGCAGGCGACGCGCCATCGCGGGCGACAACGGCGGCTGGCCCCGCACGATGCGCTGCAGCTCCTCCACCAGCACCTCGAACCGGTCTTCCTTGAGCAGATAGCCATTCGCGCCGCAGAGCAGGGCGGGGAAGAGGTGCTCGTCGTCCGAGTGCAGCGTGGTGGCGATCTTGATGGCCGGGTAGTCGCTGAGTTGTGCCAGCAGCTCCAGCCCGGCGCTGTCGGGTTGTTCCAGATCACACAGGATGAGGCGGAAGCTGTCCGCGTCGGCGCGTGCGCGCTCGCCTGCGCCGATGCCGAGCAGCGCGCGCGCCGACTCCAGATCGCTGGCTTCGCTGAAGCGGATCTCGTCGCTGAAACTCTCCCGCACGACACGGGTCAGGAAACTGCGGGCGACGGCGTTGTCTTCAACGATCAGCGCACGGATGGACATGGATGGGATCCTTGACGGGGGATTTGGTGCCCGATTATCAGGGCTGTGCGCCGTGTCCGTTGCCCTTGGTACCAGGGGCCGGGCCGCGAAAGAAGGTGGTCGGTGGGCACGCGCCTGCGGGGCACACTGCCTACAATCGACCCGATGCACATACTCGTAGCCAATGATGATGGGTACCTTGCACCGGGTCTGCTGGCCCTGGCCCAGGTGTGCCGCGAATTCGCCGATGTCGATGTCGTCGCCCCCGAACAGAACGCCAGTGGCACCTCCAACGCCCTGTCGCTGCACCGCCCCCTGTCGGTGTGGACGGCATCCGACGGCGTGCGGGTGGTCAACGGCACGCCCTCGGATTGCGTCCATGTGGCGCTCACCGGCCTGCTGGACCGCCGTCCGGACCTGATCGTGTCGGGCATCAACAACGGCGCCAACCTGGGCGACGACACGCTCTACTCCGGCACCGTGGCCGCCGCCACCGAGGGCTATCTGTTCGGCGTCCCGGCGATCGCGTTCTCGCTGGTCGAGCACGGCTGGCAGCACCTGGACGCTGCCGCGGCCGCCGTGCGGCGCTTGCTGGCGGAGGTGCTGCTGCGGCCTCCGGCGGCGGCACCCTGGCTGCTGAATGTCAACATCCCGAGCCGGGCCGACGCCGCGACCTTGCCGGTGCAGGTCACGCGCCTCGGCCGGCGCCACGCCAGCGAGCCAGTGGTGCGCCAGCTCAGCCCGCGTGGCGATCCGCTCTACTGGATTGGCGCACAAGGCGATGTGCGCGAAGCGGGTGTCGGCACCGATTTCCATGCCACCGCCCATGGCCACATCTCGATCACGCCGCTGCAGATTGACCTGACCGACCACGCTGCGGCCCCACAGTGGGCGCGCTGGGTCGCATCTGCTGCGGGCGGTTGAGACCGGCGCGCGTCGCCATGTCCGATTCGGCCACGCGCAAACCCCGCTCGGGCCACTCCCGGCACTGGCCCCTCAGCCTGGACCGGATGGAGCGCCCGACCAAGGCTGCGGGCATGCGCGCCATGACCACCGCCGATGCGCAAACCCTGCGCCCGCAGCGGCCCCTGTCCGACGCGCTGCGCGAGGCCAACCGGGTGCGCTCGGCCCCGGCCAACCACAGCGATCTGCAGGCATTCCGGCAGAACATGGTGCTGCGGCTGCGCCAGGCAGGGTGCCGAGACGAGGGGGTGCTGGCGGCCATGAACGCGGTTCCCCGGCATCTGTTCGTGGACAGCGCACTGGCCACCCAAGCTTACGAGGACACCAGCCTGCCCATCGGCCTCGGCCAGACCATCTCCAAGCCGTCGGTCGTGGCGCGCATGATCGAGCTGCTGCGCCAGCGGCCCGGTGGTCTGGCGCTGGAGCGCGTGCTGGAGATCGGCACCGGCTGCGGCTACCAGGCGGCGGTGCTGGCGCATGTGGCGGGCCGCACCATCAGCATCGAGCGTCTGCGCGGACTCCACGACCGGGCACAGCGCCAGCTCGCCCCCCTGCAACTGCCCGGCATCACGCTGGTCTACGGCGACGGGCGGCTGGGTCACGCGCCCGCTGCCCCCTATGACGGCATCATCGCTGCTGCGGGTGGCCGAGACCTGCCCGGTGCCTGGCTGGAACAGCTTGCCCGTGGCGGTCGGCTGGTGGCGCCGGTGCAGGATCCGGCCCTCGGCACGCAAGTGCTGATGGTCATCGACAAGCTCGCCGATGGCAGCATCGTGCAACGCATCCATGAAGCGGTACGGTTCGTCCCTTTAGAATCCGGCACTAGCGATTTCGGACTTTCCTGAGGTGATGCCCACCACCCCGTCCGACCCCACCTGAGGCTGCGGGCCTTCCCGATACTCCATGACGACTCCCCCCTACCAGGCACCTGGCTTCAGGCTGCTCCTCAGTGCCGTGCTGGCGATCACGCTGACCGGCTGTGCGTCCCATCTGCGCCCCCCGGCGCCGGTCGATAACCGTGCGGGCGCGACCCGCCCAGCGGTGACGACCGAACAACCCGAGCGCGTGCTGCCCGGTGCCGAGAACGCCGGCAAACCGGGCTACTACACGGTCAAGGCCGGTGACACGCTGATCCGTGTCGGTCTGGAATCCGGTCAGAACTGGCGCGACATCCAGCGCTGGAACCAGTTGGACAACCCCGACCTGATCGAAGTGGGTCAGGTGCTGCGCGTGGTGCCACCCGGCCAGGATGCGACCCAGGTGGCGACCCGCCCGGTCGTGACCCCGCGCATCGAGCCACGGCCCATCGACACCAAGCCGGCGCCTGCCGCCACGGCAACGCCACCGGCTTCCGCGACCGGTGCGGCTTCTGCCGCAGGCAGTGCCGCCGCCGCATCGGCCCCGGCCCCCACGCCCGCGCCGGCTGCTGCCACCACCCCCGCACCGGCCCGCGAAGGCGACGACAACGTCAACTGGATGTGGCCCGCACAAGGCAGCGTGATCGGCTCCTTCGAGGACACCCGCAACAAGGGCGTGGCCATCGGCGGCAAGCTGGGCGACCCGGTCTACGCTGCGGCCGACGGACGCGTGGTCTACGCCGGCTCCGGCCTGCGCGGCTACGGCAATCTGGTCATCATCAAGCACAACGAAACCCTGTTGACGGCCTATGCCCACAACCAGGCGTTGCTGGTGCGCGAGGACCAGGTCGTGCGCCGTGGCCAGAAGATCGCCGAAATGGGATCGAGCGACACCGACCGCGTGAAGCTGCATTTCGAGGTGCGCCGCCGTGGCAAGCCGATCGATCCGACCAAGGTGCTGCCGGCCCGCTGAGACGCTCCCGAGACTCCATGACCGATATCAACGAATGGCTGACGGTTGACGCACTCGACCTCGACGCCCAGGGCGTGGCCCGCAATGCCGAGGGCAAGGTCGTCTTCATCGACGGCGCGCTGCCCGGCGAGAAGGTGCGGGTCCAGACCGGCCGCCGCAAGAACAACTGGGAACAGGCCGCGCTGGTCGAGATCCGCCGCGAGAGTGCGCAGCGTGTCACGCCCGGTTGCCCCAACTTCGGCCTGCACGCCGGTGCCTGTGGTGGCTGCAAGATGCAGCATTTCCACCCGGCGGCACAGGTCGCCGTCAAGCAACGCACGCTGGAGGACAACCTCTGGCACCTCGCCAAGGTCCATCCCGAGCGCGTGATGCGGCCGATCGAGGGGCCGACCTGGGGCTACCGCTACCGGGCGCGGCTGTCGGTGCGGCATGTGGTCAAGAAGGGTGCCGTGCTGATCGGCTTCCACGAACGCAAGTCGCGCTACGTGGCCGACATGACCGAATGCCGCGTGCTGCCGCCGCACATCAGCGCGATGCTGGTGCCGCTGCGGGCGATGGTCCTGTCGATGGACGCCCGCGAGCGGCTGCCGCAGATCGAGCTGGCGCTCGGCGAATCCCCGGACGGGCTGGTCAACGCCATGGTGCTGCGCCACATGGATCCGCTGAGCGCGGGCGATGTGCAGAAGCTGCGCGACTTCGCGGCCGTGCATGCGGTCCAGTGGTGGCTGCAGCCGAAGGGGCCGGACACGGTCCACCTGCTGGAGACGGGCGAGGCGGCCGGTCCGGTGCTGGCCTACACGCTGCCGGAGTTCGGCGTGGCGATGCCGTTCAAGCCGACCGATTTCACGCAGGTGAACCACCACATCAACCGCGTGCTGGTGGCGCAGGCGCTGAAGCTGCTGGAAGCGCGGGCGGACGAGCGCGTGATCGACTGGTTCTGCGGCCTGGGCAACTTCACGCTGCCGATCGCCACGCAGGCCCGCGAGGTGCTGGGCATCGAGGGCAGCGAGACCCTGGTGCAACGCTCACGCGAGAACGCGGCCCTCAACGGGCTGGCTGCCAAGACGAGCTTCGAGACGCGCAACCTGTTCGAGATGGCCGCGGCCGATCTGGCGGCGCATGGTTCGGCGACGCGCTGGCTGGTCGATCCGCCGCGCGAGGGTGCCTTCGCACTGGTCAAGGCGCTGGCCGAAGTGCGCCAGACGCCGATCGAGGGCTACACGCCGCCGCAGCGCATCGTCTACGTGAGCTGCAGCCCGGCCACGCTGGCGCGGGATGCGGGGCTGCTGGTCCACCAGGCGGGGTACCGCTGCGTCGCGGCGGGCGTGGTCAACATGTTCCCGCACACGGCGCATGTCGAGTCGATCGCGGTGTTCGAGCGGGTCGATGGCTGGACGCTGCCGGTGGTGGTGACGCCAGCGGTGCCTGTGGCCGAGGACGCGTCCGCTCAGTAGATCAGCCGATCCGGCCGGATATCCCGCAGGATCGTCGTCGCGATTTCCTCGATCGACTTGTGCGTCGAGGACAGCCACGCGATCCCCTCGCGCTTCATGATCCGCTCGGCCTCGTTGATCTCGGCGCGGCAGTTCTCCAGCGCGGCGTACTTGCTGCCCGGCCGGCGCTCGTTGCGGATCTGGCTCAGGCGATCCGCGTCGATGGTCAGGCCGAAGCACTTGCGCTTGTGCGGCTTGAGCATCGAGGGCAGGCTGTCGCGCTCGAAGTCCTCGGGGATCAGCGGACAGTTGGCGGCCTTGATGCCGTGCTGCATCGCCAGGTAGAGCGAGGTCGGCGTCTTCCCGCAGCGGCTCACGCCCACCAGGATCACGTCCGCCTCGGCCAGGTTGCGTGCCGACTGGCCATCGTCGTGCGCCAGCGAGAAGTTGATCGCCTCGATGCGGTCGTGGTACTCCTGGCTCTTGGCCACGTCCGAGAAGCGCCCGATGCGGTGGTTGCTCTTGACGCCGAGTTCGACCTCGATCGGTTCTACAAACGTGCGGAACATGTCCAGCACCAGCGCGTTGCACTGTGCGCTCACCATGTCGCGCACGTCCTCCTTGGCCAGCGTGATGAAGACGATCGGGCGCTGACCTTCCTGGAGCGCGAGCTGGTTGATCTCCTGGACGACGTGCTCGGCTTTTTCCTGGGTGTCGATGAAGGGCCGGCGGATCTGGCGGTGTCCGGCGGGGAATTGGGCCATGATGGACTTGCCGAAGGTTTCCGCGGTGATGCCGGTGCCATCGGAGACGAAGAAGACGGTGCGATTGGACATGGAGGAAGGTGCGTTCAAGATGCGCAGGAAATGGGTACAAGCTGGGTACATCATAGGCCGGCCTGCCCCTAGAATGGCACCCAATCGCTTCTCGCCATGCCACGCCCGATCCCCCTCTCGCACCAACAACCACCACAAAGCGGGTGGGGGATGACGGCTGGCGTTCGCCGCAGGGAAGCCCCGGATTTTTTACATCACGGAGCTTTGTCATGTCTTTCACCTCTCTGGCGACCCCCCTGGTAGTTCCCTTCGAGCACCTGCGCATGACCGATGTCGAATCGGTCGGCGGCAAGAACGCTTCCCTGGGCGAAATGATCAGCCAGCTCGCTGCCTCCGGCGTCCGGGTGCCTGGCGGTTTCGCGACCACCGCCCAAGCCTTCCGCGAGTTCCTCACCGCCAGCCACCTGACCGAGAAGATCAACGCCCGCCTCGACGCACTCAACACCGACGATGTGCGGGCGCTGGCCGAGGCGGGTGCCGAGATCCGTGGCTGGGTCGAGGCTGCGCCGTTCCCGGCCGAGTTCGAGGCGCAGATCCGCGCCGAGTTCATCAAGCTCACCGAGGGCAATCCCGGCGCGTCGTTCGCCGTGCGCTCGTCCGCCACCGCGGAAGACCTGCCGGACGCCTCGTTCGCCGGCCAGCAGGAGTCTTTCCTCAACGTCGTGGGCATTGACAGCGTGCTGCACAAGATCCGCGAGGTGTTCGCGTCGCTCTACAACGACCGCGCCATCTCCTACCGCGTCCACAAGGGCTTCGCGCACGCCGATGTCGCGCTGTCGGCCGGCATCCAGCGCATGGTGCGCTCGGACCTGGGTGCAGCGGGCGTGATGTTCACGATGGACACCGAGTCCGGTTTCAAGGACGTGGTCTTCATCACCTCCAGCTACGGCCTGGGCGAGACGGTGGTGCAGGGTGCCGTGAACCCGGACGAGTTCTACGTCCACAAGCCGACGCTGCGCAACGGCAAGGCCGCCGTGATCCGCCGCAACCTTGGCTCCAAGCTGATCCGCATGGAGTTCGCGACGCCGGAAGAGAAGGCCGCCACCGGCAAGCTGGTGCGCACCGTGGACACGCCGCCGGAGATGCGCAACCGCTATTCGCTCAACGACGCCGACGTGACCGAACTGGCCCGCTACGCACTGATCATCGAGCAGCACTACCAGCGGCCGATGGACATCGAGTGGGGCAAGGACGGCAGCGACGGGCTGATCTACATCCTGCAGGCGCGTCCCGAGACCGTGAAGAGCCAGATGGGCGGCAAGGTCGAGCACCGCTACAAGCTCAAGAACAGCACCGACCGCACCATCGTCGCCGAAGGCCGTGCCATCGGCCAGAAGATCGGCACCGGCCCCGTGCGGCTGGTCCACTCGATCGCCGAGATGGAGCGTGTCCAGCCCGGCGACGTGCTGGTCACGGACATGACCGATCCGAACTGGGAGCCGGTGATGAAGCGCGCCGCCGCCATCGTCACCAACCGCGGCGGGCGCACCTGCCACGCGGCGATCATTGCGCGTGAACTGGGCATCCCGGCGGTGGTCGGCTGCGGCGATGCGACCGAGTACCTGAAGGATGGCCAGCTCGTCACGGTGGCCTGCTCGGAAGGCGACACCGGCTACATCTACGACGGCCTGCTCGACATGGAGGTCAGCGAGGTGCAGCGCGGCGAGCTGCCGTACTCGCCGGTCAAGATCATGATGAACGTGGGCAACCCGCAGCTCGCGTTCGATTTCTGCCAGATGCCGAACTCGGGTGTCGGTCTGGCCCGCCTCGAATTCATCATCAACAACAACATCGGCGTCCACCCGAAGGCGATCCTCGACTACCCGAACATCGACTCCGACCTGAAGAAGGCGGTCGAGTCGGTGGCGCGCGGCCACGCCAGCCCGCGGGCGTTCTACGTGGACAAGCTGGTCGAGGGCATCTCCACCATCGCCGCGGCCTTCTGGCCCAAGCCGGTGATCGTGCGCCTGTCGGACTTCAAGTCGAACGAGTACCGCAAGCTGATCGGCGGCAGCCGCTACGAGCCGGAGGAAGAGAACCCGATGCTGGGCTTCCGCGGCGCGGCGCGCTACGTCAGCGCCGAGTTCGGCGAGGCGTTCGCGATGGAGTGCGAGGCGATGCGCCGGGTGCGCCACGACATGGGGCTGACCAACGTCGAGATCATGGTGCCCTTCGTGCGGACGCTCAAGCAGGCCGAGCGGGTCGTCGGCATGCTGGCGGACCAGGGTCTCAAGCGTGGCCAGAACGGGCTGCGGCTGATCATGATGTGCGAGATCCCGAGCAATGCCATCCTCGCCGAGCAGTACCTGGCGTTCTTCGATGGCATGTCCATCGGCTCGAACGACCTGACCCAGTTGACGCTGGGGCTGGACCGTGATTCCGGGCTGGAGATCCTGGCCGCCGATTTCGACGAACGCGATCCGGCGGTCAAGGCGCTGATCTCCCGCACGATCGCCGCCTGCCGGGCGCACGGCAAGTACATCGGCATCTGCGGCCAAGGCCCCAGCGACCACCCCGACTTTGCCGACTGGCTGGCGCAGGAGGGCATCGTGTCGATCTCGCTGAACCCGGACTCGGTCGTCGAGACGTGGCAACGTCTCGCCAAACGCTGACCGGATCCACCACGCGCGGCGCATCGGCCGCCGTTTCCTCCCCTGCAGCCCACCCATTCCGGTGGGCTGCTGCTTTGCATGGTTCACCTTGGTGTCAATCCCGTGGCGCAGTGGGCAGCGGCTGCGCACAATTCCCGCCAACGCACGCCCAAGGTGACTGCATGGACCAGAAGACCCCCGACCTTCCCCCCGAGACCCGCTACTGGCGCCGCGTGTGCCTGTGGACCTTGCTGGGGTTGGTGCTGTGGTTTGCAGTCACGTTCGGGGTGTCGTGGTGGGCCCACGCGCTGGATGTCTGGCATGTCGGGCGGATGCCGGCGGGCTACTGGTGGGCGACACAAGGGGCGATCGGGGTGTACCTGCTGATCATCGTGGTCCATGGCTGGGGCATGGACCGGCTGGAGCGCAGGGTGCTGACCGAGGCCGACGAGCGCCATGGCTGATCCGGTGCTCGGGGCTTCCGAGGAGACGCGGGCCTTCACGCGGGTGCTGGGGCGGCGCTATGGTTACTACACGCTCGGCGTGCTGGCCTTCATCCTGGGGCTGGGGGCGATGGAGCGCCTGGGCTGGCCGCGGGGCTGGATCGGCGGCACCTTCCTGATCGCGACCGTGGCGGTGTACGCGGCCATCGGGCTGATGTCGCGCACGACCGACGAAGCCGAGTACTACGTCGCCGGCCGGCGCGTGCCTGCCATCTTCAACGGCATGGCCACCGCCGCGGACTGGATGTCGGCCGCGTCCTTCATCGGCACGGCGGGCGTGCTCTACCTGCAGGGCTTCGCCGGGCTGGCCTACATCCTCGGCTGGACGGGCGGCTACTGTCTGGTGGCGCTGCTGCTGGCCCCCTACCTGCGCCGACTGGGGTGCTTCACGATCCCCGAGTTCCTGGGCGCACGCTACGGCGGCGAGTGGCCGCGGCTGGTCGGCGTGGTGGCGGTGACGCTGGTGTCGTTCGTCTACGTGGTCGTGCAGATCTACGGCGTCGGGCTGATCACCTCGCACCTCACCGGCTTCAGCTTCGAGATCGGGATCTTCGTCGGGCTGGGCGGGGTGCTGGTGTGCTCGTTCCTGGGCGGGATGCGGGCCGTGACCTGGACGCAGGTGGCGCAGTACATCATCCTGATCCTGGCCTACCTGACGCCGGTGGTGTGGCTGTCGCTGAACCAGACCGGCAATGTGTTCCCGCTGTTCTCGTATGGACAGCAACTGGAGCATGTCACGCAGCGCGAGGAGGAACTCAAGCGCGACCCTGCGGAACTCACCGTGATCCGCCAGTTGCAGGTGCGCGCCGACGACGCCTTGCGCAAGCTCGACGACGTGCGCCAGGCCATGGTCGATGATGCCGAGACACTGGCAGCACAGGTGCGGGCCCTGCAGACGGCGGACACCTCCCCGGCGCGGGTGCAGCAGGCCGAGCGCCGCCTGCTGAGCCGCCCGCAGACCGAAGACGTGGCCCGCACCGCCTACCAGCAGGAATACGACGATGCCCGCCAGCGTGCGCTGCCGCTGGGAGGGATGCCGCCGCAGGCGCAGCCGATCGCGGCGGGCAATCCGCTCGGGGATGCCTCGGCGCGCGAGGCCTACGAGGTCGGCCGCCGCAACTTTCTGGCGCTGGTGCTGTGCCTGATGCTGGGCACGGCCGCGATGCCGCACGTGCTGACGCGTTACTACACGACGCCCTCGGTCAGCGAGGCGCGGCGCTCGGTGGCGTGGTCGCTGTTCTTCATCGCGCTGCTCTATCTGGCGGCGCCGGCGCTGGCGGTGATGGTCAAGTACGAGGTCTTCACCAACCTTGTCGGTACACCCTTCGATCAGTTGCCGGGCTGGATCCGGCGCTGGTCCAAGCTGGATCCGACGCTGGTGTCGGTCGAGGACATCAACGGCGATGGCCTGCTGCAACTGGCCGAGCTGCACCTGGGCGGTGACGTGATCGTGCTGGCGGCGCCGGAGATCGGCGGGCTGCCGCTGGTGGTGACGTACCTGGTGGCGGCGGGCGGGCTGGCGGCGGCGTTGTCCACGGCGGACGGGCTGCTGCTGACCATCTCGAACGCGCTGTCGCACGACCTGTATTTCCGCCTCATCAACCCGCGGGCGCCGGCCATGCGGCGCGTGATGCTGTCCAAGTTCCTGGTGCTGGTGGTGGCGCTGCTGGCGGCGTTCATCGCCTCGATGCGCTTCGCCGACATCCTGCAGTTCGTCTCTGCGGCGTTCTCGCTCGCGGCGGCGACGTTCTTTCCTGCGCTGGTGATGGGAATCTTCTGGCGGCGCGCCAACCGGACGGGCGCGGTGCTGGGCATGCTGTCCGGGCTGGGCGTGTGCAGCTACTACATGGTGACCAACCATGAGCTGCTGCGCCGGCTGTTCGGCGTCACCCGGCCGCTGCACGACTGCGCGTGGTGGGGCATCGAGCCGGTGGCGGCGGGGGTGTTCGGGGCGCCGGCCGGGGCGCTGGTGCTGGTGATCGCGAGCCTGCTGACCCGCCCGCCCGGCCCCGCCGAACAGGCCGTCGTCGATCGGCTGCGCACGCCGACGTGGTCCTAGCGCGTCCGGTGGCCGGTCCGCATCGGAATCGGGCTATAATCGTGGGCTTTTCTCTTGCTGCACCCGTTTCTTGACGCGACGGGGCAGCTTCCGCAACCGGAACCCATGAGGAGTCTCCATGCGTCACTATGAAATCGTGCTGCTGGTCCATCCGGACCAGAGCGAACAAGTTCCAGCCATGCTGGAGCGTTACAAGGCTCTGGTGGCCGCGTCCGGTGGTCAGATCCACCGCGTCGAAGACTGGGGTCGCTTCCAGTTGGCTTACCTGATCAACAAGCTGGCCAAGGCGCATTACCTGTGCCTGAACATCGAATGCAGCAAGGAAACCCTGGCTGAAATCGAAACCGGCTTCCGCTTCAACGACGCAGTCCTGCGCCACCTGACGGTTCGTCGCGACAAGGCCGAAACCGGCCCTTCGTCGATGATGAAGCGCGTGGAAAAGGAAGAAGCGCGCAAGTCGTCGTCCCAGCAGGAAACGAGCAACTGATGTCGGCAGACGCCTGCCACGCTCCGGTGGTCAACCAGGTGCTGCTCGCAGCCCAGGTCATCGAGCGTGCGGCCATGCGCTATACCCCGGCAGGTCTGCCGGCGCTGGATGTGCGGCTGGCTCACGCCTCGCAGATCGAGCACGCCGGACACCCCAGGCAGGTCAGCGTGGAAATCCACGCGACTGCTCTTGGGGACACTGCCCGCCAGCTCGAAAGACTGGCGATCGGCGAATCCGCAGTGTTCAGCGGATTCCTGGGCAAGCAGCGCAGCGGTCGAGGCGTCATGTTTCACATCAGTCAGCTCGACACCAGTCCCAACGTTCCAGCATTGACTTAGGAGGTTGTCATGCCCCCGCCACGTGGTAAGTTTTCCAAGGACCGCAAGGTCAAGCGCAACCAGCAATCCCTGCTGTTCAAGCGCAAGCGTTTCTGCCGCTTCACCGTCGCCGGTGTCGAATCGATCGATTACAAGGATCTCGACATCCTGCGTGATTTCGTCGGCGAAAACGGCAAGATCACCCCGGCCCGCCTGACCGGCACCCGTGCGATCTACCAGCGTCAGCTGACCACCGCGATCAAGCGTGCGCGCTTCCTCGCGATGCTGCCGTACAGCGACCAGCACAAGGTCTGAGGAGTCCGGTATGCAAGTGATCCTGCTCGAAAAAGTGGCCAACCTCGGCACCCTGGGTGACGTGGTCAAGGTCAAGGACGGCTACGCCCGCAATTTCCTGATCCCCAAGGGTGCTGCACGCCGTGCCACCGAAAAGGCCCTCAAGGAATTCGAAGTCCGCCGTGCCGAACTCGAAAAAGTGCTGACCGACAAGCTGGCTGCCGCACAGGCCGAAGGCGAAAAGCTGGCTGGCAAGACCGTCACCATCGCCCAGAAGGCTGGTGTCGATGGTCGCCTGTTCGGATCCGTCACCAACGCCGACGTGGCCGAAGCCCTCAAGGCGGCTGGTTTCACCGTGGCCAAGGCCCAGGTCCGCATGCCCAATGGCCCGTTGAAGGTTGTTGGCGCACAGACCGTGGCCGTTGCACTGCACCATGACGTCGTGGTCGATGTGACCATCGCTGTCGTCGGCGCCACGGACTGATTTCCCAGTCCCAGCGTCTGCGCCGTGCTCGCCACGGCGCTCCCCAAGGCCGGCTCATGCCGGCTTTTTTCATGCTCCCCTGGCGCGCAGGTCTCTGGCTTGTCCGCTGTCCACCGCCCACCTGCCGACCTATCATCGAACGATGTCTTCCTTGTCATCCGGATCCATGATGCCGTCCTCCCGTGGCGGTGACGACGAGGTGGCGCGCCTGCGCGTCCCTCCCCATTCGGTCGAAGCCGAGCAAAGCGTGCTGGGCGGTCTGCTGCTCGACAACAGCGCCTCCGACCGCGCTGGCGACCTGCTCACCGACAACGATTTCTACCGCTACGAACACAAGCTGATCTACGCGGCCATCATGGCCCTCATCAGCGGCAACAAGCCCGCCGACGTGATCACGGTGTTCGAGCACCTGCAAAGTCTGGGCAAGTCCGACGATGTGGGCGGCCTGGGCTACCTGAACGCCCTGGCCAACAGCGTGCCCGGTGCGGCCAACCTGCGCCGCTACGCCGAGATCGTCCGCGAGCGGGCCATCCTGCGCAAGCTGGTCGAGACCAGCGACGAGATCGCCACCAAGGCGCTGAACCCGCAGGGCACGCCCGTGTCGATCATCCTCGACGAGGCCGAGAGCAAGATCTTCAAGATCGGCGAGGAAGGCTCGCGCAACAAGCAAGGCTTCCATTCGCTCGACAACCTGGTCGTCTCGCTGATCGACCGCGTGCAGGAACTGGCCGACAGTGGGGCTGGCGAAGTGACGGGCGTGCCCAGCGGTTTCATCGACCTCGACCGCATGACGGCGGGGTTCCAGGGCGGGGATCTGATCATCCTGGCGGCGCGGCCCTCGATGGGGAAGACCGCATTTGCGCTCAACATCGCCGAACACGTCGCCGTCAAGGAGCGCAAGCCCGTCGTCGTGTTCTCGATGGAAATGGGTGCGTCGCAACTGGCGCTGCGGATGGTCGGCTCGCTGGGCCGCATCGACCAGCAGCACCTGCGCACCGGCGCGCTGAATGACGACGAGTGGGGACGGCTGTCCGAGGTGCTGGACCTGTTGCACGGCGTTCACCTGTTCATCGACGAAACGCCTGCGCTGACGCCGGGTGAAGTCCGTGCCCGTGCCCGCCGGCAGGCGCGCCAGTTCGGGCAGCTCGGGCTGATCGTGGTGGACTACCTGCAGCTCATGAGCGGCTCCGGCTCCAGCAGCGGCGAGAACCGGGCAACCGAGATCAGCGAGATTTCACGCGGTCTGAAGGCGCTGGCGAAGGAGTTGCAGTGCCCCGTGATCGCGCTGTCGCAGCTCAACCGGTCGGTGGAAACACGGACCGACAAGCGGCCGATGATGAGCGATCTTCGCGAATCTGGTGCTATTGAGCAGGATGCAGACGTAATTATGTTCATCTACCGAGATGATTACTACAACAAGGAGTCCAAAGAACCGGGTGTCGCCGAGATCGTCATCGGCAAGCAGCGAAACGGCCCGGTCGGCACGGTGAAGCTCGCCTTCATGAAACCGCTGACCAAGTTCGAGAATCTGGCGCCGGGCAGCTACGGCGGTGAGTACTAAACCAGCGCACGTTGGCAGGGACCGGCGCGGCAAAGGTAAAGTGCGGGGTTTCGCCTTTTCTCGACAGGACCATTCCCATGAAGACCAAGCCCGTATTGACGCTGGACGACACCCGCCGCATCGCCCAGGCCGCTGAAGCCGAAGCCGCACGCAACCAGTGGGCCGTGACGATCGCGATCGTCGATGACGGTGGGCATCTGCTGTGGTTGCAGCGCCTGGATGGTGCCGCCCCGCTGTCCGCCCACATCGCGCCCGCCAAGGCCCACACCGCCGCCCTCGGCCAGCGCGAGTCGCGGGTCTACGAAGAAATGATCAACCAGGGCCGGGTCTCGTTCCTGAGCGTGCCGGCGGTGGCGGGCTTGCTGGAAGGTGGCGTGCCGATCCTGGTGCAGGGTGTCTGTGTCGGTGCCGTGGGGGTCAGCGGCGTCAAGTCCAGCGAAGATGCACAGGTCGCACGCGCCGGCATCGCGGCACTCGCCACCGGAGCCTGAGCGGTGTTCGGGCCGGATGTCGAGGTCAAGGTGCTGGATGCACGGCTGCAGACCTGGGGGCTGCCGCGCTACCAGAGCGAGCAGGCGGCGGGCATCGACCTGATCGCGTGTCTGGATGCGCCGCTGGAGATCCATCCGCAGGCCCCCGCCCAGCTCATTCCCACCGGGCTGGCGCTGCACATGAACAGCGCGGGCTTCTGCGCCGTGATCGTGCCGCGCTCGGGTCTGGGGCACAAGAAGGGGCTGATCCTGGGCAACAGCATCGGGGTCATCGACGCGGACTACATGGCCCAGTGCTACGTGAGTGTCTGGAACCGCAACCCCGCGGGTGAACCCATCGTCATCCAGCCAGGCGACCGCATTGCGCAGATGCTGTTCGTGCCGATCCTGCGGCCGCGGCTGGTCGTCGTGGACGAGTTCGCGGCCAGCAGCGAGCGGGGCGTGGGTGGATTCGGTTCGACCGGTGTGACCAGCGCGCCCGCCTGAGCGCGTGGTGTGAACCGGGCAGGGCCAGTCAGTGCAGGGTGGTTCCGGGTGGCACCACGCTGAACAGACCCCCTTCGCCCGCACCGTCGCCGACGCTGCCCTGGGCGATCTCGGCCTCGGTGGCCTCGCGCACGCCGCGGACCTCCAACTGCAGCACCAGCGCCACGCCGGCCAGCGGGTGGTTGCCGTCCAGCACGACGTGGGTGTCGTAGACCTCGGTGACGGTGTAGATCACGTCGGCGGGCATGTCGGGGGTGGCGCTGCCGGGCGGTGGTCCCTCGAACTGCATGCCGGGGGACACCTCGTCCGGGAAAATGGTGCGTTCTTCGAAGAAGACCAGCTCGGCGTGGTATTCACCGAAGGCGTGCTCGGGTTCGAGGTGGAGGGTGTTCTGGTATCCGACACCCTGGCCGGTGAGGACTTCTTCGACCTTGGCGAACAGGTCGTCGCCACCGAAATAGAACTCGACCGGATCGCCAAGATCATCGATCAATTGGCCGTGGGCGTCTTCGAGTCGCCAGGTCAGGCTGACGACACAAGGGGCTGAGATTTGCATGGGCGACATCATCGCATGTCGCGCGCGCCCGCGAGCCGGTGCCAGCGGGCCGGCACAATGTGGGGATGAACCCACTTTCCGGCCTCCCGTTGCGGCAACACCCCGATGCCGCCGTCCCTTCGCTCGACCAACCCGCTGTGCTGCTGGGTGGTCTGAGTCCGTCCGACTTCATGCAGCAACACTGGCAGCGCGCACCGCTGCTCGTGCGCCAGGCCCTGCCGGGTGTGCAGCCGCCGCTGACGCGTGCCGAGCTGTTCAAGCTGGCCGAGGGCGAGGAGGTCGAATCCCGGCTCGTGACGCGCCGCGGCCGTGGTGCCGACGAATCGTGGCAGCTTGAACGCGGCCCGCTGGCGCGGCGTCGCCTGCCGCCGCTGAAGCAGCCGGACTGGACCGTGCTCGTGCAAGGGCTGGAGCAGCACCTGCCGAGTGCGCAGGCGATGCTTGCTCAGTTCCGCTTCATCCCGCAGGCCCGGCTGGACGATCTGATGATTTCCTGGGCAGCGGAGGGCGGCGGAGTCGGGCCGCATTTCGATTCCTACGACGTGTTCCTGATCCAGGTGCAGGGCCAGCGCCGCTGGCGCATCGGTCGCATGGCGGATGCACGCATCCGCCCGGACCTGCCAGTGAAGATCATCGAGAACTTCCAGCCGGAGCAGGAATGGGTGCTCTCGCCGGGGGACATGCTCTACCTGCCGCCGGGCTGGGCACATGACGGCGATGCGGTGGACGGCGAGTGCATGACGTGCTCGGTGGGGTTCCGCTCTCCGTCGCAGGCCGAGCTGGCCCGTGAAACCTTGCTGCGTCTGGCCGACGCTGTCGAGGACGATGATGCGCAAGAGGGCGCCCGCCCCGCCGTCTATGCCGATCCTGGACAGACGGCCACCGCCGAGCCCGGGCGCATTCCGGCTGGGCTGGTGCGGTTTGCAGCCGACGGGTTGCGGCGTGTGCTGGAAGAGCCTGGTGCGCTGGAGCGGGCCTTGGGCGAATACCTGAGCGAGCCGAAACCGAGCGTGAGCTTCGCGTTCGGTGATCCGCTGCCCGCCGGCTGTGGGGTCGTGCTGGATGCACGCAGTTGTCTGCTGTATGACGAGCACCACATCTTCATGAACGGCGATGCCTGGCATGCGGCAGATGCGGATGCCCAGGTGCTGCGGCGGCTGGCGGATGCGCGTCAACTGGATGCGGTGGAGATGGCAGCGGTCAGCGATGTGGTGCGGGCGCTGCTGGAGCAGTGGTGTGACGACGGTTGGGTACACCCTTTGGCGTCGCGTGGATGACACACTCGTGGGTGGCACGGCTGCAAGCGCGTCAGGCTGGGCACGCCAGCGCGGTAGCATGATTGCCGCATAGCAGCCGGGCCGCACCATCCTCTAGTACGGAGTGGAGGCGGTCCGGCGCTCTTGGACTGACCGGGGCCGTAAGAAGCCGCAATGGTTTCGTTATGTATAATGGAAGGCTGGGTATGGAAATGCTCGAGCTTTTCATTCCCGTGAAGGCGCTTGATGACTGGATGCTGGCTAAGCAACTCGTCAGAGAGGCCGTCAATTACCGGTAATTGTTAGACTCTTTGACTGAGGAATAAATCATGAACAAGTCGCTCCTGATGGCCGCCGTGATCGCTGCTGTTGCCCTGGCCGCTTGCGGCAAGAAAGAAGAAGTTGCTGCTGCTGCCGCTCCGGCTGTGGACGCCGCTGCTTCGATGGCTGCTCCGGCTGCATCGGCTGTTGCTGACGCTGCCGCTTCGGCTGCTGCCAGCGTGGCTGACGCCGCTTCCGGCGCTGCTGCTGCTGTGGCGGGTGCCGCTTCGGCCGCTGTGGACGCTGCTGCTTCCAAGTAAGCAACCGTCCGCACATGAAAAAGCCGCCGTGAGGCGGCTTTTTTTCGTTTGCATGGAGCTTGGATGCGGCGCGGGGTCGCGCCGCCAGAAACCTCAACGCAACTCGTTGACCAGTAACTGGACAATATGGCGTGCGCCCTCATCCTTGGTGGTTGCAGCCTTGTCGTCGAGTATCGAAACCGCCGTGGTGGTGCTGCCGTCGGCTGTCAACTTGAGACGGTACCGCGTGCCCCTGAGGTCTTCCTTGCGTGCGCCACCGAATACCCGCGAGAAGAAGCCCGGGTCTTCCTGGCCAGCCAGCTTGGGATCGACGTAGCGCACCAGATACACGTTTTGTGCGCGGTCACGCTCTTCCACGGTGAAGCTGCCACGGTCCAGCGCGAGGCCGACCCGGCGCCAGCTCCGCTCCAGGTTGTCGTCAATTTGCAACGATGCACCCGGTGCAGCGTCCAGCACCCGTGCCCGCGGTGCGGCCGATGGTGTTGCACTGACGGCACGGGTGGCGGACTCCACGGCTTGGGCGCTGCTTGACTTGCCCATGTCTTCCGCGCCCGTCAGCTTGAGCATCAGCCGGGCCAGCATCTCGGCTTCGAGGCTGGGATCGCTGGGTCGGCCTTGCCAGCGCAGGGATTCGCCTGTGCGTTCGATGCTGCCGACCTGCTCCATGCCACGGTGGCTGATGTAGATCTCGGTCACGTCGCCATTGCGCTCGACCCGCGTGCGGTAGCGGTCGCGTTCGCCCGTGTCGCGCAGCTTGTCGAACACCTTGCCAACAGTGCGGCTGATGACATCATCGGGCAGCTTGGCGCGATTTTCGGTCCAGTCGGTTTCCATCACGCCGACCTGCGGCGTATCGACGGTCAGCGCAAAGCCGCTCTCTCGCCAGAAGGTGCGCAGCGTGCCCCAGACCTGGTCGGGCGTCTGGCGCACCACGAGCCAGCGCTGGTTGCCCGAGCGTTCGATGCGGACCTCGTCGCTGGCCCGCGGTGCCGTGGCGGGGCTGGCGCTTGTCGCAGCGAGTGGCTGGGTGGATTCAGCCGCCTGCATCGCATTGGCGCTGATGGCGCCGCCTGCGGGGGGCTGGTAGCGCGGGTCGCTCGACAACTGGGTCAGATCTGGCGGTACCTGCAGCGTGGGCGCGGGGGTGGCTGCCGCCGAGCGGTAATCGATCTTGCGCGATGTGAAGGAGTCCGACACGGCCGTGCAGCCGCCCAGGCCACAAGCGAACAGGGCTGCGGCCAGCGAGGCACGCACAGGGTGACGCATGAACATCGGGTGGCTTTTCATCTCAGAGCAGGCCGGCTTCGCGCATCGCGCCTTCGAGCGGCTGGATCAGGCTGTCGGACATCGGCACCATCGGCAGGCGCAGCGCACCACCGCACAGGCCCATGCGCTGCATCGCCCACTTGACCGGCACCGGGTTGGGTTCGGCGAACAGCAGCTTGTTGAGCGACAGCAGCTTGAAGTGGATCGCGCGGGCGGTATTCGCATCGCCCGCGACCGCCGCGGCGCACAGGTCTGCCATGGCACGTGGAGCGATGTTGGCGGTGACGCTCACGTTGCCCTGGCCGCCCATCAGCATCAGCGCAATCGCCGTGCCGTCGTCGCCGGAGTAGACGCCGAAGCCCTTCGGGGCGTGCTTGACCAGCCAGCAGGCGCGCTCGATGTTGCCGGTCGCTTCCTTGATGCCGATCACGCCGGGCAGCTTGGCCAGACGCAGCGCCGTCTCGGGGAGCATGTCCGCAACCGTCCGGCCGGGCACGTTGTAGAGCATCACGGGGATGTCCACGGCTTCGGTGATGGCCTTGAAGTGCTGGAACATGCCTTCCTGCGAAGGCTTGTTGTAGTAGGGGACGACGCTCAGCGTGCAGTCGGCGCCGACTTGCCGGGCGAACTTCGACAGCTCGATGGCCTCGCGGGTCGAGTTGCCGCCCGCGCCGGCCATCACGGGCACGCGGCCGGCGGTCTGCTCGACGGCGACGCGGATGATCTCGCAGTGCTCTTCCACCGACACGGTGGGGGACTCGCCGGTGGTGCCGACGACGCCGATGCAGGCCGTGCCTTCGGCGATGTGCCAGTCGATCAGGCGGCGCAGGCTGGGGTAGTCCACGCTGCCGTCTTCATGCATCGGCGTGACGAGTGCGACGATGCTGCCAATGATCGGGTTCATGTGAAATAGTCCTTGTGGTCTCGGGATTCTAACTGGCGTGCAACGGCCACCGCACCGGCTTGGCTGACGCATCGGCTGGCGCCGGGCGCACGGCGGCGATGCGCTGCACGAAGCGCGCAGGGGTGTCGAGGAAGCCGTCCTCGTAGGCGATGACGCGCAGCGCCGGGCGCACCGCATCGAGCAACTCGCCCGGTTGCAGCAGGAAATCCGGGCGCGACGGCTTGCCCACACTGGCGTTGCCGTGGGCGAAGGTTTCGCAGAGCAGCACGCCGCTGGGCGCGACACTGGCCACGATCCTGGGCAGCAGCGGGCGCCACAGGTAGTTCGTGACGATGACGGCGTCGAAGATCCGCCCGTCCAGCGGCCACGGCCCGGCCTCGATGTCGGCGACGATCACCTCGGCCGCCACGCCGCGCAGGGTGTCCAGTGCCGCTGCGTCCCGGTCCACCGCCGTGACTTGGGCGCCGAGTGCGGCCAGGAAGCGCACATGCCGGCCGGAACCACAGGCCAAGTCCAGCACACGGGCTGGGTGGGCATCGTGTGCTGAACCGGGGATCAGGCCGGCATGGCGAACAATCCAGGGCGAGGCGTTCAGAAGCAGCTCCACAGGCGGTTGCCCAGATCGACGATCAGCGCCGGTTGCAGGTAGGCCGCGAACACCAGCCCCAGCGCCACCGCTGCCACGGCGCCCACCAGCGCATGGCGCACGGTCGGCCTCATGCCGGTTGCCCCATCGGGCGGGCGATGGCGGTCTCGCGCACCGGCAGGTTCACCACCGCGGCGAACACGCCCAGCGCCACCGCGATGCCCCACACCACGTCGTAGCTGCCGGTGCGGTCATAGAGAACACCACCCAGCCAGACACCCAGGAACGAGCCGATCTGGTGGCTCAGGAACACGAAGCCGCCCAGCATCGACAGGTGCTGCACCCCGAAGATCTGCGCCACCACCGCGTTGGTCGGCGGCACCGTGGACAGCCACAGCACGCCCATCACGGCGGCGAACATGTAGACGCTCATCGGTGTCAGCGGTGCGGCGAGGAAGGCCACGATCACCACCGAGCGCGCGAGGTAGATCGCCGCCAGGATGTGCCGCTTGGCCATGCGCTGGCCGAGCGAGCCGGCCGCGTAGGTGCCCACCACGTTGAACAGGCCGATCAGCGCCAGCGCCGTCGTGGCCACCTCGGGCGCCATGCCGTGGTCCTTCAGGTAGCTGGGCATGTGGACGCCGATGAACACCACCTGGAAGCCGCAGACGAAGTAGCCCGCCATCAGCAACTGGAAGCTGCGGTAGCCCATGGCCTCGCGCAGCGCGGCGCCGATGCTCTGCTGCGGGCGCGTCGGGCCGCCGGGCAGTTGCGGTTCACGCAGACCCCAGGCCAGCGGAATGATGACCAGCGCCGCGCAGCCCAGCACCACCAGCGCCTGCTGCCAGCCGAGGTGTCCGATCAGCCAGTTCTCGACCGGCACCATCAGGAATTGTCCGAACGAACCGGCCGCCGCCGCCACGCCCATCGCCCAGGAGCGTTTCATCGGGTCGATCTGGCGGCCGATCACGCCGTAGACCACCGCGTAGGTCGTGCCGGACTGCGCCATGCCGATGAGCAGGCCCGTGCTGGCGATGAAGGCCGGCCCGGTGGTGGACAGCGACATCAGCACCAGCCCGCCCGCGTAGAGCAGGCTGCCCCCCATGAGCACCCGGAAGGCGCCGAAGCGGTCCGCCAGCATCCCGGCGATCGGCCCGGCCAGACCCCATGAGAGGTTCTGTACCGCCATCGCGAAGGCGAAGGTCTGGCGTGTCCAGCCGCGCTCCATCGTGATGGGGGCCAGCCACAGGCCGAAGCCGTGGCGGATGCCCATCGACAGCGTGACGATGAGCGCGCCGCACAGCAGCACCTGCACCATCGACAGGCGGGCAGGGGCTTCGGCAGGCAGGGGTGAGGAGGCGCGCATCCCGCAGACTGTAGCGAACTTCGCGGACCACGGTCCCTACAATCCGCCGCCATGGCCACCAAGACCCCGACTTCCACTTCTCCCGCCGCCTATGGCGAAGCCTCGATCCGCGTCCTCAAGGGCCTGGAGCCGGTCAAGCAGCGCCCCGGCATGTACACCCGCACCGAGAACCCCTTGCACATGGTGCAGGAGGCGATCGACAACGCCGCCGACGAAGCCCTCGCCCACCACGGCAAGCGCATCGGCGTGACCCTGCACGGCGACGGCTCGGTCAGCATCGAGGACGACGGCCGCGGCATCCCCTTCGGCCTGCACCCGGAAGAAGGCGTGTCCGTGGTCGAGATCGTGTTCACCCGGCTGCACGCGGGCGGCAAGTTCGACAAGGGTTCGGGCGGTGCGTACAGCTTCTCGGGCGGCCTGCACGGCGTTGGCGTGTCGGTGACGAACGCGCTGGCGACGCGGCTGCAGGTGACGGTGTGGCGCGAGAAACAGGTCGCCACGCTGGCCTTCGCGGGCGGCGACGTGGTGGAGCCGCTGGTGATCCGGCCAGCCGGCCCGGCCTCGTCCGGCGATCGCAAGCAGGGCACGACGGTGCGCGTCTGGCCGGACCCGAAATACTTCGAATCGGCCGACATTCCGAAGCACGAACTCGTCCACCTGCTGCGCAGCAAGGCGGTGCTGATGCCGGGTGTGACGGTCACGCTGACGCACGAGAAGACCGGCGAGGTGCAGACCTGGCTGTACCAGGGGGGCCTGCGCGACTACCTGGCGCAGCACCTGAACGGCGAGCCGCTGATTCCGCTGTTCGAGGGCGCGCAGTACGCCAGCAGCGGTGCCGACGAGACCTTCGCGGAAGGCGAGGGCGCCGCGTGGTGCGTCTCCTTCAGCGAAGAGGGCACCAACCTGCGCGAGAGCTACGTCAACCTGATCCCGACGATTGCCGGTGGCACCCACGAGGCGGGCCTGAAGGACGGGCTGTTCCAGGCGGTGAAGGGCTTCGTCGAGATGCATGCGCTGTGTCCCAAGGGCGTGAAGCTGATGCCCGACGACGTGTTCGGGCGGGCCAGCTACGTGCTGTCGGCCAAGGTGCTCGACCCGCAGTTCCAGGGCCAGACCAAGGAGCGGCTGAACAGCCGGGACGCGCTGCGGCTGGTGTCGTCGTTCGTCAAGCCGACGCTGGAGCTGTGGCTGAGCCAGCACGTCGAACACGGCAAGAAACTCGCCGAACTCGTCATCAGGCAGGCGCAGGCCCGCCAGCGCGCGGGGCAGAAGGTCGAGAAGAAGAAGGGTTCGGGCGTGGCCGTGCTGCCGGGCAAGCTGACCGACTGCGAGAGCCGAGACCTGTCGATGAACGAGGTCTTCCTGGTGGAGGGCGACTCGGCCGGGGGCAGCGCCAAGATGGGCCGCAACAAGGAGACGCAGGCCGTGCTGCCCCTGCGCGGCAAGGTGCTCAATGCCTGGGAGGTGGAGCGCGACCGGCTGTTCGCCAACAACGAGATCCACGACATCGCGGTGGCGGTCGGTGTCGATCCGCACGGGGCCAACGACCAGCCGGACATGTCGGGTCTGCGCTACGGCAAGATCTGCATCCTCAGCGACGCGGACGTGGACGGCTCGCACATCCAGGTGCTGCTGTTGACGCTGTTCTTCCGCCATTTCCCGCGGCTGATCGACAACGGCAACCTCTACATCGCCAAGCCACCGCTGTACCGCGTGGACGCTTCCGCCCGCGGCAAGAAGCCGGCCGCGAAGTTTTACGCACTCGACGAGGGTGAATTGCAGGCGATACTTGACAAGCTGCGCAAGGAAGGCGCGCGCGACGGGTCATGGAACATCAGCCGCTTCAAGGGGCTGGGCGAGATGAACGCCGAGCAGTTGTGGGAAACGACGCTGAATCCGGACACGCGCCGGCTGCTGCGCGTGGACTGCGGCGCGCTCGGCACGGCGGCCACGACCGCCGCGCTGACCAAGCTGATGGGCAAGGGGGAGGCGGCCTCGCGGCGCGAGCTGATGGAGCTGCACGGGGACGCCGTGGACGTGGATGTCTGAGGGTTCTGGCTGGCGCCGGGACGGGGATCGGGGATCGGGGATAGAGCGATGGATCAATTCAGTGGTGTGTTGGGTTCGGTGGCGAGTGGTCTGGGGCCGTATGCGCCCAAGGTGATCGGCGCGCTGGTGATGGTGCTGGTCGCGTGGATCGGCAGTCGGCTGGTGCGGACGGCGATCGGGCGGCTGTGCCAGACGCGCGGGCTGGACGAGAAGCTGCAGTCACCGGGTTTCTCGGCGATGCTGGCCAATGTCGGCGTCGGCGTGGTGTGGCTGTTCACGCTGCCGGGGCTGCTGGAGACACTCGAACTCAAGGGCCTGCTCGACCCGGTCAACGTCATGGTGTCGCGCATCATGGGGTTCGTGCCGAATCTGGTCGGCACCATCGTGGTGTTCGGCATCGGCTTCCTCGTGGCCCGGATCGTGCGGCAGATCACCACCGGCATGCTGCGCGCCGCCGGCTCCGAGAAGGTGGCCGAGCGCATGGGGCTGGCCGCGTCGCTGGGCGAGGGCGGGCTGGCCGGGCTGGTTGGCGCGGTGGTGTTCTCGTTCATCATGCTGCCGGTGCTGGCCGCGGCGCTGGAGCCGCTCGGGCTGGACGCCGTGACCAAGCCGGTGAGCAACCTGCTGGACACCGTGATCGCGCTGATCCCGAAGGTGACGGCCTCGACCATCATCATCGCGGTGGCGGCGCTGATCGGGCGGGCGGTCGCCGGCATCGTCACCGGCGTGCTCAGCGGCATGGGCTTCAACAAGCTCTCGCAACACCTCGGGCTGGGCAGCACCACCCGCGCCGGCGCCCGCACCCCCTCGGAGCTGGCCGGCTCGGTCGTGATGTTCTCCATCGTGATCGTGGCGGTGATGCAGGCGTGCGAGGTGCTCGGTTTTGCCATCCTGACGAAGCTCGTGGTCAATCTTGGCGCGGTGCTGGCAGGGGTGGCCGTGGCGGGCGTCGTGATGATTGGCGGGTTGTGGCTGTCGAACTGGGTGGCCGGACTCATCAAGGCGGGATCGGCCGCCAATGCCCCCGCGCTGGCCAATCTGGTGCGCGGCGCGATCCTGTTCTTCACGGCGGCGCTGGCGCTGCGCCAGGCGGGGCTGCCGGGCGACATCGTGGGCATCGCCTTCGGTTCGGTGGTGGGGGCGATCGCGGTGGGTGCGGCGGTGGCCGTGGGTGTCGGAGGTCGGCATGTGGCAGGGCGTCTGCTCGAAGAAGCCGTGGAGGCCCTGCGCACCACGCCGCCCGATACCGACACCCCGCCGATCCAGTTCCCCGACTGAGTGCGGGTGGAGCACGGCATGTGGGTCCGACTGCGCCGCCGCCATTTCGACAGCCACTCGCTGGTGTGGCAGTCCGTGGCCGTGATCCTGCTGCCGGCGCTGCTGGCGGCGGCCGGGTTGCACTGGGGTGGACGGGTCTCGCCCGAGCTGGTCGGGACGATGCTGGTCACCGCCACCCTGTGCGCCGCTGCCAGCGCCGCGCTGGCCTACCGGGTGAGCCATTCGCTGCGGCAGCTCATCGCGGCGACCCAGTTGGTGCGGCGCAGCGAGCCGGTCGATGACATCAACCTGCCCCTGCAGACTGGCAGTTCGGAGCTGCAGCGCGCCAGCGCGGGTCTGCGCCGGCTGATCGAGGTCTGGCGCCGGCGTCAGCGCGATCTGCTGGCCCAAACCGAGTCGCTGGGCCGCCGGCTGGCCCTGCGCACGCACGAACTCTCCACCTTGCAGGATCTCTCGATCGGGCTGGCCAGCAAGACGGAGCTGCACGAGCTGGTCGCCGAAGCCCTGAGCGCGCTGGAGCAGACCATGGCCTACACCAGCGCCTCGGTCTGGTCACGCACCGCCCGCGACGAGGGCGGCCAGGTCGTGCTGATGGGCTACAGGCAGAACGACGACGCCAGTCAGGCACCCGAGGATGACCTGACCGGCATGCGTCTTTCGCGCTCCAACCTGCAACATTACGAGCACATCGAGCGCGAAGGTGAAGCCATCGTCGAGAACCGCGTGCGCCAGAGCCTGTTGTCGTGGCTGTTGTCGTGGCTGTCGGACGATGCGCGCACCTCGGGGTTGTACCGGGGCACGAAGGCATGGATGGCCGTGCCGCTGAAGTCACGCGAGGCGGTGATGGGCGTGCTGCGGGTGGACCACGAAGAGCCTGACTTTTTCGACGCGGAGCGCATTCGCCTGCTCACCGCGGTGGGCAGCCAGACGGGACTGGCGATGCGGCACGCGCAACTGCTGGCCCAGCAAAAGGACCAGGCGGTGGTGGCCGAGCGCAACCGCATCGCGCGCGACCTGCACGACGCGGTGTCGCAGACGCTGTTCGCTGCCAACGTGATCGCTGGCACGCTCGGCCGGCTGGCGGCGCGGCTGCTGGAGGGCGAGGACGCCTGTGCGGCGGCGGCGCTGCAGCAGCAGGCCGAGGCGCTGGAGCGGCTCAACAAGGGCGCGCTGTCCGAGATGCGGCTGCTGATGTTCGAGCTGCGGCCGGACGCGCTGCAGCACCTGCCGCTGGCCGATCTGCTCCAGCACGCCATCGACGCGCTCGCCTGCCGTGGCGCGATCGACGTCACCCACCGGCTGGCCCGCGAAGACCGCCTGCCCAGCGCCACGCGCATCCAGATCTACCGCATCGCCCAGGAGGCGCTGTCCAACATCGCCCGCCACAGCGGCGCCAGCCACGCCGTGATCGAATGGATCGTGCCCGAACAGGGGCGGGGCGGGCGGCTGCGCATCGCCGACGACGGGCATGGTTTCGACCCCGGTGTGTCGCCGCCGGGCCATTTCGGCCTGAGCAACATGGCCGAGCGGGCCGCCGAAATCGGCGCGACCTGGCTCATCACCTCGGGACCGGACGAGGGCACTGACATCCGGCTGGAACTCACATGACCCCACACGCTACCCACGCTACTCCTTCGGCGCGCATCAGCGTCTTCATCGTCGATGACCACCCCATGATCCGCGCCGGTCTGGTGGGGATGATCATGGGCGAGAGCGACTTCCACTGCGTCGGCGAAGCCGGGCACGGCGCGGATGCCGTGCGGATGATCCCGGCGCTGCAGCCCGATGTCGTGCTGATGGACCTGCTGATGCCCCAGATGGACGGCATCGAGGCCATCCGGCAGTTGCGCCCGCTGGCGCCGCAGACGCGGTTCCTCATCCTGACCAGCCTGACCGAGCCGGGCGAGGTGCAGCGGGCACTGGCGGCCGGGGCGGTCGGCTACCTGACCAAGACGGCGTCGGCGCACGAGCTGGTCAACACGATCCGCGCGGCGTATGGCGGGCGGCGCGTGTTGTCCGCCGAGGCGACCGAGGCGCTGATCAGCGTGTCGCAGAACGCCGCACCGGGTGCCGACCTGACCCAGCGCGAGCGCGGGCTGCTGGCGCTGATGGCGCGCGGCCTGAGCAACCAGGACATCTCGGACCAGCTCGGCATCGCGCTGCCCACCGTCAAGTTCCACATCACCAACATCCTCAGCAAGCTGGGGGTGAGCAACCGCACCGAGGCGGTGCTGCTGGCGCTGCGCCACAAGCTGGTGCCACCCAACTGAGTCCCGACTTAGGTCTGGGTCCGCACCCACCCTTGGGCTGGCGGTGCGGCCGAGGCTCCCGCCTACCATGCTGTCTGCGAGCTGCAATGTCCTCCCCCCCGCGGACGGCTCGCAGGGAACATAACTGGCAGGGAGGAATTTTTTCAAACAACAGGAATCTGCCAGATTCTCGCTTCGGGTTCTCGGGGCAGTGGCGATGGATCGATACTGGGTGATCGATGTCTCCACCCGGCTGCTGCCGCTCTGCCCATGTCTGTCCATCCGTTTTTCCGCTCCGCCGTGCTGGCCGCGTCCAGGGTGCTTTGCGCACTGACCCCGCTGCTCGCACCGGCCGCGCAGGCCGCACCGGCCCTCGCCGGCTGCGAACTCTTCCCCCCCGGTGCCATCTTCAGCCAGCGCATCGACGATGTGCAGCGTTTCCCGCCCCACGCCCGCAGCACCGCCTGGCTCGGCTCCATCGGCCCGGGCCGCAAGCTGCACGCCGACTGGGGCCGCACCGTCGATCCCCTGCAGACCGAGCGTTATTACGGCATCCCCGTCAACGTGGTCGATGGCACCCCCGCCACCACCCGCTGGCCGCTGGTGAGCCACGGCATCCAGGATGTGCGCGACTCCAATGGCCAGGGCGTGCCCGCCGAGAGCGACTGCGCCGTCGGCGACCAGGGCACGCCGGCGATCCTGCGCGGCTGCGATGGCGTGATCCCGACACGGCGGCGCTTTCCCTATCCGCTCGACGCCTTGCTGAAGGCCGAACGCGGCGCCTGCAACGACCCCGCCACCTGCGGTGACCGCCATGTGCTGGTGCTGGAGCAGGGCGCCTGCCGCCTCTGGGAAAGCTACTTCAGCTACCAGGTCAACGGCCGCTGGAGCGCCTACGCCACCGCCGCCTGGGACTTGAAGTCGATGGAGATGCGCCCGGACGGCTGGACCTCGGCCGACGCGGCGGGCTTGCCCATCCTGCCGCTGCTGGCGCGCATCGACGAGGTGGAGGCGGGCGTCATCCCCCATGCGCTGCGCGTGACCTTCCGCGATGCCGTGCTGGACCGCCGCCACACCTGGCCCGCCAGCCACTCCGCCGGCACGACCCGCGCCGACGGCATCCCCTTCGGCGCGCTGCTGCGGTTGCGGGCGGACTTCGACATCCCGTTCTGGTGGACGGCACAGGCCAAGGTGCTGGCGCGCGCGATGCAGAAATACGGCCTGTACGTGGCGGACATCGGCTCGGACTTCTTCGTGCAAGGCGACCCGGACGAACGCTGGAACCCCCTGACGGTCTGGCAGATCCAGCACATGAAGCTCAACGACTTCGAGTTCGTGGACATCGGCGCGATCACGCGGCACCCGCGCTTCAACCCGCGCTCGTACCAGGCAGCATGGTGAGGTGAGGTGTGGTGTGGTTTGGTGGGCGAGGGTTGTCCAGACCAAAGTCTTGGCGCCGACCGGACCTCTGCCCGGTACTGTGCAGAACAGGGCCACCTACCATCCATTGGCGAGCTGCACATCCTCCCCCCCGCGGATGGCTCGCAGGTAACGACAACTGACAGGGAGGGTCTTTTTCCAGAACAACGAGAAAGACGACTGTCGGGGGATGGAAGCTGATGCGCAGACCGCGGTGTGAATGCGGCAGTGTCAGTGGCTACAGCACCAACACACACACCTACACACGCAGGGGAACACTGCACATGGAACTCGGTACCGCCTCGATCTTGGCCCAACTGCTGCTCATCTTTGTCCTCGTGACCTTGTTCGCCGGGCAGCGCCACCTGAAGGCCCGGCGCGAGCAGCGCAACCAGCACCCTGGCAGTGCGGCCCTGCTGCCGGTTGCCGCCATGGGTGTGCCCATGCCCCGCCCCTCGCTGCCGTCTGTGCCCGTTCTGGCCGAGCTGCCGCCGACGGTGGCCCGTCCGCCGAGGCAGTTGTCCGCCGACAGCCTGGTCTGCGAGGACTTGCTGCCGCCGTGTTTCGCGGACACCTGTGCCGACTGGGCGCAGGTCGCACCGGCCACCGGCAAAGCGCCCGACACCCGCTTCAGCCTGTCCGACTGGTCGGCCCAGACCGACCACGTTGCGCTGGACAGCACGCCCGATCCGGTGGACCTCGGCTGGGCGATCGACGCACCGGTGCAGACCCCGCGCGTGGTGCGGCCCACCCCGCTGCGGGCGATGGCGGCGGCAATGTCCTGCACAATCGTGCCGCAGGCGCATCCCTTTGCCTGACGTGACCCGTGCCGGTTTCCGCTGAGGCGGCGGGTCATGCCGTGACCCGACTGCCGCAAGATGGACCAGACCACGATCGATTTCTCTTCCGCGCCCGCCCGCCACCCTGGCCCCGGCGATGACGCCCTGACACTCGCGCACTACGCCGAGCGTGCCTATCTGGAATACGCGCTCAGCGTCGTCAAGGGCCGGGCACTCCCCGATGTGTGCGACGGACAGAAGCCCGTGCAGCGCCGCATCCTCTACGCGATGCAGCGCATGGGTCTGACCACCTCGCGCAGCACCAGCGGCCAGACCAGCGGCGCCCGGCCGGTCAAGAGTGCCCGTGTCGTCGGTGACGTGCTCGGCCGCTACCACCCGCACGGCGACACCGCGGCCTACGACGCGCTGGTCCGCATGGCGCAGGACTTCGCGCTGCGCTACCCGCTCATCGACGGCCAGGGCAACTTCGGTTCGCGCGATGGCGACGGCGCCGCGGCGATGCGCTACACCGAGGCGCGGCTGGCCCCGATCTCCCGCCTGCTGCTCGACGAGATCGACGAGGGCACGGTCGAGTTCATCCCCAACTACGACGGCTCGACCGAGGAGCCGCGCCAGTTGCCGGCCCGCTTGCCGTTCGTGCTGCTCAACGGTGCGTCCGGCATCGCGGTCGGGCTGGCCACGGAGATTCCCAGCCACAACCTGCGCGAGGTCTCGGCCGCCGTGGTGGCGCTGATCCGCGACGAGCACCTCGGCGACGACGCGCTGCACGCCCTGCTGCCCGGCCCGGACTACCCCGGTGGTGGCCAGCTCATCAGCAGCGAGAGCGACATCCGCGACGCCTACCGCACCGGCCGCGGCTCGCTCAAGGTGCGCGCCCGCTGGAAGATCGAGGATCTGGCGCGGGGGCAGTGGCAGTTGGTCGTCACCGAACTGCCGCCCGGCGCCAGCAGCCAGCGCGTGCTCGAAGAGATCGAGGAGCTGACCAACCCGAAGGTCAAGACCGGCAAGAAGGCGCTCACCCCCGAGCAGGTGCAGCTCAAGACGACGGTGCTGTCGGTGCTCGATGGCGTGCGCGACGAGTCGAGCAAGGACGCGGCCGTGCGGCTGGTGTTCGAGCCGAAGAGCCGTGCCATCGACCAGCAGGAGCTGATCACCACGCTGCTGGCGCACACCAGTCTCGAAAGCTCCGCCCCGGTCAACCTCACCATGGTCGGCGCGGACGGCCGCCCGACGCAGAAGAGCCTGCGTCAGATGCTTGCCGAGTGGATCGGCTTCAGGCTCGCCACCGTGCGCCGACGCACCGAACACCGGCTGGCCCGCGTACACGACCGGATCCACATCCTCGAAGGGCGGCAGACGGTCCTGCTCAACCTCGACGAGGTGATCCGCATCATCCGCGAGAGCGACGAGCCGAAGGCGGCGTTGATCGAACGCTTCCGCTTGAGCGACCGGCAGGCCGAAGACATCCTGGAGATCCGCCTGCGCCAGCTCGCCCGTCTGGAGGCGATCAAGATCGAGCAGGAGCTGTCGGAGCTGCGCACCGAGCAGGGCAAGCTCGACGACATCCTCGGCAACCCGAATTCGCTGCGCCGGCTGGTCATCCGCGAGATCGAGGCCGACACCAAGCAGTTCGGCGACGACCGCCGCACGCTGATCCAGGCCGAGAAGAAAGCCGTCGCCGAGGTGAAGGTGATCGATGAGCCGGTGACGGTGGTGGTGAGCCAGAAGGGCTGGGTGCGGGCGCGTACCGGCCACGGGCATGACGCGGCGGGTTTCGCGTTCAAGGCGGGCGACGGGCTGTACGGGACGTTCGAGTGCCGCACGGTCGATCCGCTCATCGTCTGCGGCAGCAACGGGCGGGTGTATTCGGTGCCGGTCAGCGCCTTGCCGGGGGCGCGGGGCGATGGTGCGCCGATCACCTCGCTGGTCGAGATGGAGTCGGGCACGCAGATCCTGCATTACCTGGCGGGGTCGGCCGACCGGCTGCTGCTGCTGGCCCACAGCGGCGGCACGGGCTTGCTGGCGAAACTCGGCGATCTCGTCACGCGGCAGAAGGGCGGCAAGAGCTACCTCGCGCTGGAGGCGGGCGAGCAGTGGTTCCCGCCGGTCGCGGTGGAGCCGAAGCACACGCAGGTGGCCTGTTTGTCCGCAGGCGGGCGGTTGCTGGTGTTCGGGCTGGGTGAACTCAAGCACCAGCCCAACGGTGGTCGCGGGCTGACGCTGATGGAGGTCGATGCCGCCGATCCGCTGCGCATGGTGGTGCCGTTTTCGACCGGATTGCGGGTCAGCGGTGTCGGGCGCGGCGCCAAGGCCCGCGACGAGGATTTGCGGCCGGCGGCGCTTGCTGCCTATGTGGGCCGGCGTGCGCGCAAGGGCCGCGCCATCGACACCACGATGAAGGTGCAGGCGATTTCTGCACCCTCGCCAGCAGTTTGATTAAGCGAGTACCACGATTGGGATGGATTTTGATATTACGGGCGCTGTAACTGATAAATCGCCGATTTGGTTAATCTTCGTTAAGGTGGTCTGTGTAGGCTGCTGTTGGTTTCACGCGCATTGTTGTGTTAAATTCGTAACTGTCGTGAATTTAGTTTGATTCTCCAGTTCCCCCGCACCGTGCCACTCCGGTGGCGCGGGCTTTCAGGCCCGGCCCATTTTGGTCGGGCCTTCTTTTTGTTTCAAACTAAGGCCGCCTTCATTCCCAGCCGGTACCATCGGGGCATTCACCGAGACTGAGGGATATTTTCAAATCATGCGATTGCTGCTGGCGGAAGACGACCCCTTGCTGGGCGATGGTTTGCGCGCCGGGTTGAAAGCCCTGGGCTTCCAGGTCGATTGGGTGCGCGATGGGGTGGCCGCCGAACGGGAGCTGCTGAACCAGACCTACACCGCGGCAATCCTCGATCTGGGCCTGCCCCGCGTCGATGGCATGGACGTGCTGCACAACCTGCGCACCCGCGGCGTGGCGACCCCCGTGCTGGTGCTGACGGCGCGCGACGCCGTGCCCCAGCGCATCCAGGCGCTCGACCTCGGGGCAGACGATTACGTGGTCAAGCCCGTCGATCTGCATGAACTTGCCGCCCGCCTGCGCGCTCTGGTGCGCCGCTCGCATGGACAGGCCCAGGACCGCCTGAGCTGCAACGGCGTCGATCTGCAACCCGCGTCCCGTGAAGTCTGGGCGGACGGCGAGGTGGTCAAGCTCTCCAGCCGCGAGTTCAGCCTGCTGCATGTGCTGATGCTGCGCCCCGGCCGGGTGCTCACCCGCGAGCAGCTCGAAAACCACCTCTACGGCTGGGGCGAGGAAGTCGGCAGCAACACCATCGAGGTCCACGTCCACCACCTGCGGCGCAAGCTCGGCTCCCACCGCATCCGCACCGTGCGCGGTGTCGGCTACGCGTTTGCCGCCCAGTCCAGCCCGGCAGGCACGGGCGACACCGTCACCGGCACCGACAGCGGTCTCGCACCGCTGTGACCACCCGCGTGGCCAGCAGCTCGCTGCGCACGCGGCTGCTGCGGCGGGTGCTGGCGGGAGTGTCGCTGCTGTGGTTGCTGGCGGCGGTGCTGGCCTGGGCCGACACGCGCCGCGAACTCGATGACCTGCTTGACGGCCACCTGGCGCAGTCGGCGGCGCTGCTGGTGGCGCTGCAGTTGCAGGACGGTGGCGAAGTGCTGCTGCCGCCGGCCAACAACCTGCACCGGTACTCGCCGCGGGTGGCCTTCCAGGTCTGGCGAGCGGGCCAGCTCGACCTGCACTCGTGGAACGCGCCGGCCGAGCCGCTGGCGCCCCTGCAACCCGGTTTCCACGCCACACGGCTGGCCGGACGGGACTGGCGTGTCTTCGCGGCGCGGCCCAGCCAGTCCGACGTGATCGTGCTGGTCGGCGAGCTGAGCTATTCGCGGGCCGAGATCCTCCAGGCGGTGCTGCGCAGCTCGCTCCTGCCGTTGCTGGTGGCGCTGCCGCTGCTGGGGTTGAGCGTGTGGTGGGCGGTGCGGCTCGGGCTGGTGCCGCTGGACCGGCTCGGCAAGGAGCTGGCGGGCCGCGACCCGGCCGCGCTCGACCCCATCCAGATGCACGACGCCCCCACCGAGCTGCTGCCCCTGGTGAGCGCCCTCAACGAGCTGTTCGACCGGACGACCGCGCTGCTGGCGTCCGAGCGCCGCTTCACCGCCGACGCCGCGCACGAGCTGCGCACGCCGATCGCCGGCATCCGCGCCCAGGCGCAGGCGGCGCTGGCCGTCCACGACCCGGCTGCGCGCCGCCATGCGCTCCAGGCCACGCTGGTCGGCTGCGACCGGGCCACGCGGCTGGTGCAGCAGTTGCTCACGCTGGCCCGCCTGGAGGCCGAGCCGCAGGCGCGCCTGGGCCATGTCGATCTGGTGGTGCTGGCGCGGGACGAAGTGGTCGAGATCGCCTCGTGCGCCTTCGACGAAGGGCAGGAGCTGCAGCTCGACGCGCCGGAGGACGTGGGCTGGCTGCAGGTGCGGGCCGAACCGACGCTGCTGGCAGTGCTGCTGCGTAACCTGATCGACAACGCGCTGCGCTACAGCCCGCGGGGGGCGACGGTGCGTGTTTCCGTGGTGCCGGTGATGCCGGACTGGGTGATGCTGGTGGTCGAGGACAGCGGCCCCGGCTTGCCGCCCGAACACCTGGCGCGGCTGGGCGAACGCTTCTTCCGCGCGCTGGGCAACGAGCGGCCGGGCAGCGGCCTGGGCTGGTCCATCGTGCGCCGCATCGCGCTGGCGCTGCACCTGTCGGTGGAGGTGGACCGCTCGCCGGAGCTGGGCGGCCTGCGGGTGCAAGTGGGCATGCGGCTGGCGGGTTCCGACCCCGACGAGCCGACCGACACCGCGCCTCAGGGTGTGGCGGCGCCTGCGTCCGCCGCCCTGTCGCCCGCCAGATCCACAGCGTCCCGGTCCCAGACATAGCGGCACAGCGTCTTGCTTTCGGGCAGCAGGTAGATCACCTGGGTGGACTCGGTCGGCGGTGGCGCAGTGTCGGCGTGGTCGCTCTGTGCCCAGACCGGGCGCAGGCTGCGGCCCTGCGGCGTGCGCGCAAAGGCCCGCAGGCGGCGATCGAGCGTGGCCGCATCGCCCGGATCGAACCGCTCCCACAGCAGGTCCACCGGCAGCCCGTCGATCAGGCGGATCAGCGTCGCCCCCTCGTCGCGCAGCAGCACCAGCACGGCGTCCTGGTCACGGATCTGGTCGCGCAGCCGCTGCCATTCGTCGAACAGCATGGGCTGCATGTCCGCCAGGTACACCCCGGACTGCGAGAGCGCATCCGTCCAGGCCGCCAGATCACTGGTGTTGATGGCGCTGGCCAGCCAGCGGTGGCGCTTGCGGCCCAGCGGCAGCAGCATCACGTGGCGCTCGCCCGGCCCGAGCGCCTGGTCGAAGTGGGCACGGGCCTGCGCGAGCACCATGGCCCGCGAGCCTTCCCCCTCGATCAACCGGTGCAGCACGTATTCGTCGGCGACGCGCAGCCGGGCGATGGAGGGCAGCGTGTCCACGTCGGCCAGCCGCAGCGCCGCCAGCGCAGCGGAGAGGGCCGCACCGCCACTGCCGCCGGCGCTGGCCGAGGCCTGGCTGTGCGCTGTCCAGCCCGCGCCCAGCAACTGCGCCTGGCAGCCCCGCATCCGCAGCTCCAGCAGCAGCTCAGACCGCCAGCGCAGCGACACGTTGCGCTTCCTCCCGCGACACCAGCCCGGCGGTGACCCAGTCGAGCGCGGCGTCGTGCAGGCCGGTGTAGCCGTCCCGTGCCGCGGCGGCGTTCCATGCCTGCGGCGAGGCGTGCGTGGCGAGCAGGTCGGCCAGCAGCGGCGTCACGGTCAGCCAGCGGCTCACCACCTGCCGGCCGATCTGCCCGGTGTGGTCGCAGTCCGCGCAGCCTGCGCCGCGCACCGAGGGCGGCTGCCCGGCCCGTGCCGGCGCCACCGGGCGGCTGCACGACGGGCAATTCAGGCGCAGCAGACTCTGCATCAGCACCCCGCGCAGCGCACTCGCCAGCAGCGGTGCCGGCCAGCCCTGGCGCTCCAGCCGCACCAGCGCCGACCACGGGTCCGGCGCCGCCACGCACAGCACCACCGGCCGGCCCCGCAGCACCTCGTCGGCCAGCCGCACCGCCGACACCGGCCCGTCCAGCTCGTCGATGAGCAGGAGATCCAGATCCTGCGCGAAGGCCGCGTCCAGCACGTCCGGGGTCGGTTGCGGCAACAGCAGCACCCGCTGGCCGGCCGCTGTCCGCTCGCGGGCCAGCGCCTGCAGCGTCTCGGACTTGCCTGCACCAGGCGGCGACACCAGCAGCCACAGGCCATGTGCGCGTTGCAGGGCGCTGCGCAGCCGGTCGAGCGTGGAGCTGTCGTGGCCGAGCGCGTCGAGGCTGGGGGTGTGGTCCGCCGCAACGTGCGTCGGCAGGCGCAGCACGGCCGCCCGTTCGGTGCGCCCGTCCGCCGTGTCGCGGGACAGCACGGTGATCTGTGCCGTCAACTGCCGTCCGGCGTGGACGACCGGCAGGTGCCCGTCCCGCGTCGCCGCCGACTGCAGTGCGTCGAACACGGCGTTGAACGACGGTGCCGATGCGTCAAGATCGGCGGCGGCGGCGGCGGGGGGCGGTGCGCGGTGCAGCACGCCTTCGACGCGCATCCGCCATGTGCCAGGTGCCTCGCGGCCGGTTTCCCCCGCTTCAGCCTGCAGCCAGTGGACATGGGTGGCGCGGGCGCTCAGGGCCTGGCGCAGCACGCCGTTGATGTGGCGCAGCGCGTCCGATTCGGCCGGCACGTCACGACCGGGCCGGCGCACGCCCGTGTGGCGGGCCTCGTCGGCGAGGCGGGTGTGCTCGATGCGGTCCACGAAGCCGAGCAGTGCCTGTACTGGCGTGACATACCAGCGCGTGCGCGGGTGGCCGGCGTCGCGCAGGCGGGCTTCGAGCCAGAGGCGGTGGTCGCGGTCGAAGGGGTCGGCCAGCACCAGGGCGACCGCGCCATCCGCTGCCCGCAAGGCCACGCACAGGCGCTGTCGGCTGACCTCCAGGGGAATCAGGCGGGTATCGACCTGCGCGACCGTGGCCCGGCTCAGCTCGGCCGGGGGCATGCCGCTGGCGAGTCCCAGCCAGTCGCGGAAGGCGCTGTCCTGCGCGGACGGCGGCACGGGGCGGTGGGTGTCGGCGCTGTAACGCCGCATCAGGCGCTGGACGACCCGTTCGGCCTGTTCCTGCGCCAGTGCTCTGGTCTGTTCCTGCTCGCTCTCGCTCATGGCGCCATTAAGCCCCAGTCTGGCGGCCCGCAACGCCCCGTGCCCACGGGTCCGCATCCCCAGGCTCCGGGGCAAGGACGGCCCACACCAGCCCGGCCGACAGCCCCGCCACCAGCCCGAACAGCGCCGCACTCCACAGCTCGAACGGCACGCCCAGCAGCGACACCGCCGCGTCCGCGCACGACGAGCGCACCTCGAACACCTCGGGTTGCCACGCATCCAGCCCGAGGCCCGAGACGATCCGGTCGGCCAGCGTCATGTCACAGGAGGGCAGCTTGGCGGCGACCAGGTTCTGGTAGAGCGCCGCGGCGACCCCCGCCAGCCCGAGTGCGGCCATCAGCACCGCGGACAGCGCCGTCGAGACACGCCCCGCGCTTCTGGCCGGCAGTGCGGCGGCCAGCAAGGCCACGGCGGCGATCGCCAGGTACAGGATGCGCTGCAGGATGCACCACGGGCACGGCTCCATCCCGTGGACATGCTGCGCGTAGAGCGCGCCACCCACGCTGGCCAGACACGCCAGCGCGACCAGCGCCAGGGCGAGCCGGGTGTGGCGCTGCAACAGGCGGATCGGGGTCATTCGGTGTCGGCGATCTCGGCGATCAGCTCGATCTCGACGCAGGCGCCCAGCGGAATCTGCGCCACACCGAAGGCGCTGCGGGCGTGGGCGCCGATCTGGTCGCCGAAGACCTGCGCGAAGAGCTGCGACGCGCCGTTGGTGACGAGGTGCTGCTCGGTGTAGTCGCCGGTGCTGTTGACCAGGCTCATCACCTTGACGATGCGGCGCACGCGGCCCAGATCGCCCACGGCGGCTTGCAGCGTGCCGAGCAGGTCGATGGCGATGGCGCGGGCGGCCTGCTGCCCCTCTGCGGTGGTCATGGTCTTGCCGAGCTGGCCGACCCAGGGCTGGCCGTCGCGCTTGGCGATGTGGCCGGACAGGAAGACCAGGTTGCCGGTCTGCACGAAGGGCACGTAGGCAGCGGCGGGGATGGCCACGGGCGGCAGCGTGATGCCCAGGTCCTGGAGGCGTTCGGAGATGTTCATGGCAGTGGGGAAGAGGAAGGGAATGGAATGGAATGCTGAAAATGAAAAAAACTACAGTGGCCATGGTGTGCCATCTGCACGATCCTACACTGGTCGCAGCTCAATCGAACTGAGCGGAACTGAGCGGAACTGAGCGGAAGGGCAGGACGGATGCGGGCGTCAGACCGGGGGAGCGGTGGGGTCGTGTGGGCCGGGGCCGGGGGCTTGCTCGGCACGGCGTGGCAGTTGCAGCAAGCCACGCTGGCCGGCCCGGATGGGCGCTGGCTGGCGGTCAGCGTGGCGCTGGGGCTGGTGGTGGCGGGCAAGGTGTCGGGCTGGACGGCCGGATGGCGGGCCGCGGTGTGGACCCTGCTGGCGGCGGCTCTGCTCGCGTGGTCGCTGACCGACTGGCGCGCCGGGCAGCGGCTGGCCGACCGGCTGGACCCGGCGCTGGAGCTGCAGACGCTGTCCGTCACCGGTGTGGTGTCCGGTTTGCCCGTGTGGCGGCCGGATGGCGTGCGCTTCGATCTGGTGGTCGATGCGGCCGATCCGGTGCCACCCCAGGGCGTGCCGTCTCGCCTGAGTCTGGCGTGGTATCCCGCAGGCGATGGGGCGGGCTTCACCGCGAAGACCATGCCGCGGGCGGGCCAGCGGTGGCGCCTGTCGGTGCGGCTGCGCCTGCCGGACGGGCCGGTCAATCCGCACGGGTTCGACATGGTGCTGGCGCTGTTCGAGCGCGGGGTGGGGGCGGTGGGCACGGTACAGAACGCCGTGCTGCTGGCGGAAACCGGCCGTGAACCCATCGATCGGTTGCGCCAGAACCTGCGCGACCGCCTGCGCCAGACGCTGGGCGACACCCCGGCGGCGGGGCTGCTGGCCGCGCTCGCGGTGGGCGACCAGGCGGCGATCGAGCGCGGGGACTGGGCCGTGTTCCGCACCACGGGTGTCGCGCATCTGGTGTCGATCAGCGGGCTGCACGTCACGCTGCTGGGCTGGCTGGGCGGGCTGGTGATCGGGCGGTGCTGGCGGCTGCGCAGTGCGTGGCTGCTGGTGCGGCCGGCACCGGTGGTGGCGCGCTGGGGCGGGCTGGGGGTGGCGGTGGGGTATGCCCTGCTGGCGGGCTGGGGCGTGCCGGCGCAGCGCACGGTGGGGATGCTGGCCATCGTCGTGGGGCTGCGCAGCGGGGCGTGGCGCTGGTCGGGCGGGCGCATCCTGCTGGCGGCGGCCGTCGGCGTGGTGACGCTGGACCCGTGGGCGCTGCTGCAGGCGGGGTTCTGGCTGTCCTTCGTCGCGGTGGCGCTGCTGATGCTGGGTGGCACGGCGCCGTCCGACACGGGCACGACAGCGAGGGCCCTCGGTTGGCGTGGACGCGCCCTGGCCGAGCTGCGCAGCCTCTGGCGCACGCAGTGGGTGGTCACGGTCGGGCTGGCGCCGTGGACGCTGCTGTTCTTCCAGCAGGTGTCGCTGGTGTCGCTGCTGGCCAATGCGGTGGCGATTCCGGTGGTGACGCTGCTGGTCACGCCGCTGGCCTTGCTCGGGCTGGTGTACGCGCCGCTGTGGGGCTGGGCGCTGCCGGTGGTCGAGGGCTTGATGGCGGTGCTGCAGACGCTGGCGGCGTGGCCCTGGGCGAGCGTGCATCTGCCGGCGGTGCCGCTGTGGGCGCAGGCGCTGGGTGTCGCGGCTGCCGCCTTGCTGGTGGCGCCGCTGCCGCTGGGGTGGCGGCTGGCGGGGTTGCCGCTGCTGCTGCCGATGGGGTGGCCCGTGTTGCCGGTGCCGCCGCAAGGAGAATTCGAGCTGCTCGCCGCCGACATCGGCCAGGGCAACGCCGTGCTCCTGCGCACCGCACACCACACCCTGCTCTACGACACCGGCCCCGCCTATGGCCGCCATGGCGAGGCGGGCAATGCGGGGGAGCGGGTGCTGGTGCCGCTGCTGCGGGCACTGGGCGTGCGCAGGCTAGACCAGATGGTCATCACCCACCGCGACACGGACCACAGCGGCGGCGCAGCGGCGGTGCTCCAGGCGCTGCCGGTCGGCCTGGTGCAGAGTTCGCTGGAGCCGGGCCACCCGCTGCGCCAGCACGCGCCGCACCAGCGTTGCACCGCCGGCACGCGCTGGGTGTGGGACGGCGTGGCCTTCGAGTTCCTGCACCCCGAGGCCGCTGACCATGACCGGCCGGGCATCGCCGTGCTGCGGCCCAACGCGGTGTCGTGCGTGCTGCGGATCGCGTCGGCCCGCGGGCGGGCGGCGCTGTTGACGGCCGACATCGGCATCGACCAGGAGCTGCGCCTGGTCATCCGACAGCCGGAGCGCCTGAAGGCCGAGGTGCTGCTGGTGCCGCACCACGGCAGCGGCTCCTCCTCGACGGTGCATTTTCTCAAATCGGTGCAGCCGACCTGGGCTATCGTGCAGGCGGGGCGGCACAACCGCTACGGGCATCCGGCGCCTGCGGTGATGGCGCGTTACGGCGCACAAGGCATCGCGGTGGTTCAGACGCCCCATTGTGGTGCATGGCACTGGCGCAGTGCCGATGGCGCCCAAGACTGCACCCGCAGGCAGCGTCCGCGCTACTGGCAGCGACCCGAGTCGGTGCCCGTGGTGGTGGAGGCGCTGAAGGATGGCCCTGATATTGCTAAGTCTTCTTCCACCGGCTCCAACGCTTTCAACGATCCACCACCCCCATGAGACCGATGTTCGACGAAATGAATTCCACCGATGCCGAGGCCGCAGCCAGTGGCGCTGCGGTGCGGGAACACTATCGGACCTATGCGCGCTGGCTGGCCCAGCAGCCGCCCGAGGTGATGCATGCACGGCGCGAAGAGGCGGAGATGATCTTCCGGCGCGTCGGGATCACCTTCGCCGTCTACGGCGACAAGGATTCCGGCGAAGGCACCGAGCGGCTGATCCCCTTCGACCTGATTCCGCGCGTCATCCCCGCCCACGAGTGGCGCGAGATGGAACAGGGGCTGAAGCAGCGGGTCACGGCGCTCAACCGCTTCATCCACGATGTCTACCACGGGCAGGAGATCGTCAAGGCGGGCATCGTGCCGGCCGACCAGATCCTCTCCAACGCGCAGTTCCGCCCCGAGATGATCGGCGTGGACGTGCCCGGCGGCGTGTACTCGCACATCTCCGGCATCGACATCGTGCGGGCGGCCAACCCGGATGGCAGCGGCAACTACTACGTGCTGGAGGACAACCTGCGCGTGCCCAGCGGCGTGAGCTACATGCTCGAAAACCGCAAGATGATGATGCGGCTGTTCCCGGACCTGTTCGCCAACCACCGCATTGCCCCCGTCGCGCATTACCCCGACCTGCTGCTGGAGACGCTGCGCGAGGTCGCCCCGAACGGCGTCAACGACCCGACGGTCGTGGTGCTGACCCCCGGCATGTACAACTCGGCCTACTTCGAGCACGCCTTCCTGGCCCAGCAGATGGGCGTCGAGCTGGTCGAGGGCCAGGACCTGTTCGTGAAGGACAACTTCGTCTTCATGCGCACCACGCGCGGCCCGAAGCGCGTGGATGTCATCTACCGCCGGCTGGACGACGACTTCCTCGATCCGTTGGTGTTCCGCCCGGACACGACGCTGGGTTGCCCGGGGCTGCTGTCGGTCTACCGGGCCGGCAACGTCACGCTGTCGAACGCGGTCGGCACGGGGGTCGCCGACGACAAGTCGATCTACGCCTACGTGCCCAAGATGATCGAGTTCTACCTCGGGGAAAAACCGATCCTGAACAACGTCCCGACCTACCTTTGCCGTGAGAAGGACGACTACCAGTACGTGCTTGACCACCTGCACGAGCTGGTGGTGAAGGAGGTCCACGGCGCGGGCGGCTACGGGATGCTGGTCGGCCCGGCGTCCACCAAGGCCGAGATCGCCGCCTTTCGCGCGCAGCTCGTCGCCAACCCGAGCAACTACATCGCCCAGCCGACGCTGAGCCTGTCCACCTGCCCGACGTTCGTCGAGTCGGGCGTGGCGCCGCGTCACATTGACCTGCGACCCTTCGTGCTGTCGGGCAAGTCGGTGCAGATGGTGGCGGGCGGCCTGACCCGCGTGGCCCTCAAGGAAGGCTCCCTGGTGGTCAACTCGTCGCAGGGCGGTGGCACCAAGGACACCTGGG